>CAZYPO010000059.1:0-19026 GCA_964649225.1 uncultured Gemmatimonas sp. | reverse complement strand
CAGGTTGGACACCGACTGGGTCCCGCCTTGAAGCGCCGACACCACCTGCACCCGTCCCTGGGGGAGGTCGCTGAACGATTCCCCATGCTGCGAGGTACCCGAGTAATAGGCGCGGAGCTCGTTGATGAGCTTGGGGCCGAAGCGCGAGCTGAGCGTGGCCATGGCGCCGCCGCCACTCGAGCGCGTGATCCCACCGCTGGCCGGCACCGACAAGCTGCCGACCCCGGTCGGCTCGGTGCGATTCTGGCGCGCATCGCCGCGCAGCGTGAGTGTCTGGGTCGGCGTCAGGTTGAAGTCGACTCGCGCCAGCCCCGAAAAATCATTGGTCGAGCGGCTGGTGGTGCTGTCGCTCGTCAGCAGGGGCAAGCCATTCTGGGTTAGGAAGCCCAGGAAGCGGCTCGCCGAGTCGGGTGCGAGGCCCAGCCGGGTAAGCGACGCGGAGGATGCCGAAAGCAGGCTCTGCAATCCGTCGTCGCGCAGCCGGCCCTGTCCGGAGAGGAAGTAGAAGGCCTTGTTCTTGCCGAGCGGCCCGCCAAAGCCGGCCGAGAGCTGATGCTGGGTGTAGCCCTGCGCGAAGGCCGTGCTGTCCTCGATGCTCAGCGAAAGGTCGCGGTCCCGCAAGGAGTAGTTGCCGGAACCCAGGATCGAGTTGGTGCCGCTCCGAGTGGTGCTGGCCACTTGCCCGCCGCTGAACTGGCCTCGCGCCACGTCGTAGCTGTTGGTGATGACCCGCGTGTTGCGTACCGCGTCCTGCGGAACCGTGGTTCCACCGAAGGTGAGGCCATCGAGAGTCGTGCTGTTGCTCGAGGGACGCTGGCCCGCCACCGAAAACCCTGCCGCCGTGCTGTCGCTGCCGGACACCGCAACGACACCCGGTGCAAGCGTCGCGAGAATGGTGAGATCACTCGCGTCGATCGGCAGCCGGGCGGTCTGATTGGGATTGAAGTTGCGTTCCGTCGAGCCCGGCGTCGGCGGTCCCCCGTTGGGGTCGACTCGGGGAGACTGGCGCCCGCGCACCACGATCTCGTCGAGCCGCGTCGCGACGGTGCCGAGGCTGATGTTGGTGACCAGACGATCTTCGTCCGCCAGCCGGGCGACGGTGCGCATGACCGGGGTCTTGCCGATCGCCCGGACAATCAGGCGATACTGTCCGCCGCCATCCGGAAACAGCAGCGTGTAGCGGCCGCGCAGGTCGGTCTTGGTGGTCCGCATCACCTGGGTTTCGAGTGAAGTCGCCTCGACCACGGCGTCCGCGACCGGCTGCCCGGTATCGTCCTTCACCACTCCGGTGAGCACGTCGGTGGTGGTGCCGATCTGGGCGACAAGCGGATGGAGCGCGGGACTGGCTGCGAGCAGCGCGAGCAGACCCGCGACGCGGAGGAGCTTCACTCAGCTCCCTGGCGCCGCGTCGTAGATCCGTCGCATGGCCAGCGGCGGCGTGATCCCGGGTCCGCTCAGCCTGACTTCAAGAACGAGCGCATGCGAATCGGAGTCGATCCAATACACTTCCCGGACGCTTCCGAAGCTTCCCAGCTTGCGCTCCGTGGTGAGCTTCCCGTCCTTCCACTTGGCGACGATCTCCAACGAATCCGCTCCGAGCAGCGGTTCGATCTCCTTACGGCCATCGGTGCGATAGGTACGCGGGGTCCCCCGCGGATCCGAGATGGTGATGCTCGAGTCGGTCTGCACGACTACCAGCTCGGGCAGCGGCCGTGCATACAAGCCCAAGGGACCCAGGTTGGCTCGCCCTGCCCCGCCGCCGCTTTCGCCGCCGCCACCTCCCGGCCGTGCACTCCCGCCACCCGTCATCCCGGTGCCGACCCGGGGGCGGCCGCCGGGACGGTATCCTTCTCTGACGCTCGGATCGCCAGGCTGCGCCGATTGCTCTGCGGCGGTCTTCTCGGCGTTCAACTTCCAGGTGCCCGCGAGGGTCGGCTTGTTCTTTTGCCCGGGTGGGCCCGCGGCACCCACCAAGAGGCCGATACCCAGTGTCGCCAGAGCCCACCCGGCTCGCCGAATCGGATGCAGCATCTTTCGTCTCCAGATTCCGTACGGGTTCAGTCATCGGACAGCCTTCCACTCCCTCTGTTAACGCGGAAGGCCGTCAGAACGTTGGTCCCCGGTCCCTGCAGGCGTCAGAATCGCGCCGCCACCGATCCGCTCAGGCTTCTTCCCAAAGCCGGGAGGCCATAGACCGGTTCATACCTCTCGTGGTGAGGAGTGGTGCGCGCTTGAGAGGCTCACTTCCCACCCTGAGGCGCTGTGCGCCTCCAGGGAGGAGGCCGGGAACGCATGTATGTTGCAGGTCACCGCTACCTCGAAGAGCCGCCGAATGCCCTCCCCGGTCGACTTGCCGCAGCTACGGGAATCCGCCAGTGAGCTGGTGGATACCTTCGCCCGGGGGTGGGCGAAGGGCCAAATCGACGTCATCATCTCCGTCTTTGCGAGCGACGCCACCTTCGTCGAAACCCCCTTCGCAGAGCCATTGCGGGGGACCGAGGCAATTCGGCGCTACTGGAGCGAGGTCCCGGCCAACCAATCGGAAATCACCGTTACCACCGGCGAGATCTATGTGGCGGGTCCCTGGTTCGCCACGGAGTTCAAGGCGGTCTTCCGGAGGCGTCGCACCGGCGAATGGATAGAAGCCAAAGGGGCGATCTTCTGTGAGACCGACGGTGGGCGCGTTTCCGAGATGCGGATGTACTGGCATCGGCGGTAGCAGTCCAGCCGGCGGGAAATCCCCTCCTGGGCTGTCCGCGCAACCGGACACCCGCGGTTTCCGGACCTATCCCTCAACTAGTTGATATGTAAGAAGTTTCCCGGTGGCAACGCGTGGCACGGATCTGGATATTGCGTTCTGGAACCGGCCTGTGTCCATTTCGTTGGCCGCCCTCAAAACGGGCCGTCCGGGAGGTACTTATGCTGATCTATCTCGCTACGCTTTCCGCCCTAGGTGCCTCTCCTGCATCGGCTGCTCCAACCGATCGACCACCCTTGCAAATCTGGATGAACAACGACCGCCGCTTCCGCGACGGCGAGCGAGTTCGCCTCCAGGTGGACGCCGAGGTCGATGGCTATCTCCTGGTGCTGAACTACGACACCGACGGCCGTTTGCGGGTGCTTTTCCCACTTGACCCGCGCGACGATGCCCTGGTGCGCGCGGGCCGTCGCTACGAGGTCCGCGGCGATGATGGCGCTGGGGCGTTCCGCGCCGCGGGCGATGGTAGCGGGCTTATCTACAGCGCTATCGCCAGGGAGCCTTGGCGTTTCGACGATGTGGTACTCGCGGATCGGTGGGACTACACGCGCCTCTCCATAGATCGCGGCTCGGACAATCCAGAAGCCGCGATCACTGAACTGGTTCAGCAGCTTTCCGGGTCGGGCGGCTTCGACTACGATCTTGCCGGCTATCGCGTCTACGGTACCACGACGAGCTATAGCTACGGCGATTATGGGGTCCGGGGCCCCACCTACGTCTACGACGACTATCTGTACTGCAACGACTGGTACTGGCGCTACAACGGCTGCCGGCGCTGGCCCTATGACGGCGGCTGGAGTGTCGGATTCGGGTATTACGGATACGGGTACCGGCCCTACGGATACGGCTACAACCCCTACTACCCGTACTATCCGTACCGGCCCTCGGTTCCGGTGTCCGGTGGAAGGCGCCCGGTGATCGTCGGCCGTCCCCGCAGCTACACGGTGTATCCCCGTCCGTCTGCGGTCGGCACCGGCAGGATTGGCGGGAGGCTCGGCTCGGGACGCGGGCCGATGCGTGAGGCCGCGGCGCCACCGGTCAATTGGCGGCCGCGCTCGGTGGCCCGCCCGGTGAGCGGTCGGGGACCCGAGGTCAGCCGGGGCTCCGGCGAGGGAAGGGTGTTCGTGCCGCCGGCGCGGCGGGCACGGGGAGCCGAAGGGGTCCCGAGCTATCCCGGCCCCAGCGCCCGAGGCGGCTACAACCCCCCTTCGCGCGCCGAACCGCGCTCCTACGATCGTCCGCGACGGGATCCCCCCCAGCGTTCCCAGCCTTCGGGTGGTGGTGGGGGCGGCGGTGGTAGCGGGCGCTCGGCGGGTGGTGGAGGAGGGGGCGGAGGCGGGCACAGCGCACCTTCACGGCCGCGGCACCCCTAACCCGGGGCAGGTGATTCGGTTCAGAACGGGCGGCGCTCAGCCGCCCGTTTTGCGTCGCGCGTAGTCCAGCCCCCACTCCAGCAGGTCGGCACCTCGCAGGCCCACTCGCGTCGCCGCTTCCACCGCGTCATCCTCGCTCAGTCCCTGGTCCAGTATCAGGTAGGGGATCAGTGCGCCGCCTACCCGGTTCGCGCTGGCGCAGTGCAGCAGCATCGTGCGCCCTTCATCCTGCCGCAACTCGGTGAGGACTGCCTCCATCGTCGCGTCGTCCAGCGCACCCTGGAGCACACTCACATTCACGTAGCGCATCCCCAGCTTGCGGACCAGCTCCGCCTCGTCGAACCCGCGGGGCTCCATCGGATCGCGAATATCGAAGATCACCTCGGCGCCAGCCGCCTTGAGGGCTTCGAGTTGTTGCGGCGTCGGCTGCCCGCTGGTGAGAAGATGCGGCAGGGGCTGTGCAGCATGGGGAGCGCCGGCAATGGCGGCGAGGAGCGGCGGCATGGGCCAATGGTAGCGTGACCAGTGACCAGTGACCAGTGACCGCTGACCGGTGCACCATAACCCCCAAGCGGCAACTCGTTACTTTTCTGGCATGCTCCGTATCGCGATCGCCCAGCTCAAGCCTCGCAAAGGGGCCTATGCGGACAACCTGGCTCGAGTGGGCGAGCTGTTCCGCCGGCTGGGAGACTCACGCGAGCCACCCGCCATACTGGTCCTGCCGGAGACCTCCCTCACGGGATATTTCGTCGAGGGGGCGGTGCGCGAGCTCGCGAAGACCGCTGAAGCGCTGTTTGAAGACCTGGCCAGGGTGCACCGCGAGTCGCAAGCGCCTCCGCTCGACATCGCGCTCGGTTTTTATGAGCTGTGGCAGACCCGGCTGCACAATTCGGCGCTGGTGGCCACGCTCGGCGGTCCCCACGCGGGCATTCACCACGTGCATCGCAAGATCTTCCTCCCGACCTATGGCGTATTCGACGAAGAGCGTTTCGTCGAGCCGGGTGAGAGTGTCTCCGCGTTCGACATGGACTGGGGCCGGGCCGCCGTGATCATCTGTGAAGATGCCTGGCATTCACTGGTTCCCACGATCGCCGCGCTGGATGGCGCGCAGCTGCTGCTGGTGCTCAGCGCGAGTCCCGCTCGTGGCCTGCTGCCGGGCACTCTCGACGGCCCTGGGGAGGCGAGACCGTCCAGTCTGATCCGCTGGGAGCGAACGGCGCAGGCCATTGCCAGCGAGCACGGGATCTACGTCGCGCTGGCCCAGCTGGTGGGGTTCGAAGGAGGCAAAGGATTCCCCGGGGGTTCGCTGGTCGTCGGCCCCGCCGGAGACCTGCTCGCGCGAGCGCCGGTATTCGAGGAGGACCTGCTCGAGGTGACGGTCGATCTCGATGAGGTCCCGCGGGTGCGGGCGGAGTATCCCTTGCTTTCCGATCTCCGCAGCCGGTTGCCGCATCTCTTGCAGGATCTGTCGGGGCGGCAAGCTGAACGCGCCAGCCACCGTCCCGCCGTCCGGCCGTCGGCGCGTCCGGTGGTGCTTCCTCCCCAGCCCGCCCGCTTCAGCTCGGCGGATCCCCTCGCCATCGATCCCGAGCTTACCCGCCGCTGGCTGGTCGAGTTTCTGCGCGACGAGCTGGTCCGCCGGCGCGGCTTTGAGCGTGGGGTGCTGGCGCTCTCCGGCGGGGTGGACAGCGCCGTCGTGGCGTTCCTGGCAGCCGAGGCGCTCGGCCCGGAAAATGTCACCGCGCTCCGCTTGCCCTACAGGCTTTCCAGCTCCGACTCGCTCCAGCACGCGCAGCTGGTGATCGACCGGCTGGGGTTGCGTGCCGAAACCGTCGAGATCACGGCGGGGGTGGACGGGCTGGTGGACGACCTGCCCGACCAGCCCGACCCGGCCAGGCTGGGCAACATCTGCGCGCGGCTGCGCATGGTGGCGTTGTTCGACCGGTCGGCGGCGCTTCTGGCGCTGCCGCTCGGCACGGGAAACAAGACCGAGCGCCTGTTCGGCTACTTCACCTGGCACGCGGATGACACCGCGCCGATCAATCCGATCGGCGACCTCTACAAGACTCAGGTCCTGGCGCTCGCCCACCACCTCGGCGTGCCGGAGGCCATCATCACGAAGCCGCCTACGGCCGATCTGGTGGAGGGCCAGACCGACGAGGGCGATCTCGGCATCAGCTACGCCAAGGCCGATACCATCCTGCACTGGCTCCTGACCGGCTACGCGCCCGAGAAAATCGTCGCGCTGGGCTTCAGCGAGGCCGAGGTGGCCCTGGTTCGCCAGCGGCTCGACTCGACGCATTGGAAGCGGAAGTTGCCCACGGTCGCGGTGCTGAGCGGGACCGCGATCAACGAGTTCTATCTCCGCCCGGTCGATTACTGAAGGAGCTCGGCGCCCGTGGCCCCAGCGAGCCGTCCCATGTCGCATAGTCGTGGCGAGATCAGCACGTTCGTGACGCCCAACATGCAGAACGGGCTCGGTGACCTCTTCGGCGGGCACCTGGCCGCGCTGGTGGATCAGGCGGCCGCGGTGGCGGCGATCCGGCACGCGGGCGGAACCGCGGTGACCAAATCGATCGACCGGCTCGACTTTCATCACCCGATCGCGGTGGGCGCGCTGGTCACCTGTTACGCCACGGTGGACTACGTCGGCAACAGCTCGATGGACATCACTGTGCACGTCTACGCGGAGAACATCAGCACCGGGGAGCGCCAGCATACCCATACCGCGCACGTGGTGTTCGTCGCCATCGATCGGGAGCGCAAGCCCACCCGGGTGCCCCGCCTGATACCCGAAACCGATGCGGAGCGGGTGCGGTTCGAAGAAGCCAGGATCCGGCACGAAGCGCGGCAGCGCGGGTGACTCAGCGGATCACGGCCGTCCTCTCGGGAGGCGGTGCCAGAGCGGCCGCCCACCTCGGCGCGCTGCGCGTGCTGCAGGCCGCTGGGATGACGCCGACCCGATTCGTCGGGACGTCGTTCGGCGCCGTCATCGCGACCGGCCTGGCCGCCGGCCTGACGCACGACGAGATCGAGGCCCAGCTGCTTACGGTGCGCGAGCGCGATGTGTTCCGCATCGATCGCCGGGGGTTGCTGCAGGGCATGTTCGGGCGGTCGCTGCTCAGGCTCGAGCCGTTTCGCATGACGCTCGAGCGCCTGCTCCCGGTGGAACACTTCGCGGAGCTGCAGGTGCCGCTGAGCATCACCGCCGCGGATCTGGACAGCGGCGGGCTGCTGGTGTTCGGCGACGGCGGCGAGGCGGTGCCGTTGCTCGATGCGCTTTGCGCGAGCTGCGCGCTTCCGCTCTTCTTCCCTCCGTTCCCGCTGGGAGGGCGGCGCTGCGCCGATGGGGGGTTGCGCGCCGTCGTTGCGCTCGAGGTCGCCGCGCGCTTTCCGGCCGATCTCGTCGTGGCCATCGACGTCGGCGCCGGCTTCGATACGGCGGCGCAGGAAGCCGGGCCGAGGCCGCCGGCACTGCTTCGGCTGCACGGGGACGCGCTGCGCGTGCTCATGGCCAGCAACACCGCGGCCCAACATGAGCTCTGGCTGCGCACCCCGGGACGCCCGCCGCTGCTCTGGATTCGCCCACGCGTGCGCCGCGGTGAGACCTTTGCCACCGACCAGCTCCACTGGTATGTGGCGGAAGGGGAGCGCGCGGCGAGTGAAGCGCTGGAGGCGCGCCAGACTTGACCGCGCGCTGGTTATATCGAATGTTTGAAGCGACCCCCATGCACAACGGAGGGTGACTTGGCCGAGGCGCGCATCTTCACCCTCGATGAAGCGGAGCGCACTCTGCCGCTTCTGCGGCGCATTCTCACCGATCTCAAGTCCGAGTATCGCACCTGGCAGGATGCCCTGGCGGACTACGAGCTGCTTTCCGCGGGAGCCCGGGCGCAGGAGGGCGAAACCGAGGAATTGCTCGCCGCACGCCGCGCGGTCACCGACTCGGCCGACCGGATCAGCGGCTATCTCGGTGAAATCGAGGCGATCGGCTGCCTCTTCAAGGGCTTCGACGCCGGACTGGTCGACTTCTACACTTTGCGCGACGACCGCCTGGTCTTCCTTTGCTGGCGGGTGGACGAAGCTCACATTACCCACTGGCACGATATCGAAGCCGGGTATTCGGGGCGCCAGCCGATCGACTCGACCTTTCTCACGACCACTCTCTCATGAGGCACCTGCTGCTCTTCCTGCACCTGTTCGGGTTCGTGCTCTGGATGGGAGGGGGCTTTGCGGCGATGCACCTGGGGATCGCGATGCGTCGTGCGCCGCGTACCGAGCTGGTCGCGATGGTCGGACTCCAGGGACAGCTCTTGCGGGCGCAGATCCTGCCCGGAGTGCTGCTCGCGGTGCTGAGCGGTCTGCTGCTCACGCTGCGGCTCTACGGCAGTGCCACGGCGTCGGCCGGATTTCCGACCGCGCTCATGATAATGCAGGGTGCCGGGCTGCTCGGCGCGGGCGTCGTGCTTGTCATGATGCTCCCGACCATCGCGCGGCTCGGTCGCCTCGACCCTTTGGGAGCGCAGGCCCCGCTGTTCGATGCGCTGCGCAATCGCGCGGCCCTGGCGGGTTCGCTGGCCGGGGTGTTGGGGATGATCGCGCTGGTCGCCGGAGCTCTACTGCGATAGCTCTCGTTCGCGCTTTCTGCCCGTCACGCACGCCGCGGCCACAGGGCAGCGCTCACAGCGGGCCACCCGAGCCGTACAGATCAACGCTCCCAATTCCATCAGCGCCTGATTGAAGCTCCACGCCGCAGCCCCGCTGCGTGGCAGGATCGCGGCGGCGGTATCCCAAATCCGCCGCTCGCCGTGAGCGTCTTTCGGCAGCCGCGGGTGGAACGCCCGCCGGAGCACTCGTGCCACGTTGGTATCCACCGCGGGCACCGCGCATTCGAAGGCGAAGCTCGCGACCGCGCCGGCGGTATAGCGTCCAACCCCAGGCAGCCGCTCCAGCGATTCGGGCTCGCCAGGGATCCGCCCGTCGTGCTGCTCGAGCACCTCCCGGGCCAGGCGGTGCAGATTCGCGGCGCGGCGATAGTAACCCAGGCCGGCCCACTCCTCGCGTACTCGCGCGGGCGAGGCGGCCGCCAGCCGGGGCAGGGTCGGGAAGGCGCGCAGGAAGCGTGGGTAATACTCGGTGACACGCGACACCTGGGTCTGCTGCAGCATCACTTCCGAGACCAGAATCCGGTAGGGATTCCGCGTGCGCCGCCACGGCAGGTCACGGCCGTGCCGGCGGAACCAGGCCAGCAGGTGCCGTCGAAAGCTCGCCGCGCTGGCGAGAGGCTTCGGGGTGGACTTCGGGGCCATACGCGTCCAAGATAAGCCTCGTATGCCTGAGAGCGGTTTTCACCCATTTCGTTTCATCGGCCGGCTCACCCTGGAGGGGCTTGCCCACATCGGGCGGCTGAGCCTGCTCGGCGCTGAGCTGTTTCGCGGGATGGCGGAATGGCGGATCTGGCTGCCCCGGACGATCACCGAATCCGCCAACGTCGGCGTGGGGTCGCTCTTCATCGTGTTGCTCATCTCCGCCTTCGCGGGGGCGGTGACGGCCTTCCAGGCCGGCTATCAGTGGCAAACCAGCCTTCCGGTGTACGTGCTCGGCACGCTGATCACCAATACCATCATCCTGGAGCTGGGGCCGGTCCTGATCGGGCTGGTGCTGGCCGGGCGGATCGGGGCGCGCTACGCCGCCGAACTCGGCACGATGCGCGTGACCGAGCAGATCGACGCCCTGGAATCGCTGGGACGCTCTCCCGCGTCACACCTCATCATTCCACGGGTGCTGGCATCTACCCTCATGCTGCCAGTCCTGGTGGTGATCGCCGACGTCGTCGCGGTGGGGTTCGGGTGGATCGGGGTCAAACAGGTCCTGCCGGTCACCGACTGGGACTTCACCTACGGGGCGCGCTATTTCTGGCGGCCGTTCGACGCCTGGTACTCGCTGATCAAGGCGACCGCCTTCGGCTGGGCGATCGGGCTGATCTCCTGTTACATGGGCTTCAACACGCAGCAGGGCGCTGAAGGGGTGGGGAAGTCGGCCACCGCGGCGGTGGTGACCAGTTCGGTGCTGATCCTGTTGCTCAATACGCTGCTGGCCAAGATCCTGCTCACCTGAATGATCGAGCTGCGCGGGGTTCGCAAGCGCTTCGGCGAGCAAGTCGTTCTCGGCGGCGTCGATTTCGACGTTCGGGAGGGAGAGACCGTTGCGCTGCTCGGCCCTTCCGGCTCGGGCAAGAGCGTGCTGCTCAAGCACATCAACGGCCTGTTGCGTCCCGACGCAGGCTCGGTGCGCGTGGACGGCCGGGAGGTGCCGGCGCTGCGGCGCAATGAGCTCGCCGATCTGCGGACCAGCATCGGCTACGTGTTCCAGAATGGCGCGCTCTTCGACTCGATGAACGTCTTCGAGAACATCCGGTTGGGCCTTTCGGATGAGAGCAAGTATCGCGACTTGGAGTACTCGCAGGCGAGGGTGATCGAGTGTCTGCGCCTGGTCAACCTGACGCCGGAGACCCAGGAGAAGTATCCGGCGCAGCTCTCGGGCGGGATGCGCAAGCGGGTCGGTATTGCCCGGGCGATCGCGGGCGCGCCCAAGTATCTGCTGTATGATGAGCCGACATCGGGGCTCGATCCGGTCAATGCCGACGTTATCGACGACCTGGTGGTGCGGCTGGACGAAGAACTGGGCGTGACCAGCGTAATGGTCACCCACGACGTGCGGGGGGCGTTCCGGGTGGCGGACCGTCTGGCGCTGCTCTCCGATGCGAGGATCGTACTGGAAGGCACGCCGGAGGAGTTCAAGGACTCCACCGAACCGCGTGTCAGGGCGTTTCTGGAGCGTGACTTCGATCCCACCTCCTTCGCGGCCTGAGCGGAGCCATGGACCTTCACTACAAGCAGGAAGTCACCGTCGGCACCCTGGTCGTGGTGGGCGCCGCGCTCTTCATCTGGGGCTCGATGTGGCTGGGGGGCCGCAGCTTTTCACGCGAGCCGACCGTCACGATCGCCCTTACCGACGCCGGAACGTTGAAGCGAGGCTCACCGGTTAAGGTGTCGGGGGTGCAGCTCGGCACGGTGCAGGAAATCGACTATCAGGAGTTTGGAAAGGTCCTGATACGGATCGACCTCGACCCGCGCGTGAAGCCGCGGCGCGATGCGTCCGCCGAGCTCTCCAGCGTCGGGCTGGTCGCCGACGCCGTCATCAAATTCAATCCCGGCGTCGCGGCGGAGCCGCTGCCCGCCGACGCGGTCATCGTCGGAACGGTGGACAAAGGGTTCATCGCGCTGGGCGACGAGCTCTCCGCCAAGGCGAAGGAGGTAATGAGCGGGCTTTCCGACATCGCGAACAAGAGGCTGGCCGATGATATCTCACGCACCCTGAGCGCGGTGCAGCGGATGGCCGATCTTTACGCCAATCCCAAGGTCGGACCCAGCGCCGAGCTTTCCCGCACGCTGGCGGAAGTGCAGCGCATGGGCGCCCGGCTCGACTCCACGCTGAACGAATTCAAGCTGAGCGGGACGATGGCGCATGCCGATACTCTGATGGACAACCTGTCGCGGCTCTCCGGTGACGCGCACGCGACGGCGCTGCGACTCGACACCCTGGTGGCCCGCGTCAATCGGGGCGAGGGCTCGCTGGGCAAGTTCGCGGTCGACACCGCGTTTTACGCGAATGCCCAGCGCCTGCTCAAGTCTCTGCAGGAATTCGTGGACGACCTCAAGAAGCACCCGGGCAAGCTCGGCATCACGGTGCGGGTGTTCTGAGCGCCGCCGCCGTTCAGGGGTTGCGCCAGGCCGCCCCGGCTTGGGCAATGAGGTCACTGGCCGCCGCCGGACCCCAGCTGCCGGCGGGGTAATTGGGGAAATCGGGAGGGCGCTCGCTCTCCCATTGGGCGATGATGGGGTCGACGACCCGCCACGCCGCCTCGGTAGCATCGCTTCTCAGAAATAGCATCGAATCGCCGGCCATGCAGTCAAGCAGCAGTGTCTCGTAGGCGTCGTGTTGCCCGTCGCCGAAGGCATCGCGGTAGCTGAACTCCATCCGCGCCGAGGTGATTTGGACTCCGGCTCCGGGCCGCTTGATCTCGAAGCAGAGCGAAAGTCCCTCGTCCGGCTGGACCCGGAACACCAGAACGTTGGGCGAGATCTCCTCACCGTGCTCGAGAGGAAACATCAGGTGAGGTGGCGTGTGGAAGTGCACCGCAATCTCGGTGACCGGTCGCGCGAGACGCTTGCCTGAGCGCAGCAAGAATGGCACGCCCTGCCAGCGCCAGTTGTCGACCAGGCAGCGGATAGCCGCGTAGGTGGGTGTCACCGAGTTGGCCGCGACGGCCTCCTCTTCGCGATAGCCGGGCACCAGCTCCCCCGCGACCGTCCCGGGCCCATACTGGCCACGGAACGCGCCGTCGGCGCGGATCGCGTTCAATACCTTGGTCTTCTCATCCCGTACCGCTTCGGAACGGAAGGTGGCCGGCGGCTCCATCGCGGTCAGTGAGAGCAGCGAAAGCAGGTGATTCTGGAACATGTCGCGGACCACGCCCGCTTCTTCGTAGTACCGGGCGCGGTGCTCCACGCCGATCGACTCCGCTGCAGTGATTTGGACGTGGTGGATGTGGTGGCGATTCCAGACCGGCTCGAAGATCGAATTGGCAAAGCGGAACACCAGCAGATTCTGTACCGTCTCCTTGCCCAGATAGTGATCGATTCGGTAGACCTGATGCTCTCCCACTGCTGCTTTCACGATCCGGTTGAGCGTCTGCGCGGTGGCGAGGCTGCTGCCGAAGGGCTTCTCGATGATGACACGGGCCCAGCGCCGGTCCGCGGGATCGCGGCGCGGCAGCGCCCCGCTCCGCGACAGGCCTTCGATGGTCTCGGCATAGACGCTGGGCGGGAGCGCGAGGTAAAACAGCCGGCCGCGCTCTACCCCACGCTCGGCCTCGACGCGTTCGATCCGCTTGGCGATCGCCGCGAAGCTGTCGGGCACATCGAGGTCGGCGGTGAGGTACAGCAGGTGCGGCGCAAGACGGTCCCACAGCTCGTTGTCCGCCTCGCTGCCCGCACGCTGCTCCTCGCGGAAGCCCGCATCGTCCAGCGGCTTTCGCCCGACGCCGAGGGCGGCAAAGTCCTCGGGCAGCAGTCCGTCGGCGAGCAGGTGGAGCAGGGACGGGATCAGTTTGCGCCGGGTCAGGTCGCCGCCGGCGCCCAGGATCACCATGGTGCAGGGGCCGGGCTGCCGGCTCCGGGACGCGCCGGGAAGCCGGTCCACCTGCATCGGCAGGGTAATGGTCTCGGTCACACGGACTTGACCGGATGGCCGCCGAATTCATGGCGCAAGGCGGCGATCACCTTGGCGCCGAAGGACTCCTGCTGACGCGAACGGAATCGGGCGAACAGCGCCAGAGTGATCGCGGGCACCGGAACATCGAGATCGATCGCCTCCTGAATGGTCCAGCGGCCTTCTCCGGAGTCATCGACCCAGCCCTTCAGGTCCCGCAGCGTCGCATCGCGCGCGAAGGCGCGTTCGGCAAGTTCGTTGATCCAGGAGCGCACGACGCTGCCGCGATTCCACACCGCCGCGATGCGGTAGAGATCGAGCTCGAACTGCTTCGAGGCGTGGAGGATCTCGTACCCCTCCGCGTAGGCCTCCAGCAGAGCGTACTCGATGCCGTTGTGCACCATCTTGACGTAGTGGCCTGCCCCGGTTGGACCGACGTGGGCGTAGCCGTCCTGCGGCGCCAGCGTCCGCAGCACAGGATCGAGCCGGCGGAGCGCGTCGGCCGAGCCGCCGACCATGAGGCAGTAGCCGTTCTCGAGTCCCCAGATGCCGCCGCTGGTCCCGCAATCCACCAGCTCGATGCCGTGCCCATGGAGTAGTGCCGACCGCCGCAGGGTGTCCCTGAAGTTGGAGTTGCCGCCGTCGACGAGCAGACTGCCCTCCTCGAGCAGCGGCAGCAGCGCCGCGATGGTATCGTCGACGGGCGCGCCCGAGGGCACCATCAGCCAGATCACTCGGGGAGACGGCAGCTTGCCGACCAGGTCAGCCAGTCCGGAGGTTCCCGCCGCGCCTTTGGTCCGGACGGCAGCCACGGCGGCGGCGTTCGGGTCGTACGCCACCACCTGGTGGCCGCCGCGGAGCAGCCGTTCCGTCATGTTGCCGCCCATCCTCCCGAGGCCGATCATGCCGAGCTGCATTCCGTGCTCCTCCGCGACAGGGTTTAGCTACCGGCCGTCTGCCCTGGCTGCGACTACCGCAGCCCCGAGCAACCCCACATCCGGATTGAGAATCACCCGGACCGGAATCCGCTCGAGCAGGGTGTGCAGGCGGCCTTTGCGCCGGAACGCCGCCATGAAGCTCCCCTCGCCCAGTTTCCGAGCGACGTGGCGCGCGATGCCGCCCGCGAGATAAATCCCGCCGGTGGACAGGATCGTGAGCGCCAGGTTGCCGGCGGCGGCCCCGAACGCCTCGACGAACAGATCCAGCGCCTCGACAGCGCGCGGGTCGCTGCCAGCGAGTGCGTGACGCGAGATCGCCGCGGCGGGATCCTCCCCCGCCAGGTCGGCGTGGAGGCGGGATTCTCTCCCGCCGACGAATGCATACAGGTCGACCAGTCCCGGGCCCGAGATAACCCGCTCCGTCGAGACGTGGCCGTAGCGTTCGCCGAGGTAGGTGAATAGCGCCCAGTCGCGCGCACTCTCGACGGCAAAGGTGGCGTGGCCTCCTTCGGAGGGTTGGACGCTGTACCCCTGGCCGGAGCGCACCAGAAACCCCTCGCCGAGCCCGGTGCCCGCGCCGATCAAGCCCACCGCACCACGCGGATCGGCTGTTCCGGCCTGCAGGATCAGGAAGTCGGCTTCGGCCAGCCGGCCGAGGCCGTGACCCACCGCCTCGAAATCGTTGATCAGGCGAACGCCTGGGATCCGGAGCGACTCGCTGAGCGCCCGCTCGCTCACGGTCCACGGAAGGTTGGTTCCGCGCACCTGGCCGTCGACCACGGGGCCCGCGACAGCGAGGCAGGCGCGAACCGGGCGAGGCTCTGCGGCGGCAAGAAACCGTTCCAGCAGAGGGGTGAACGCTTTGACTTCCTGGCTGGGGACCGTCTGCTCGGCGACGATGCGGACCGTGCGGTCGAGCTCCACGATCGCGAGGCGCGCGTTGGTGCCCCCGATGTCCCCGGCGAGCACCCTCATAGCACCGACCCCCGGAGCCCGGCCGCGGCCGCGCGGTCCAGGATCCAGGTGCCCTGCCGTGCCAGCCGGGCCGGCAGCGCTTCCGGCTTGGAGTCGGAGGCGAGAGCGCCGGCCACGGCGGGCGCCTTGTCCGGTCCCACCGCCAGCACCAGAAGCCGGCGCGCCTGGCCGATGACAGGCGGGGTGATGGTGAGCCTGGGTAGCGGCGGAACGCCTCCGCTGGCGGGCACGACGCGGCGCTGGTATTCGGTGAGGGCTGCTGCATGAGGGAAGAGTGACGCGATGTGTCCATCGGCTCCGATGCCGAGCAGCAGGAGATCGAGGGGATCGGGCAGCAGGGCCTCATACTCGCGTGCCGCCTGGTCGGGATCCGGCCGTTCGGCTTCCATGCGATGAATCTGCACCGGGGGAACCGCGACCCGCGAGAGCAGCGTCTCGACCGCAAGGCGATAGTTGCTGCGGGGATGATCGGGCGGAACCGCGCGCTCGTCGCCGAAGAAAACGGCCACGGCGTGCCAGGGAATCCCGGGCCGTTCGGCCAGCCGGAGGTACACCGGGCGCGGAGTGCTCCCGCCGGCCAGGGCCAGCGAGCAGCCGCCCTGGCGCGCGATGGTCTCGATCAGCGTCCGCGCGATCCAGTCGGCTGCGCGCCCGGCGAGCTCCGCCGCATCCTTCGTGACGATCCGCTGGTGCTTCATTGGTGGAATCATACTGCCGCTCGAGTCAACCCAATTCGCCTCAGGATTTAGGTCTCCTGGTGGCGGAGCGCCCTGGCCCCTGACCTCTGACTCCTTACTCCTCTACCTTTGGCCCCATGTTGAGCCTCACCTTCCTCGGCACCGGGGCCGCCTGTCCGACGATTGATCGCAACGTCTCCGCCCTCGCGATTCACCGCGAGGGGGAGATGCTGTTGTTCGACTGTGGCGAGGGCACCCAGCGTCAGATGATGCGCTACGGGGTGGGCTTCTCGTTCAAGGACATCTTCCTCACCCATTACCACTCGGATCATTTCCTGGGCATCATCGGGCTCTTCCGGACCATGGGCTTGATGGACCGGAAGGAATCCGTCAGCCTCTACGGTCCCAAGGGAGCCCAGCGGATCCTCTCCGGCGCCCTCAGCATCGGCATCGAGCGAACCAAGTTTCCGGTGGAGATCATCGAGGTGAAGCCGGGCGATCGCCTGGGCAGGGGCGAGTACGAGCTCGCGGTCTTCGAGACCGACCATCGTGCCGACACCGTGGGATACGCGCTGGTGGAGCACGACCGCCTGGGCCGCTTCGATCCCGACAAGGCGCGGGCGCTGGGGATTCCGGAGGGGCCGCTCTGGGGGCAGATCCATAAGGGAAAGTCCGTAAGCCTGACGGACGGCCGGGTCATCGCGCCCGAGGCCCTGGTGGGCCCGCCGCGCCCGGGCCGAACGGTGGTGTATTCGGGGGACACCCGGCCCCACGCGGCGATCGTGGCCGCGGCCAAGGGCGCCGATTTGCTCGTGCACGAAGCAACCTTTGGCGAGGACGAGCGTGCCCGCGCGGTCGAGACCGGCCATTCGACGGCCCGGGAGGCCGCGGTGGTGGCGCGCGACGCCGGCGTCCGTCGGCTGGCGCTCACGCACATCAGCCCACGCTACACGCGCGATGCTCCGGAGCTGCTGGCGGAAGCCCAAGCGGTGTTCGCCGCGACCGTGGTGGCGCGGGACGGGCTCATCATCGAGGTGCCGTTTCCCGACCGCACTGCTTGACAGCCGCCCCCGGCAGGGGCCTATTAGCCCTTGCTCCCTCCTAACCGGATTCCTAATGCGCCTCCACTCGGTTTTTCATGCGCTCGTCGCCGCCGGCATAACGCTGGCCACAGCGGCCGCCGCCCAATCTCCCGCCCACCCCCTGGATGGTCTGTCGGCCAAGGAGCACTGGGCGATCTACGATGCCCTGCTCGCCTCGGGGAAGACCGATTCGACCACCCGCTATCTCTACGTTGCCCTGCACGAGCCGCCCAAGCCCGAGGTGCTGGCCTGGAAGCCCGGCCAGCCGTTCCGGCGTGAAGGATTCGTGCACCTCTTTCAGGACGGCAAGGGGTACGAAGCGGTGGTGGACCTCGCGGCAAAGAAACTGCTCACCTGGCGAGAGGTTCCCGGCCGCCAATACATGGCCCTGGAGGGAGAAGAAGAGACCGTCAACGAGCTGCTGCTCAAGGATGCGCGGGTGCGCGAGGCCATCCGCCGGCGCGGGGTCACCGACTTCACCCACGTGGGCTGTTTCCCCCAGAACGAGGGGTATTTCGATCAGCCGGAGGAGCGCAATCACCGGGTGATGCGCGCGGTGTGCGGGAGCGAGCGCGGCCGCTTCAGCGGGTACGGGGAGAGCTACGAAGGACTGGTCGTGGTTGTCGACCTCACCGACAAGAAGATCCTGCGGGTGATCGACAGCGGGGTCCGGCCCTCGAGCGGACCGGTGGGCGATTACGACGCGGAAGCGATCGGTCCCACCCGGGAGATCAAAACCCCTCTCGCGGTGAGCCAGCCGCTGGGGCCGTCCTTCACGCTGGAAGGCCAGCAGGTGAGCTGGCAAAACTGGAAATTCCATTTCCGGGTGGACGCTCGGCGCGGCGTCGTGCTCTCCCTGGTGCGCTATAGCGATGGCGGCCGCGACCGCTCGGTGCTGTATCAGGGATCGCTGTCCGAGCTGTTCGTACCTTACATGGACCCCCAGGAACCCTGGGGGTATCAGAGCTACTTCGATCTCGGCAGCTATCCGTCAGTGATGGGTGGAGTCGCCAGCACGCTGGAGCCGGGACTCGACTGTCCCACCAACGCCAGCTATTTCGACGCGGTGGTGGCATCCGGGAAGGGGCTTCCGCGCCAGCGGGTGCGCGCAGCGTGCCTCTTCGAGCGGCTCACCGGCGATCCCGCCTGGCGCCACGCGCGGGAGAACAACCGGGTCGTGGAGAGCCGGGCCCAGCGCGAGCTCGTGCTCCGGATGTTCATGACCGCGGGCAATTACGACTACCTGTTCGATTGGGTCTTCGAGCAGAATGGCTCGCTCAAACTGAATGCAGGCGCGACGGGGATGGATCAGACCAAGGGCGCCAAGTCACGCGATGCTACCGGCGAGACGGACGACGACAAGTACGGGCGCTTCATCGCGCCGTTTCTGGTAGGCGTCAATCACAGTCACTTCTTCTCGTTCCGGCTCGACCTCGACGTGGACGGCACCGCCAATACGCTGATGGTCGACCGGCTCGCCACCGAGCGCCAGCCGGAGTCGAGCGTGCGGCGCAGCCTCTGGAAGGTGGTCTCCACCCCCGCGCGCACCGAGAGCGACGCGATGCGCCACTCGACGATGAGCGAGCCGGAGCTCTGGCGGATCGTCAACCCGAACGTAGCGGGACCCTACGGTGATCCGGTGGGGTACGAGGTCACCGGGGGCCACGGCGCGCTCACCCTGCTCTCGCCGGATGACTACATGCAGAAGCGCGCCGGCTTCACCAATCACACCCTGTGGGTCACGCCGCTCAATCAGGATGAGCTGTTTGCCGCTGGAGATTATCCCAGCGTGAGTACCGCAGGTGACGGTTTGCCGAAGTGGACCGCAGCCAATCGCACCATCGCCAACACCGACCTGGTCGTGTGGCTTACGATGGGATTCCACCATGTACCCCGACCGGAAGACTGGCCCATCATGCCGGCGGTGTGGCACAGTATCGAGCTCAGGCC
>CAZYPO010000058.1:0-19193 GCA_964649225.1 uncultured Gemmatimonas sp. | reverse complement strand
TATATGTCGGCCGGCTGAAGCGTTACAAAGGTGTGGAGGTGGCGCTACGGGCGCTGGCGCTGGCCCGTCGCGAGCGCGCCGATCTGTCGCTGGACATCGCGGGGACCGGTGATGACCTCGACCGGCTGAGGCACCTGGCCGATGAGCTCGGGCTCCGGGACGTGGTACGGTTCCATGGCTACGTGGACGAAACCCACAAGCGGCTGTTGTTCCGGGCGGCCTGGGCGAATCTGTTCCCGTCGCCCAAGGAAGGTTGGGGCCTGACGGTGATGGAAGCGGCGGCCTGCGGGACTCCCTCGCTTGCCTCCGACAGTCCGGGCTTGCGGGATTCGGTGCAGGACGGGCGCACCGGCTTTCTGGTTCCCCACGGCGACCCAGCGGCACTGGCCCGGCGCATGCTCGAGCTGGCCCGGAGTCCCGATCTGGTCGCCAAGCTGGGAGCGGCCGCGCGAGACAGCGCACTGGCCTGGAGCTGGGACGACGCCGCTGGAGCAACCGAAGCGCACCTCATGGACCTCATCGCGGGAGGGAATTGATGCGGACCACCATCAGCGCCCGGCATTGTGAGGTTACCGACGCGCTGCGCGAGCGCGCGGGTTCCGTCGCGGCCCGGCTGGCGGAGCTCTCGCCCCACGCACTCGATGCCACGGTGGTCTTCGACGCGGCACCGCTGATCCATTCCGTGGAGCTCCGGCTGCACGCCCGCGGGCGCAAGATGCTGATCGGAATCGGGCAGGGAAGCGACCACCGCAGCGCGCTCGATCGCGCCGAAGAAAAGCTGCGCGTCCAACTGATGAAAGCTGGCAAGCTCCGCCAGCAATCGCGTCGCGCGGCTCCCCGCCCCCGCGCGCGCTCCACGTGACGCTCCGCCCCAGGGACCTGCTGACCCGGCGCGGCGACCCCTTGCAGCTCGAGTCGCTCACCGGGGAGCATGGTCTCGACCGTCCGCTGCCGGATCAGGACGTCGCGAGCCCCGGGCTGGTGCTGGCGGGGTACACCGAGCGCTTCGTGCCGGGCCGCCTCCACGTGCTGGGCGAGACCGAGATTAATTATCTCAACTCCCTCGACGCGGCGGCCCAGCAGCGCTCGCTCGAGACCTTCCTGAGCTTCGATCCGCCCTGCCTGTTCGTGACCAAGGCGCAGGACGTTCCGGCGCTGCTCCTCACGCTGGCCAAGCAGCGCGGCATCCCGGTGCTCCGCAGCAAGCTCAAGACCGGGGAGTTCTATCGCCGGATCAAGCCGATCCTCGAGGACGCCTTCGCGCCGCGCACCACACTGCACGGCTCGCTGGCCGATGTGTACGGGGTGGGGCTGCTCTTCACCGGGCGGTCCGGGATCGGCAAGAGCGAGTGCGTGCTCGACCTGGTGGAGCGGGGCCACCGGCTGGTGGCCGACGACATCGTGCTGGTCGCCCGCAAGGGGAACGACATCCTGATCGGGCAGGGGCACGAGCTGGCGGCGCACCACATGGAGATCAGGGGTGTCGGGTTGATCGACGTGAAGGCCTTGTTCGGCATCCGCTCCGTGCGCGCGCAGAAGCGGATCGAGGTCGTGGTGCAGCTCGAGGATTGGGAAAAGGCCAAGGACGCCGAGCGCACCGGCCTGGTCCGGCAGGAGACCACGATTCTCGAGGTCAAAGTGCCGAAAGTCGTGGTCGGGCTCAATCCGGGCAAGAATCTCACCGTGATTTCCGAAGTGGTTGCCATGGCCCATCTGCTCCGGATGACCGGAGTGGACATTGCCACCGCGTTCAACGACCGCCTGATCAAGCGGATGATGGAGCAGCGCGGTTTGCGGGAGTACCTCCAGGAAGACTACGAATGAGCGAAGCTGTGCGCGGCGTGGTGGTGGGCCACGGCGGGGTGGCCGCCGCGCTGGTCGCGGCGGCGGAAGAGATCAGCGGGCTCCGCGGCGTGCTGATTCCGGTCTCCAATGCGGGCCTGGACAAGGCCGCGCTGGAAGGCCGGGTGCTCGAAGCCGTCGACAACCAGCCCGCGGTGATCTTCGTCGATTTGCCGAGCGGAAGTTGTCTCTTCGCGGCGATGCGCCAGCTGCCCAGTCATCCCGAGCTCCGGGTCGTGACGGGGGTGAACCTGGTGATGCTGCTCGAGTTCCTCTTTCATCGGGAGCGGAGCCCCGACGAAGTGGCCCGGCGAGCGGCGGAGTCCGGAGCCCGCGGAATCGGCGCGCGCTGATGCCGATCGTGCTGTGCCGGGTGGACGACCGGCTGGTCCACGGCCAGGTCGTGGTCGGGTGGGGCCGGCCGCTCGATCTGCAGCGGATCGTTCTGGTGGACGACGAAGTCAGGGCCAGCGACTGGGAGCAGGAGCTCTACCGCATGGCGGCTCCGCCCGAGATCAAGGTGGAATTCGCCAGCGCCGCGGAGGCCGCTCCCCGGCTGGCCGGCTGGGAAGCGGGCCGCGAGCGGGTGCTCATCCTGGTCGGCGCGATCGCCACCGCGGCCGACCTGCTGCGCCGCTCACCGGGCACGCTCCACAAGCTCAATCTCGGCGGCATCCACGCGGGCGCCGGCCGGCGGGAGCGGCTGCGCTACCTCTACCTGTCGGAAGCGGAGCTCGCGATGCTGCAGCGACTGGCCGGGGAAGGCCTCGAGGTGATCGCGCAGGACGTGCCCACCTCGCGCCCGGTGGCGCTCAAGGAGCTCGGATGAACGGGCTGCCCGTCGCCGCCCTCCTGCTCTGGGGCACCATCGCCGGTCTCGACCTGGCGAGTGTGCTGCAGGGGCTGCTCAACCGGCCGCTGGTCTGCGGTGCGGTCGCAGGAGTCATCATTGGCGATCCCGGTGCGGGACTCCGGATCGGGGCGGCGCTCGAGCTCTTCGCGCTCGACGTGCTCCCCGTGGGGGCGTCCCGCTATCCCGACTACGGCGCGGCGACCGTGGCGGCGGTGGCGCTGGGGGCCTGGCAGCCCTGGGCCGCGGCGCTCGGTCCCGCCGTGCTGCTTGGCCTCCTGCTCGCCCAAATCGGCGGGCTGACCGTCGTGGCGCATCGCCGGATCAATGCGTGGGCGTTGCGGCGCTCCGCCCTGCCGCTGGACCGCGGCGATCCCGGTGTCGCCACCCGGCTCCATCTCATCGGATTGGGCACCGATCTCGCGCGCAGTGCGGCGCTCGCAGGGCTCGGCCTGAGCGTGGTCGCACTGCTGGCGCGCGGCCCTCGCTTCGACCTGAGCACCGGGAAGGCGCTCACGGTGGTGACGGTGGCGGGAGGATTGGTCGCGCTGATCTCGGGGGCGCTCCGCCGCGCCGGCACCGCGCGCAGGATCGCGTGGCTGGCGGGCGGGATCCTGCTCGGCGTCCTGGGGCTCGCGGCCCTATGATGCCGCGGCTTCGCGCCCTGTTGCGGCTGGCCTCCCTGCAGGCGTCGTACACCTACGAGCGAATGCAGGGAGTCGGCATCGCCGTAGCCGAGGAACCGCTGCTCGAGGCGCTGGCCGCCGATCCGGAGCGTGCCCGCGCGGCGCGCGGGCGCTCCGCCCAGTACTTCAACGCGCATCCGTTCCTCGCCGGCGCGGCCGTCGGTGCGCTCGCAAAGGCCGAGCTCGAGGGCCAGCCGGCCGAGCGGATTCTCCGGTTGCGCACCGCGCTGTCGGGCCCGCTGGGCGCGCTGGGCGATCAGCTGTTCTGGGCGGGCATCGTGCCCGCGGTCATGGGCCTGGCGCTGATCGGCGCGGCCAACGGTGCGGGTCTGGGCATGCTCGCGCTCGCGGTGCTGGGCTACAACGCGCTGCGGGTCCTGGTAACCTGGTGGGGCTTGCGAGTGGGGCTGCGCCACGGACTGCAGGTGGCGCACGCCATCAGCGAATCCCGCCTGCCCGCGCTGGCCGCGCGCGCGGGCGGAATCGCCGCTCTGATCGTGGGGGCCGCGATTCCCTGGGTGGCCTCTTGGCTGCTCCGGGGGACCGGGCAAGCGGTGCGGGCCACGGTGCTGGTCGTGGCGGGCGCCTTCGTCCTCGGCGTGCTCACGCTGCGGAAGCCGCTGTCGGCGCCGGCCCTGACCCTGGGCGCCGGTGCGCTCACTCTCCTCTGGCGCTGGAGCGCGGCGTGATTGAGCGAAGCGCGACCGTGACCAATCCCCTGGGGGTGCACGCACGGCCGGCGGCCCAGCTGGTCAAGCTCTCCAATACGTTCGAGAGCGAGATCCAGCTGGTGAAGGACGCGGTGCCCGTGAACGGCAAGAGCATCATGGGCGTCATGATGCTGGCGGCCGAGTGCGGCAGCAGCATCACCGTGCGCGCCCACGGCAGCGACGCGGAGGCCGCCGTGACTGCGCTGACGGACCTGATCACTTCGGGCTTCGGGGAATCATGACCCAGGAACGGCTGCTGCGCGGCGTGGGGGTATCGCCCGGGCTGGCCTACGCTCCGGCCGTGGTGCTGGAGTGGAAATTCCCCGCCGTGGCCGATCGCTGGGTTGCGGAAGCGGAGGTGGAGGGCGAGGTGCGCCGGCTCCACGAGGCGGTCGCCGCCGTGGTCGGCACGCTGGATCGGCTGCGTGAGCGGGTGCTCGAGCGCGCCGGACTCGAGGAGAGCCAGATCTTCGAAGCGCAGATCATGATGGCCCAGGACGCCGACTTCCTGGCCGAAGTCGAGCACCTGATCCGCGACAATCGCTTCAGCGCCGAGACGGCCTACGAATTCAAAGCCCTGGAGAAGCGGGCCGCCTGGGGCGGGACCGCGAACACCCGGCTGCGCGAGCGGCTGGCCGATCTGCTGGCCACCCAGATCCGGGTGCTGCGTCACCTGACCGGCGACACCGAGGATGAGCTGTTCGGCATGCGCGAGCACCGGCAGGTGGTGATCGTCGCGCACGAGCTCTACCCCGGTCTCACCGTCCAGCTCGACCGCGACCAGCTGGTGGGCCTGGTGAGCGAGGAAGGCACGCGCACCTCGCACGCCGCGATCCTGGCCCACTCCCTCGGCATCCCCTGTGTGATGGGCGTGCCCGGGGCCGTGGCGCGGATCCGATCCGGTACCATCGTTCTCGTAGACGGCACCACGGGCAGCATTCTGCTCGAGCCCACCATGCCGGAGCTCGAAGCAGCGCAGACGACGGCCACCCGGCGCCACAAGCTCGAGCTGGAGCTGGAAGCCACCACGCTGCAGCCCTCAACCACGCCGGACGGCGTGACGATCACCCTGATGGGCAACGTGGACTTGCCGGACGAAATCGACATGGCCGCGCGGCATGGCGCTCAGGGCGTGGGATTGCTGCGCACCGAATTCCTGGTCGCCGGCAGGGCCCACCTGCCCACCGAAGAGGAGCAGCTGCAGTATTTCCGCCGGGTATCGGCGGCGTTCCGCGGGGCGCCGGTGGTGATCCGCACCTACGATCTGGGCGGGGACAAGTTCCCCGCCGCCTTTGCCGCGCCCTCCGAGGCCAATCCCTTCCTCGGCTGGCGCTCGATTCGCGTCTGCCTCGATCAGCCGGAGATTTTCCGGCCCCAGCTCCGCGCCATTCTGCGCGCCGCGGCCGAGCGGCCCCTTCAGGTGATGCTGCCTCTGGTGACCCGGGTCGACGAGGTGGAGCGCGCGGTGGAGATGCTGGCGGAGGAGGCCGCCGACCTGGAGCGAGCCGGGGTGCGCACCGCGAAGAGCGTTCCGGTCGGTGTGATGATCGAGACGCCCGCCGCGGTGATCATGGCGGACCGGCTGGCGCGGGTGAGCGCCTTCTTCAGCATCGGCACCAACGACCTGACGCAATACACCCTGGCGGTGGACCGCGGCAACGCCAACCTGGCGGCACGGTTCACCCCGCACGATCCGGCCATCCTCCGAATGCTGCGCGACGTGCTGGGCGCGGGCGCAGCGCAGGGGATCCCCGTGAGCGTCTGCGGCGAAATGGCTTCGGAGCCGATTTTCGCGGTGCTGCTGATCGGACTCGGCTTCGAGACCTTGTCGGTGGCCCCGCCGGTGCTCCCGCTGCTCAAGTGGCTGGTGCGCTCGGTGCCGGCGTCGGTCGCGCGCCAGGCGGCTAGCGCGGCGCTCGAAGCGAAGGGGCCCGACGAAGTCAGCGCCATTCTGCACGACGCGCTGCGTCCGGTCATCGATCTTCGGCTGATCGACCCCAACAGTACATTGCCGGGGCGCGGCTCCGGGGGGTATTTTGACCAGTAACCGCCACCTTCTCTTTCCAAGCGAATCAATGGCCTCCGCCAAGAAGCGCCACGTCTTCACCTCCGAGTCGGTCACTGAGGGTCATCCCGACAAGGTGGCCGACCAGATCTCCGACGCCGTGCTCGACGCGATCCTCGCCCGGGATTCCTCGGCACGGGTCGCGTGCGAGACCCTGGTGACGACCGGGATGGCGATGGTGGCCGGGGAAATCACCACCAAGACGTACGTACACATTCCCGACATCGTGCGGGAAACCGTCGAAGCGATCGGCTATACCGACGCTTCGTACGGCTTCGACGGACGGACCATCGCCGTGCTCACCTCCATCGACCGGCAGTCGACCGACATCGCGCAAGGGGTAAATAGCAGCAAGGCCAAGGAGCAGGGCGCCGGCGATCAGGGGATGATGTTCGGCTACGCGACGCGGGAGACTCGCGAGCGGATGCCGCTGCCGATCATTTTGGCGCACCGGATGGCGGAACGCCTGGCCGCGGTGCGCAAGGGCAAGAACGGGCACGGGGCCATCGAGTGGCTGCGGCCCGACGGAAAGACCCAGATCTCAGTGGCTTACGAGGGGGACCGGCCGGTGGCGGTGCGCACCGTCGTGGTGTCCACCCAGCACGCCGAGCGCTCGGGCCGGCGGGTGCTCTCCCACGGGTCGATCCGCGCCGCGATGATCGAAGCGGTGATCCGGCCGGTGCTCGAGGAGAGCGGCTTCGAGTCGCGCCGCACCAAGTTCCTCGTCAATCCCACCGGCCGTTTCGTGATCGGCGGTCCCCACGGCGACGCCGGGCTGACCGGCCGCAAGATCATCGTGGATACCTATGGCGGCATGGCGCGTCATGGCGGCGGCGCCTTCAGCGGCAAGGATCCTTCGAAGGTGGACCGCTCGGCGGCCTACGCGGCGCGCTGGGTGGCCAAGAACATCGTCGAGGCCAGGCTGGCTCGGCGCTGCGAGGTCCAGGTGGCCTACGCGATCGGGGTGGCCGAGCCGGTTTCGATCCTGGTGGATTCGTTCGGCACCGGCGTCCTGAAAGATGCGCGGCTGGAGCAGCTGATCCGCGAAGTGTTCGACCTCACCCCGCGCGGCATCATCGACGCGCTGCATCTCAAGCGTCCGATATACAAGATCACCGCGGCCTACGGGCATTTCGGGCGCCGTCCCAAACTGGCGACGGTGCTCGGCCAGCGGGTGAAGCTTTTCCCCTGGGAGGAGACTTCCCGGGTCAAAGCGCTGCTCAGCGCGGCCAGGCTCTGACGCGGAAATGGACGCCATGGTTCGCATGCGGGTGGCCCACCTCGGCCTCGATCGCACCACCAACACGCCTGTGGTGGTGCTGCGCGAGGAGGAAGGCGAGCGCACCCTCCCCATCTGGATCGGCGCGCCAGAAGCCAACGCCATCGCGCTCGAGCTGCAGGGAGTCAAGCCGGAGCGGCCGCTGACCCATGACCTGATGAGGCTCCTGGTCAGTGGGCTGGGCGGCGAGCTGCGGCGGGTTCTCATCGCCGGTCTGCGCGAGAACACCTACCTCGCCCAGCTGCTGATCTATCGTGCCGGGGAAGTCTTCGAGGTGGATGCGCGCCCGTCCGACAGCATTGCGCTGGCACTGCGGATGCACGCCCCCATCTTCAGCAACGACGATCTGCTCGATCGCAGCGCCCAGGGCAGCGAAGCCACTCCGACGGAGCCTTCCAGCGACCCCGAGGCCCTCAAACGCTTCCTCGAAAAGCTCGATCCGCAGGATCTTGGCCGGTTTCAGCCGTAAGCTGCTGTCATCCACCGGGATGACGCTGCTCTGCGCCACCGCTCTCGCCGCTCAAAGCCGCACCGCGGGCCGGGTGGCCCGAGTAGTCGGGCGCGATACGCTCCCGGTGGGCCGGATGCCGGTGGTGCTGCATCGGGTGGCGCGGGCCGTCCAGGGCCCCATCGACACGGTCCGCGCCGACGCCTCCGGGCGCTTCGGGTTCCGCTTCAGGGCGGACAGCGTCGCCTCCTACCTGCTGAGCGTACGGTACGACGGCATCGAGTATTTCTCCTCCCCCATCGCGAGCAATCCCGCCAAACCCGACACCGCGGTCCTCATCCTCGTGGCCGACACCTCGAGCTCCGCGCCGGTCACAACCCGGGAGCGCACGCTGCTGATCAGCCGCCCCGATGAGTCCGGGACGCGCGCGGTGGTGGACTGGTTCGTCCTGCAGAACGCGGGCGAGCGGACCCGGGTCGCGCCGGATTCGCTCCAGCCCAGCTGGGGTGCTCCCTTGCCGCCGGACGCGCAGAACGTGGAGCTGGCCGACGTGCGGTTGAGCCAGTTTTCGACCCAGGCGCTCGAGTTCCGGCGCGACAGCGCCTTGATCTTCGCGCCGTTGTCGCCGGGGCAGAAGGAGCTGGTGCTGCAGTACCGGCTGCCCGGAACGCTGCGCCGTTTCAGCGCGCCGATGCCGGCGGGCACCGAGTCGGTATTCGTGCTCCTCGAGGAGCCCGCGGCGCGCCTGGTGGCTCCTCCGTCTGTCGCCTCCGACTCGCAGCGACTGGATGGACGGCTGTTCCGGCGCTGGGCCGGTGCCATGGGCGGCGCCACGGGTATCGAAGTGGTGTTTCCGGCCCCGCCGCTTTCACCGGGAGTGACGCTGCTGTTGCTGCTCGCGGCGGCGGGGTCGGGGTTTGCGCTGCTGGCGCTCGTGATGCTGCGGCGCCGCGGCGTCACGGCCGGTTCCAGTCCGGTCTATCTGGCGGATGCCATCGCCCGGCTCGATCTGGAACAGCTCGACCGCGGCGGCGAGCGCTCGCCAGAGCAGCGCGCCGCTTACGACACCGAGCGCGCCCGGTTGAAGGACGCCCTGACCCGGGCTCTTGCGGCTGCCCGGCGCCGCTCCTAAGTTCGCCAACGACATCACGACCCGGATGCTCGGAAGCCGGTGCAAGTCCGGCGCGGCCCCGCCACTGTAAGGGCGCTGTAACCCCCGCTGCTCACGCCACTGGGAAACCGGGAAGGCAAGCGGGAGCCCAAGCCAGGAGACCTCCGCGATCGTGTCACCCGCTGGTCCCTCGGGGGAGGGTCAGGGTGCCTCGCGCGCTTCGCGGCTTCGTTCTGCTCCTCTGCTTTGCCTGTCGTCCAGCGACGCCGGTTCGCCCCGGCGAGCTGGTCGATGATACCGGCGCAGCCACCTGGCTCGCCGCGCCGCCGCAGCGAATCGTCTCGCTGATTCCCGCCACCACCGAGCTGCTGTTCGCGCTGGGGGCGGGAAGCCGTCTCGTCGGCCGCACCAGCTGGTGCGACTATCCGGCCGAAGCTGCCCTGGTACCGGATCTCGGCAACGGAATCGAGCCCAACGTCGAAGCCGTCGTCGCCGCCAAGCCCGATCTGGTGCTGCTCTACAAATCCGGCGCCAACCGCGGCGCGGCCGAACGGTTTCGTGCGCTCGGCGTACCAACGCTGGAGCTCGCCACCGATCGCATCGCCGACGTCGACCGGCTGATCCGCCTGCTCGGCCAGGCACTTGGTCTTCCCGAAGCTGCGGAATCGTTGGTCGTGCGAACCGATCGCGACCTTGTGGCCGCTTCCCGACCTTCCGACCTCCCGACTTCCCGCCCTTCCGTCTTCATTCTCGTCTGGGACCGCCCGGCCATGACCGTGGGGCGGGGCAGCTTCCTCTCGGAGATTCTCGAGCGGGCCGGCGCGCGCAACAGCTTCGACGATCTGCCGAGCTCTTCCGCGCAAGTCTCCATCGAAGCGGTGGCCTCGCGCGATCCCGACTTTATCCTGGTCACCAGCGCCGGCGATCCCGCCGTCGCCAGCCGTCCAGAGTGGCGCGTGGTGCGCGCGGTGCGGGAGCGCCGTTTTCTTCGGGTGCGCGGCAGTGAATTCAGCCGGCCCAGCCCGCGGGTGGGCCTGGCGGTGCGCGAGGTGATCGCCGCGCTCGCGGCCGCGGCGCGATGAAGGCCATCCTCTGGCTCCTGGTGCTCTCGCTCGCCGCGTGCATCGTCGGCCTGGCCGTGGGCGCGGTGGCGCTGGCGCCGCGCGTCGTGCTGGCGGCGCTCTTCTCCCCGGAAGCGCCGGCCGCGGCAATCGTGCGGGAGATCCGGCTGCCGCGCGTTCTGCTGGCCTTCCTGGTCGGCGGCTCGCTCGGCGTCTCGGGGGCCGCGTTGCAGGCGCTGGTCAGGAATCCGCTCGCCGATCCCTACCTGCTGGGCATCTCGGGCGGGGCCGGCCTCGCGGCGGTGCTCGCGATGGCCCTCGGGCTGAATGGCGCCTGGGGAGTTCCCTTGGTCGCATTCCTGGGTGGGCTCGGCGCCGTCGGGCTGGTCTACCGGCTGAGCAGCGTCGCCGGCCGAAGACTGGATCCACGGGTGCTGGTGCTGGCGGGTGTCGTGGTCAGCGCCTTTACGGGCTCGCTGATGACGGCGGTGCTCACGCTTTCCAACGCGGAGCAGCTGCGCAACGCCTTTCTTTGGCTGCTGGGCGGATTCTCCGGGGCGTCGTGGCGGACCGTCGCGGTGTTCACCGTCTACGCGGTCGTTCCGGTCACCCTGCTGTTCGGCGCGGCGCGCGCGCTCGACCTGCTCTCCCTCGGCGAAGAACCGGCGCAGTCGCTGGGCCTCGACGCGCCCCGGGCGCGCCGGCTGGTGTATCTCGCCACCTCACTCCTGACCGCGGCGAGCGTCGCCGTCTGCGGCGTGGTCGGATTCGTCGGGCTGATCGCGCCGCATGCGCTGCGTGGCGTGCTCGGGTCCGGGCACCGCCGGCTTGTGCCCGCGGTGTTTCTCGCGAGTGGAGGATTCCTGGTGCTGGCCGACGCGCTCGCGCGCACCGTGGCCCGCCCGACCGAGCTGCCCGTCGGCGTGGTGACGGCGCTGGTGGGCGTGCCGCTCTTCGCCGTGCTGCTGAAACGCTCCCTGCGATGATTCTCCAAGCCGAGGCCGTCAGCGTCCGCTATCCGGATGCGCCCGGGGAAGCCCTGAGCGACGTGGACCTCTCGCTCGCCGCCGGCGAGCTGGTCGCGGTCGCGGGGCCCAACGGCTGCGGCAAGACCACGCTGGTGCGCGCCCTGCTCGGCCTGGTGCCGCTGCAGCGAGGCAGCGTCAGGCTCGACCAGAGTCCCATCGCCGGCTGGCGGCGCGCCGAGCTCGCGCAAGCCGTAGCCCTGGTGCCGCAACGAGAAGAAACCCCCTTCTCGTGGCGGGTGGACGAGATGGTGGGCTTCGGGCGCTACGCCAGGCTGGGCGCGCTGAGCCCCATGACGCGGGAAGATCACGCCGCGGTCGGACGCGCCCTCGAACGCTGTGACGTGAGCGCCCTGAGCCGACGCCGGGTGGAAACGCTCTCGGGCGGCGAGTGGCAGCGGGTCCGGATCGCGCGGGCCCTGGCCCAGGAGCCACGGCTTCTGGTGCTCGACGAGCCCACCGCCTCGCTCGATCTGGGGCACGAGATGGAGCTGTTCGAGCTGGTCGGCCGCCTGGTGGCCGAGGGGCTTGCCGCGCTGGTCATCACCCACCACTTGAACATCGCCGCCCGGTATGCGGGACGGATGTTATTGCTCGATCAGGGTCGTGCCGCCGCCTCCGGCACGCCGGCCGAGGTCATGCGGGCCGAGCTGCTCTCGCGAGTGTTCCGCTGGCCGGTCGCGATCGTCCCGCTGGGGACCGGCACGCCACAGATCGTGCCGCAACGGCCCCTGCCGTAGCCCCGCGATTATCCTTGAGCCATGGTTGGGAAACCCGTTCGGCCCACTCGCGTTCCGGTCCTTTGGACGGCACTCGCGCTGGGCTGCGCCGCGACCACGCCATCCCCGGCTCCCCCGGTCGAAACCCTGGTCGTTCTGAACGCAGGGGATGCGAGCCTCAGCTACTTCCACCTCGCGGCTCCCGGGCTGTCGGGCACCATCGTCTTCGGCAACATCGGCGGGACTCCGCGATACCTCGCGACGCGGGAAACCCAGGTGCTGGTGACCACCGGCGCGAGCGGCACCGTAGCGCGCTTCGGACTGACCACCGGGCAATCGCCCCTGGTTTACCAGCTGCCCGCCGGAGCCGGCGCCGCCGGCGCGGTGTTCGTGGACGACACGCTGGCCTACATCGCCAATCCCCTGATCGATCGGGCTACCCGAATCAACTTCAGGACAGGCGATACGGTGACCGTGGCCACTGGCCACACTCCCACCGCGGTGGCGGTGGCGCGGGGCCGACTGTTCGTCGCGAACGCCAATCTGGAGCTGGCCTGCGCCGAGCCGCTGCCCTGCGTCAGCGGACCCAGCTGGCTCACCGTCATCGATCCCGAACGCAATACCGTGACCGACTCGATCGCCCTGACCGGGCCCGGCAACGCGGCGGCCATTACGGTCGGCGGGGACGGCCTGCTGTACGTCCTCAGCGCTGGGGCGGGAGGAACCGAGTCCGCGCGACTCAGCATCGTGGATCCGGTGCTCCGCGTCGAGGTTGGCAGCTTTTCGGGGTTCGGCACGCTGCCGACCAGCCTGGCTTCGGACCGGAGGGAGCGGCTCTTCGTGGTCTCGCCACACGACGGGCTGATGGAATTCAACACCCGGACCCGTCGGGTCGTGCGAAGCGCCGACGCCGCGATTCCGCTCCAGACGGGCACCGCGGTCGTGGTGGACGATCAGGGCCTCATCTACGTCATCGAGTCGGGTCTCTGCTCGGGCGGCTCCGCCGGCCGCATCCGCGTCTTCCGGCCCGACCTGACCGAAGCGCGAATCATCGCCGCCGGCGTCTGCTCGATCGATGCGGCGATCGTCAAGCTCCCTCCGCCCGCATGAGCCCGGGGCAATGCCCCCCCTCAGCACCCCCGCCATCATTCTCGCCACGATTCGCTACGGCGAGACCTCCAAGATCGCGCGGCTGGCTACGCTGGAGCTCGGAGTGCAGAGCGCGATCGCCAAGGGTGCCTTGCGGCCCAAGAGCCGGTTCGGCGCGGCGCTCCACCTGCTGAGCGAAGGGACCGCGACGCTGCATCTGGCGCGCAGCGGCGACCTGCATACCCTCACCCAATTCGATTCCCGCGCGGTCCGCACCGGCCTGGCGGAGAGCATGGACCGCTACGCCACGGCGACGCTGCTCTCCGAGCTGATGCTGCGATTTGCGCCCGCGGCACGCCATCCCGAGAGCTATGCCCTGTTCCGCGATGCCCTGGCCGTGCTGGAGGCGGCTCCGACCGTCGCCGTGGAGCCACTGAGTCTCCGTGCCCTCTGGCGGCTGGTGGCGGTGCTGGGGTTCGCGCCGGCGCTCGACCTCTGCGCGCGCGACGGTGCGCAGGTCGCCTCGGGAGGCTCCGCCTGTTTTTCTGCGCAAGATGGCGGAATTCTTTGTGCCCGCTGCGCGCGCGACACGGAGGGAGCCCAGCTCAAGCCGACCGATCGCGCCAACCTGGCCGCATTTCTGAATCCGGAGGCCGAGGTCCCGTTGCTGGACGATCGCCACCTGGCCGCACACCGCCGACTGCTGGAGCGCTACGTGCGCTACCACCTGGCCGAAGGCGCCGCGCTGCCCGCGCTGGCCTTCTGGGCGGAACGAGGCTGGATCGCGGCGTGATCATCGGGACCGCGGGACATATCGACCACGGCAAGTCGGCCCTGGTGACCGCGCTGACCGGCCGACCCATGGATCGTCTGGCCGAGGAGAAGCGGCGCGGCATCACCATCGATCTGAACTTTGCCCCGCTGCGCTTCGAAGGACTGGAGCCCGCGGGCATCGTGGATGTCCCGGGCCACGAAGACTTTGTGCGGACGATGGTCGCCGGGGCCTCGGGGATCGACCTGGTATTGCTCGTGATCGATGCGGCGCAGGGACCGCAGCCCCAGACCTGGGAGCACCTGGCCATCGTCGAGCAGCTGGGTGTGCCGCGCGGCATCCCGGTCATCACCAAGGCGGATCTGGTCGAGCCGGAGTGGCTCGAGCTCGTCGTCGCGGAGCTCGCTGAGCGCCTCCAAGCGTCCTCGGTAGCATTCGAATCCCCTGCGATCGTTTCCGCGGTGACAGGGCAGGGAATCCCCGAGCTCAGCATCCGACTGCGGGAGCTGGTGGCAGGCCATCGCCGCGAGCGCCCGCAAGACGGCTTCCGGATGCCGCTGGACCGCGCCTTTTCCATCGCCGGCGTAGGCACCGTGGTCACCGGAACCCCATGGTCGGGCGCCCTTCGCGTGGGCGACAGCGTCACCGTGCTGCCCTCGGGCCTTGCCGGCCGGGTGCGCTCGCTCGAAGCCTACGGCGCGGCCGTGAGCGTGGCGCGGCCGGGAGAGCGCACGGCGGTCGGAATCGCCGGGATCGAGCGCGCCGCGCTGCATCGAGGAGAGACGCTGGTGGATCGGCTCCTGCCATGGCGGACCACGACGGCCCTCGATACGCTGCTCGAGCTGCTTCCCGGCAGCCCCCCAATGCGCCGTCAGCTCCGGGTGCGGGTGCACCTCGGCACCGCCGAGGTGCTCGCGCGCGTCTATCCGCGCGAAGCGCTCGGCCCGGGAAGGTCCGGCATGGCCCGCCTTGCGCTCGAAGGCCCGGTGGTGGCCCGCGGGGGCGACCGTTTTGTTTTGCGGAGCTACTCCCCGGTCGTCACGATTGGTGGAGGACGGGTGCTGGATCCCTTCCCGCCTCGCCAGGCGACCTGGCCGGAGGGCCTCGCGTCAGCCGATGCCGGGCTCCGAACGGCGGCCTTGGTCCTACGGCGCGCGGCCGGTATTCCGGTTGAGGAGCTGGCGGTTCTCCTGGGCGGGCCGGGCGGCGCCGTTCCTCCAGGGGTTTCCCTGGTCGGCGGACGGTATATCGCGGCGGCCACCACTGCGGCCCTGGAGCCCGCGGCGATGGCGCTGGTGCAGGCATTCCACCGGAAGAATCCGATCGAGCCGGGCCTCTCGCTGGAAACGCTCCGCCACGGGCTGCGCGGCCCTCCGGCGGTGGTCAGCGCGGTCCTCGATGCGATGTTGAAGGCCGGCACGCTCACCCTGGCCGAAGGGCTCGTAGCCGCCCCAGGATTCCGGGCGCACCTTACCGGTGGGGATGAGTTGCTGAGCAGAATCGTCAGCGTCTTGGAGGAGGCTGGGCTGGAACCCCCGACAGTGGCCGAGCTGGAGCAGAAGCTCGGTCAGTCAGGTCTGCTCCCGATTCTGCGGCACGCCGCACAGCAGCGCCGGGTCGTAGCGGTCGAAAGCGACCGATACTTTTCACCCAACTCCCTCGATCGATTTGTCGTGGTCTTGAAGCAACTCGCTGTGGAACGTGCAATTACGCCAGGTGACTTGAGGGATCGGTTGGGCCTCAGCAGGAAGTTCCTGATTCCCTTGTTGGAATGGGCTGACCGCTCCGGGGTCACCCGCCGAGTCGGCAATTCCCGGGTGCTCGTCTAACGGCCAACGAGGAACCATGATCAGACCCGAACGCCTCACAATCAAAGCCCAGGAAGCCTTCCGGGACGCGACCGCGCTCGCCACGGAGCGTGGCAACCCCGTCATCAATGATGCCCACCTGTTCGCCGCCCTCCTTTCGCAGGGCGAAGGAGTGGTGCAGCCGCTGCTCCAGAAGGCCGGACTCAACATCGCCGCGCTGCGGGAGGCCACGGAGCGCGAAATCGCCAAGTTCCCGACTCAGCAAGGCGGAGTGGCTTCGCAGACCTACAGCCGGGAGCTCAACAAGGTCTTCGATCGCGCGGAGCAGGAAGCCAAGGAACTGGGCGATGCCTACGTCTCCACCGAGCATCTGCTCATCGGCCTGGCGGAAGAGAAGGGCACCACCGCGCGGGCTCTGCTCAGCTCTTTCGATTTGTCCGCCAAGGATCTGCGGGACGCCCTCACTGGGGTCCGCGGCTCTCACCGGGTCACCGACCAGGCCCCTGAAGAGAAATACCAGGCTCTGGAGCGCTTCACGCGCAACCTCACGGCCCTGGCCCGCGTCGGGAAGCTCGACCCGGTCATCGGGCGCGATGAAGAGGTGCGCCGGGTGATGCAAGTACTCTCGCGCCGCACCAAGAACAACCCGGTGCTGATCGGCGAGCCGGGGGTGGGCAAGACGGCGATCGTCGAGGGACTGGCCCAGCGTATCGTCAACGGCGACGTACCCGAGACGCTGCGCGACAAGGAAATCGTGGGCCTGGACATCGGCCTTATGCTGGCGGGCGCCAAGTATCGTGGAGAATTCGAGGAGCGGCTCAAGGCGGTGCTGAAGGAGCTTACCGCGGCCGAGGGTCGCTACATCGTCTTCATCGACGAGCTGCACACCATCGTGGGTGCGGGGGCCGCCGAGGGCGCCGTGGACGCCAGCAACATGCTGAAGCCCGCGCTGGCGCGGGGCGAGCTGCACGTGGTCGGCGCCACCACGCTGGACGAGTACCGCAAACACATCGAGAAGGACGCCGCCCTGGAGCGCCGCTTTCAGCCGGTTCTGGTCGGGGCGCCGAGCGTCGAGGACACCATCGCGATCCTGCGCGGGCTCAAGGAGCGCTATGAGGTTCACCACGGCGTCCGGATCACCGACAACGCGCTGGTGGCCGCGGCGCAGCTCTCCGACCGCTACATCGGCGATCGCTTTCTCCCGGACAAGGCCATCGACCTGGTCGATGAAGCAGCGAGCCGGCTCCGCATCGAGATCGACTCCCTCCCGCAGGAGATCGACGAGGTAGAGCGGCGCATCATCCAGCTCGAGATCCAGCGCCAGGCCCTGCTCAAAGAAAAGGACAAGGCGGGGAAGGAGCGCCGCAAGCTGGTCGAGCAGGAGATCTCCGAGCTCAAGGAAAAGTCCGGGGCCATGAAGGCTCAGTGGCAGGCGGAGAAAGCCGCCATCCATACGCTCCAGGCCAAAAAGGCGGAGGTCGAGGCCCTGAAGCAGGAGATCGATCAGGCGACCCGGAAGGGCGACCTGCAGAAGGCGGCCGAGCTCCGCTACGGCAGGATCCCCCAGCTCGAGCAGGCGATCAGCGACGAGGAGGCGAGGCTGGTCGACATCCAGAAGCAGGCCAAGTATCTCAAAGAGGAGGTCGACGCCGAAGACATCGCGGAGATCGTGGCCAAGTGGACCGGCATCCCGGTGTCCAAGATGCTCGAGTCCGACCGGGAGCGGCTCACCCGCCTGGAGACCGAGCTGGGCCGGCGGGTGGTAGGACAGCAGGAAGCCGTGACCGCCGTCGCCAACGCCGTGCGGCGCAGCCGCGCGGGCCTGCAGGATCCCCACCGCCCGACCGGCTCCTTCATTTTCCTGGGACCGACCGGCGTCGGCAAGACCGAGACGGCGCGGGCCCTGGCCGAGTTTCTCTTCGACGACGAGCGGGCGATGGTCCGGCTCGACATGTCCGAGTACATGGAAAAGCACTCCGTCTCCCGCATGATCGGAGCGCCGCCGGGCTATGTGGGTTACGAAGAAGGTGGCCAGCTCACCGAGGCGGTGCGCCGGCGGCCCTACAGTGTGGTGCTCTTCGATGAGATCGAGAAGGCGCACCCGGACGTCTTCAACCTCTTGCTGCAGATTCTCGATGACGGCCGGCTGACCGACAGCCAGGGCCGCGTGGTGGGTTTCCGGAATACCGTGCTGATCATGACGTCCAACATCGGGAGCCAACTGATCGTGGAGACCATGTCGGGCGGCCAGGGGGACTGGGGATTGGTGGAGGAGCGGGTCAGGGCAGAGCTGCGAAACCACTTCCGGCCCGAATTCCTGAACCGGGTGGACGACGTGGTGGTCTTCCGGCCGCTCTCGCGCGAGGATCTCGACCGGATCGTGGACCTGCAGATGGCCCGGCTCGACCAGCTGCTCGCCGACCGCCACCTGGTGCTCCGCCTCACCCCCGCGGCTCGGCAGCTGCTGGCCGACCGCGGCTACGACCCGGTGTACGGCGCGCGCCCGCTCAAGCGGGTGATCCAACGCATGGTGCAGAATCCGGTCGCGCTGGCGCTGCTGGAGGGCAGCTTCGGGCCCGGCGATACGATCGTAGCCGATCAGGAGGGCGATCACTTGAAGTTTGCCCGAGACGGGGCGTCGACCGGCGCGGCACTCGGTGCGTGACCCGCCGGTCTCCGACCGGGATCTCGCAGGGATGCGCGCCGCGCTCGCCCTGGCCGGCGAGGCCGCCGCGATGGGCGAGGTGCCCGTCGGTGCGGTGATTCTGGCCGGCGACGTGTTGCTGGGCCAGGGTCACAATGAGTGCGTCAGCCGGCGCGACCCCACCGCGCACGCCGAGCTGCTCGCGCTCCAGCGCGCGCTGGCGCAGAGCGGCGGTGACCGGCTGGCCGGGGCGACGCTCTACCTCACCCTGGAGCCCTGCGCGCAGTGCGCCGGGGCGATCGTCCTCGCCAAGGTGGGGCGGGTTGTCTATGGCGCCCGGGATCCGAAGGCGGGAATGGCGGGCTCGGTGGGGGACCTGCTGCGGCATCCCGCGCTGAACCATCGCCCCGAGGTCATCGGCGGGGTGCTCGGTGAGGAAGCAGGCCAACTGCTGAAACGGTTCTTTGCCGGACGGCGCGGCGACAGTTAGCGGCGCCCTCGGCGGGCTTCACGGGCTCCCATATACGGCTTCATTCTGCGACTGCGACGGATCGAGGTAGGTCGGCAGGAGATCTCCCAGCTCCGGCGCCGGATTGATCGCGGGGGCGCTCCGCGACACGCTCAGCGCCAGAGTCACGAGGAACACCACCACGAAGAGGGCGAGCAGGAGCATCACCAAGGTGGCCGGACTCAGCGCGATTCCACCGCGACCGACGAATCCGGCCGCTCCCGCCAGGACGAGCAGTTTCCAGCGCCGCCCGGTATTCTCACGCGCCATGAAAGCCCCCCAAACACGTGAGGCGCGATCGGCTGCTCCTCTCGGAGCTCGATCACGCCTCCATCTCGCGGGCCCGTGCGGCCCTCGCGATAAGGTGGCCGGAATCAACCCGGCCGTATGTCAAAGCAACGATAATGCTCCAGTTGAAGGCGCGCAAGTGTCCGGCCAGGCAACTTTTCTCCGTGCGCAATCCGATATACGTTAAGGGTCGACGGTCGGACAGGTGTCCGAGTGGCTGAAGGAGCCGGTCTCGAAAACCGGTGTACCCGCAAGGGTATCGTGGGTTCGAATCCCACCCTGTCCGTG
>CAZYPO010000057.1:0-19194 GCA_964649225.1 uncultured Gemmatimonas sp. | reverse complement strand
TCGGTGGCGCAGTGCGGAGGTTCTGGAGGTGGGGGCGGGCACGGGGTTTTACGTCGACCGCTGGCTCCGGCTGGGCGCGCGGGTTACCGGGCTCGACCTCACCCAGGTCGCGGTGGAGCAGCTGCGCCGCTCCTTTCCGCAAGCCCGGTTCTTCCAGGCGGACATCGGGAGATCGCTCCAGGAGGTGCCGCTCACGGCGGTGTCATTCGATGCGATATCGGCCTTCGACGTGCTCTTTCACGTCGTCGATGACGCCCAGTACGCACAGGCCTTCCAGAACATCGCGGCGCTGCTCAAGCCGCGTGGCTGGTTCCTGTGGTCGGATAATTTCCTGCGCCATGGGGCCGAGCGGGTGACGCATCAAGCCAGCCGACCTCTGGCGGAAAGCGTGCGGCTGGCAGAGGCGGCGGGATTCGAGGTGATCGAGCGCGTCCCGATGTTCGTGCTGATGAACTATCCCGCCGACACGACCTCCCGCCTCGCGCGCTGGGCTTGGACCGCGATGGTCGCGCCGGCGGTGCTGGCGGAGCCGCTGGGCTGGCTGCTGGGCGCGGCGCTCTATCCGCTCGAGAACGCCCTGGTGCGGCTCAAGCGGGAAAGTCCGAGCACCGAGCTGATGGTGTGCAGGAAACGCTGAGCTAGGCGGCAGGGGGCGACAGTGCCTGCTCGACCTGGTCGAGGTGGTGCTGCCGATGGGAGCCGCGGTCGAGATGGGGGGCGTCGGGACGAGCCAGACTTGCTGCGATCACTTCATCCGACAGTTCCAGGAGCAACGCATCGATCGCCCCGGCGGCCTCGAGCGCGGCCCTCGCCGCGTGCTGGGGCGGGATCAGCTCCAGCAAAGGCTGCATCGCGTCGTTGAATACATCACCGTCATAGGCTCCGGTCCGGAGATCGCCCGCGGCCCAGCGCCGCAAGAGACAAAGCCGCTGGCGATCCCAGAAGGCGAGGTGCGCCAGGGTAACGGCGACCGTCCAACCGTTGGGCAGGCGGGTCGCGAGCATGGCGGGGGTAGACCGCTGCACCAGCCTGCGCAGGCGCTCGGTCTGGGTTCGGTTGCTCTCGGCGAGGGCGGGCGATACCGGCATGGTCGGGCCTCCTGTTATCCGGGTAATCTACCCCCTGGCCATCATAGGGTACCGAACCCCTTGGGTGTCGTTGAGCCGGGGACCCATTCCAGGAGGGCCGCTGACGCGGAGAGAAGCGGTTGGCGTGCATTGACCCGGGCCAGCGCGCGCGCCACCTTATAGCCCACCATCGCTTCCGGGGCACCATGGGCAGCAGCCTGCTTCGATTCGTGACCGCCGCAGAGCTGCAGGTCGAGGCGTCCCCCTGGGGTCCGCATGAATGGCTCTCCCGGCCGGAACTGACCGATGCCGAGGAATTGCTGCTGGTGCGGGTCCGCATGCCCCCGGGGCGGGCGCATCAGTTTCACCGGCATCCCGCCCTGGAGGAGATCATCTACGTCGTCTCGGGCACCGCCGAGCAATGGGTGGACCTGGAGCAGCGTACGCTCCGTGCGGGCGAGACGGCGCACATTCCGCGCGATGTGGTGCACGGGACCTACAACGCCGGTGAGGACACCTTGGTGTTCCTGGCGATCCTCTCGCCCGCCAGGTTTTCGGGACCCGCCCTGATCGAGGTACACACCGAGGAGCCGTGGCGCTCGCTCAAGCCGCCGATGCTGTTCCCCGAGTGAAGCCTGCCGTTCTCCTGCTCGGCACGTTCGACACCAAAGGAGAGGAATACGGTTTCGTCCGCGCGGTGATCCTGGCGCGGGGTCTCGAGGCCGTGACGATGGACCTGGGCGTGTTAGGCACCGACCGTCCACCGCCCTTCCCCATCGACGTATCCGCCGAGCAGGTGGCGCGGGCCGGGGGCGCCTCGCTGGCCGAGCTTCGCGCGCGGCGGGATCGCGGCACCGCGGTGGAGGTGATGCTCGCGGGGGCGCGTACCCTGACCCGCCGGCTCTACCAGGAAAACCGCTTCGGCGGGGTGTTGGGGCTGGGCGGAGGGGGGGGCACCACGATGATCACAGCCGCTATGCGTGAGCTGCCGGTCGGCGTCCCCAAGGTGATGGTGTCTACGATGGCGTCCGGCAACACGGCGCCGTATGTCGACGTGAAGGACATCACCATGATGTACTCCGTGGTGGACATCGGAGGGCTCAATCCGCTCTCGCGCACGATCCTCGGCAACGCGGCGGGGGCGATCTGCGGAATGCTCGCGCCAGGCGAGCCGGCCCCGAAGCGGACGCTGCGGCCGATGATCGCGGCAACGATGTTCGGGGTCACCACACCGTGCGTAACGGCCGCGCGCAAGCGGCTCGAGGCGGCGGGTTATGACGTGCTGGTATTTCACGCGACCGGCTCGGGCGGGCGCGCGATGGAGGGGTTGATCGACGAGGGGTACTTTGCCGGCGTGCTCGACGTGACGACCACGGAATGGTGCGACGAAGTGGTCGGGGGCGTACTCAGCGCCGGCCCCGAGCGGCTTTCCGCGGCCGGCCGCAAAGGGATTCCGCAGGTCGTCTCGGCGGGCGCACTCGACATGGTCAACTTCGGCGCACCCGACAGCGTGCCCGAGAAGTTTCGCGGCAGGACGCTGTACCAGCACAATCCGACGGTAACGCTGATGCGCACCTCGGCCGAGGAGTGCCGGGCCATCGGCCGGCGGATCGGCGAACAGCTGCGTCGCGCCGCCGGGCCGGTGGTGCTGCTGCTGCCGCTCCGCGGGGTGAGCATGCTGGATGCGGAGGGGCAACCGTTTCACGACCCCCTGGCGGACCGGGCGCTGTTCGAGTCACTCCGGGAGCACGCCGGCCCCAAGGTGCAGGTGCGTGAGCTCGACCAGCACATCAACGACGAGGAGTTTGCCCGCGCCCTCGCGGACGAACTGCTCAGCCAACTCCGGAACTAGCTCACGATGCCTTTCATTCCGCGCGAGACAGCATTGCAACGGCTGCGTGCCCAGCTCGCCGCCGGTGCACCGATCATCGGTGCCGGCGCGGGGACGGGGATTTCCGCAAAATTCGCCGAGCGGGGCGGCGTCGACCTGATCGTCATCTACAACTCCGGGCGGTTCCGGATGGCCGGCCGGGGAAGCGCCTCGGGGATGATGCCCTATGGCGACGCGAACGCCATCGTGGTCGACATGGCGCGGGAGGTGCTGCCGATCGTCAAGGACACGCCAGTGCTGGCCGGCGTCTGCGGGACCGATCCGTTCCGGCTGATGCGGGTGTTTCTCCCCCAGCTCATCGCCATGGGGTTCGATGGGGTGCAGAACTTCCCCACGGTGGGCCTGATCGACGGCCAGTTCCGCCAGATCCTGGAAGAGACCGGGATGAGCATTCAGTTGGAGGTCGAGATGATCGCGCAGGCGCACCGGCTCGGCATGCTTACCTGCCCGTACGTTTTCGACGCCACTACGGCAAGGACGTTCACCCAGGCCGGCGCGGACGTCGTGGTGGCCCATGTGAACACCACGGTGGCGGGATCGATCGGGGTGAGGACCGCGGCGATGTCGCTGGACGAGGCGGTGGCACGGGTGCAGGAAATGCACGACGCGGCCAAGTCCGTCAATCCCGAGGTGATCGTGCTCTGCCACGGGGGTCCGATCGCCGAACCCAAGGACGTGCAGTACCTGCTGGAGCGCACCCGCGGGGTGGCGGGGTTCTTCGGGGCGTCGAGCATCGAGCGCCTGGCCACCGAGCCGGCCATCGAGAATCAGGCCAGGGCGTTCAAGTCCCTGCGGATCACACAATGAGGTGGCTGCTGGCGCTCGGCGCGCTGCTGCAAGCCGCCGAGCTGCCGGCGCAGGATACGTTGCGGCCACGCATGCTCGCGCCGGTGGTCGTGACCGCCGAGCGCGGGAGCGCGAGCCTCGCCACGTCGGCCGCGGCGGTCACCCGGCTGTCCGCGGCCGAATTGTCCCGGATGCCGCGGGCGACGCTGGCGGACCTTTTGAGACGGGCGCCAGGGTTCAGCGTGGTGGACTTCGATGGGCTGGGCTTCGATCCGCAGCTCATGGTGCGCGGGTTTTACGGCGGGGGCGAAGCTGAATACGTGGTGGTACAGGTGGACGGAAGGTCGGTCAACCAACTGCAGTCCGGGGTGGTGGCGTGGGACGTGCTGCCGCCGCTCGCGGCGATCGACGCGATCGAAGTGGTGCGCGGCGGCGCCTCCTCGCTCTATGGGGATGCGGCGATTGGGGGAGTGATCAACGTGATCACACGCGCCGTCGGCCCCACACCGGGGGCGGGGCGACTACGCTGGGAGGCGAGCGGGGGGAGCTACGGAGGCTGGCGGGCCGGCGCCGACCTCGCGGCGAAGCCCGGCTCGTTTTCGGGCGGAGTGGACCGGACCAACGGGTTCCGCGCGCATGCCGAGCGCACCGCGGCACGGGCACGCGCCAGCGTGGTGCTCGCGGAGAGCCGTGCGGGGCGGCTCGGCTTGTCGGTCCGCTCGCACTGGCGGGACTTCGACGAACCGGGGCCCTTGCTCGAGAGTTTGCTGGCACAGCGGCGCAACGGCTCCGATCCTGTATTCCGATTCGACCACAGCCGGGACCGGAGCGGGGCGCTGACGCTCGACGGCAGGCGGCAGTTGGGGGCTGGAGCGCACACCGGGCTGAGCGGTACGGTGAGCGCCGAGCTCAGGACGGTGGACGCGATCCGCACGCTGGCGCTGGCGCCGGGGTTTGGCGACACCAAGGAGCGGCACGCGGCAAACCACCGAGCCGCGGTGAGTCTGCAACTCACGAGCGGCGGCGCGCCGATTCCCCACACGGACAGGGTGGTGGTGGGCATGGAGGCGAGTCGCGGCGGGCTCGAATCCCGGTACTATCGTATTGCGAGCGGAACGCGGGACGACTATGCCACGGCGGAGGGCGAGCGCGGCGAGCGCGATACCGAAGGGAAGAGCGGGCGCACGGCGGGCGCACTCTACGCCCAGTTCACGGGACATCCGTTCGACGCGCTGCGGCTCTTCCTGGGTGGGCGCTTCGATGTCCTGTACGACAGCTTCGACCCAGTTTTCCCCGCAGGGCAGTCTCGGGAGACCGCGACCCACCAGTCCTTCAGCCCGAAAGCGGGGCTCAATCTCCGGTATCTCAACGGCAGCGGCGGCTCGGGAAACGTGTACCTCTCCGCGAGCCGATCGTTCAAGGCAGCGACGCTGGATCAGCTGTACGACCAGCGGAACATCCCGATTCCCTTCCCGCCCTTCGAGATCCGGACCTCCAATCCGGATTTGCGGCCGCAGCATGGCACCAGCGTCGAGGCGGGCTTGTATCAGAGTGGCCAAGTCGCGGCGGGGTGGAGGGCCACGGCGTCGTTGAGCGCGTACCAGATGGACATGCAGGACGAGCTGGACTTCGACGTCACGTCATTCCGTTATGTGAACATCGGCCGGAGCCGGCATCGCGGGGTAGAAGCGGGAGGGAATCTCGAGGGAGCGCACGGTTCGGCGTTCGCGAGCTATACGCTGCAAGCGGCCAGGTCGCGGAGCGGGAGCAACGCCGGCAAGCGACTCAAGGCGATTCCGCGGCATTCGCTGACTACGGGCGTGTCGGCGCGGCCGGCCGGGCTGCTCTCAGCGGGCGTGGTGATCACCCATATTCGCGGCATTTTCCTCGACGACGCGAACAGCGTCAGGCTGCCAAATTACACGCGCCTCGACGCCCAGCTCGCCTGGCAGGTGCGGGGCATCGGTGTGCTGCTCGAGGTGCGCAACCTACTCGACCACAGGTACAGCAGCAGCGGGTTTCTGGATCCCAGCGGCTCGGGTGAAGCGTACCTGTATCCCGCGGCGGGCCGGGTGATCGAGCTCGGGGTGAGGGGCGGGTGGTGACTTTCCTTCCCGGTGGAATCCACAGATGAAGGGGCTTCCATGAAGAGATCTGTGTGGACTGTGGCGAACGGGGTGATGCTGCTGGCGTTCTTGTTTTCGGTCGCGGTGCAGTATAACGACCCCGATCCGGTGCGCTGGATGGCGATCTACGGAGCGGCCGCGGCGGTGTGCGCGGTTGAGCTGATGCGGCGCACCGGGGCAGTGTATCCGGCCATCGTCGGGGCGGTGGCCCTCGCGTGGGCGGCGAGCATCGCACCGCGAGTGCTCGGGGTAGTCCGGTTCGCGGACATGTTCGCCGAGTTCGAGATGAAGAACGCGGGGATCGAGGAGTCGCGCGAGATGTACGGGCTGCTGATCGTCGCGCTCTGGATGGCGACGGTTGCGGTGGCGGTGTGGCGACGCGTGCCTCGACATTAGGTTGTGCTGGTGGGGCGTCCATTCAGCCGCCGTCGAATCGCTGGTCAAAAGCGCGCGTCGAAGAGCCTGAGCCGCGCGGCGCGGACGGTGTGCAGCCTGCCGTCACGCCCTTCAATCTGAAAAGTCGCGGGCTCGGGAAGCGGGAGGGCGAAGCGAAGCCCGTTATTCCATTGCGCGAGGGCGTTGGCCCCGCCGCCGGCCGCTTCCTGGGTATCCAGGTCGCGCTGCTTGCGAGTCGCGAGCGCGCCGGTCAGCAGGCCCGCCGCCGAGCCGGCCGCGGCAATCGCAAGTCCCACCCGCTCATCATCGGGCTGGGCGATCAGATCGATCCCTAACCCGGCGAGCCCGCCCGCGAGTCCCGCCGCCGTGATCAGGCGCACCCGGGAAGAGCTGGGCCGCCAGGCTCTGGCCGCGGGAATCGCCGCGAGCAGCCCCGCGTTCCCGACAACGAGCGCCGAAACGAAGAGCCCATTGTCGTGCAGGTCCGCGACTCTTCCCAGCGACGCCCCGAACCAGGTGCCCCAGAACGCCGAGTGGGAGATGAGGGTGGAGGTACCGGGGCGGATCTCCCTGGCACTCGCCAGGGCCCACCCGACCACGAGGCCGGCGATCCCGCCGATGGACATCGCGGCCCAGGGGGCCGTGTCGGAATCGGTGGAATAACAGCCGAACTGGGTGCAGGACTGCTGCTCCCCGATGTCGAGGGCCTGCTGGAGGCCGAGCCCCAGCCAGGTGCCCCATACGGTGGCGAAGCTCGCGAGGCCCGCCTGGCCGGCGGTGCGGAAATGTTTTCGGGCGAAGGCGCGGGAGGCGAAGAAGCCCGCGGGGGCTCCAACGAGGAGGCCGACCCCGGCGGCCGTCGCATCGCTCTCGTTGAACGCTGCGGGAATGGCCAGCCCGAGGAAGCCGCCATACAGGGTGTTGAAGGTCACGAAGCCGGTGCGGCCGGCGCCGACCGGCGCCGCCGGCTGGGGCATGGCTCCGAGCAGCGAGTCCGCACTGCGTGCCGCCGCGGTGGCCGGATAGTGGCGACGGAGGTAGCGGAGCAGATCGCCGGCGGCATCGGCGCGGCCTTCACGCTGGAGGTTTCGGGCGGCGTCGAGCAGGACCGCCGCCGTATCGGCCGGGGTTTGCGCCGCAGCCAAGGCGGTCCAGCCAAACAGCAGCAAGACGGCGAGGAGCGGAGCTCGCAGCCGGCCGCACATCAGTGGCTGATCACAAAAAACCACGCGGCGACGATCGGACCGCGCGGACCGCGGGCTCCCGCAGGCGGTGGGGTCGCACCGGGGGCCGGGGCCGGGGGCGGGCCGAACTCGGGCTGGAAGAGGTAGGCCACATGCTTCACGGGATCCACCGCGATGGTCTTGGCGCCGCGCAGCGTGGTGACCGTGGCCACCACGGTGTACTGGTCGGGCGAATCCTGGTGCACCACAGTGACGCTGCTGTCGCGCCCGGCGGGGATGTAGATCAGCTTCTGCACGGGATCCCAGCCCAGCGCATCGACGCCGTCACCGTTGGCGATCGTCGCCACGACCTTGCCGGAGCTCGCGTCCAGGACCACGGAGGTCTTGCTGCAGCCAGAGAAGATCCGGTTGCTCGCGCGATCGTACGCGATGCCGGTGGGACCTTCGCAGGGGGCAAGCGGCCAGGACGACAGGACCTTCATCGTTTTGGCGTCGAGCACCTGGATGGTGTTCTTGCCTTCGTTGTTGACGAAGAGCTTGCCTTTCCCGTCGCTCGCCGCGCCCTCCGGCGCGTTGTCCTCGAGCTCGGCGGTACCGACAAGGTCCCCGGAATCGGGATCGATCGCCACGGCGGTTCCGATGGGGCGGCTGTGGTTGGTCAGGATGATCAGGTCATCGGCCTCGTCGTACATGATGCCGTCGAGTCCGCCGACCTTGACGGGGATCTTCTTGATAAACGCAAGTGTCTTGAGGTCGAACATCGTCACCGTCGAATCGCCGGCATTGGTCGTGAAGCCGTGATTCCACTTGGCGGCGAGCCCGATCCCGTGCATGCGGGGGGTGTCGGGAATATCGCCAAGAACCTTGCCGGTGGGGCCGTCGATCACCATCACGTGGGTGCCGCGGGAGACGAAGACCCGGCCGGTGCCCGGCTCGGCGACGACATAGTCGGTGCCGCCCTCGCCCCCGATGTTGAACTTCTCGACTTTGAAGGATTGGGATTGGGCTTGGGCGGCGGCGGCGAGGAACACGATTGTGATCAGGGAATGTCGGGTCATACGTCCTCGGAGTGGGAGCGCGATGCGTGGTCAAAGCGCCCTCAAGTATAGCTCCGGGACGGCGAGGCCACGCTGGTCGGGGTAACTTTCCCGATCCATGCGTCGATCCCTACCTGCGGGGACAGCGCTCGCGCTGGCTCTCGCGCTCGCTTGCGCACCCGGCCATGCTCCGGAGCCGCCCTGGCACGACGAAGCGGGGTATCGGTGGCGGGAGCTCGTGGTTCCCAAAGGAAAACCCGGGTTCACCCGCATGCTTGCCGAGCGCACCGGGGTCCGCTTCGAGAACAGGCTGCGCGACTCGGTGCTGCTGGGAAATCGCATTCTCGGGCAGGGCGCCGGCGTGGCCTTGGGTGACGTCGACGGAGACGGACTGGTGGATGTCTTCCTCGCCCGGACCGAGGGGTCCAGCGCGCTATTTCGCAATCTGGGCGGCTGGCGCTTCGAGAATATCACCGAGCGCGCCGGTGTCGGGGCGGCAGACCGGCATGCGACGGGAGCGGCGTTTGCCGATGTCGAGGGGGACGGCGATCTCGATCTGATCCTGCTCGCCACGCTGGGCCCCGACGCGATCTTCCTCAACGACGGCCACGGCCACTTCACCGAACACCGCGAGGACCTCGGCATCGATCCCGCCGGCAAAGGCGCGACGACCGTGGCCATGGCGGACGTCGACGGCGACGGCGACCTGGACCTCTACGTCGCGAACTACAAGCCCTATACCCCCATCGATTCACTTTCGCCGCAGCAACGAACCTTTGAGCAGCTGGTGCGCAAGATCGGGGTCGGCCGCTATGAGGTCGTGCCGGAGCACCGGCGAGACTATCGCGTGGTTGACCGCGAGGACATGGGCGGCTTGAGCCTGAGCGTACGTGCCGGGCCGGACGACTTCTACCTGAACGACCGCGGACATTTCACCCGCGTCCCACTCACCTCCGGCCGGTTCCTCGACGCGCAAGGTCACCGGCTTCCTGCCGAGCCGGAGTCATTCGGCCTGGATGCAAAGTTTGCCGATCTCAACGGGGATGGAGCACCCGAGCTCTACGTCGTCAATGACTTCGAGGATCCCGATCAGCTCTGGATCAACGACGGCCACGGGGGCTTCCGTCTTGCCGACTGGACCGCCCAGCGGCAGACCAGCAACTCGGGTATGGGAGCGGACGTGGGCGACGTGAACGGGGATGGGCTTCCCGATCTCTTTGAAGTGGACATGCTCAGCAAGGACTCCCGGCGGCTCGCGACGCAGATGCCGACCCACACTGCGCTCCCCAAGCGGCCGGGCCGTCTCGAGGTTCAGCTCCAGCAGCAGCGCAATACGCTCTTTCTCAATCGGGGCGATGGCAGCTTCGCCGAGGTGGCGGCCTACGCAGGGGTCCAGGCGAGCGGCTGGTCGTGGTCGACCATGTTCCTGGACGTGGACCTCGACGGCTGGCAGGATATCCTCATCAGCAACGGCCACGTGCGGGACGTGATGGATTCCGATACCCAGGAGCGTCTCCAGGCCGGCTGGGACGCTGTCCCCTGGCAGCGCCATTTCTTCCAGTACCCGCCGCTTCCGCTCGCCAATATCGCCTATCGAAACCGCGGCGATCTGACCTTTGAGGATGTGAGCACCCAGTGGGGCTTCGGCACCGAGAACGATATCTCGCATGCCATGGCCGCGGCGGATCTCGACGGGGACGGCGATCTGGACGTGGTGGTGAACCGGCTCGGCGCGCCGACGCTCCTGCTGCGGAATGACGCACCGGCGCCGCGCATCGCCGTGCGGCTCGCGGGCAACGCTCCTAATACGCGGGCGGTCGGCGCCAGGATCCGGGTGCTCGGCGGCGCGGTTCCGCTGCAACAACGGGAGGTGGTGGTGGGCGGGCTCTACCTGGCTCACAGCGATTACCTGGCCAGCTTCGCCGCGGGTGCTTCGCAGCGATTACGTGTCACCGTCGATTGGCGAGACGGCAGCCGCACGGCGCTCGACAGTCTGCGTCCCAATCGGCTGTACGAGATCTCGGAATCGGGAGGCGGGAGTCGGGAATCGGCGGCTCCGGCCGCCGCGCCGTTGTTCGAAGATGCCAGCGCGCAGTTGAACGGCCATGCCCATACCGAAAACGCGTTCGGGGACTGGGACCGCCAGTACCTGCTCCCTGATGGGCTCTCGCAGTTGGGGCCAGGCGTCGCGTGGTTCGACCTGGATCGCGACGGCGACGAGGATCTCTTGATCGGGACCGGCAAGGGCGGCCGCATTGGGGTGTATCGCAACGAGGGCGGGCGGCTGGTGCCGGAAGCTGCCCGCGGCCCGGTCGCCCAGAAGGACTTCACCAGCATCCTCGGACTTGCCACGGGCGCGAGTGTCCGCGTCCTCGTCGGCGTGTCGACCTGGGAGGAGCGTTCGGTGGCCGAGGTGATCGCGCAGCCCGCCGTCATCGCCTTCCGCGCCGCGGGCACCGCGCTCGCAACCAGTCCCGACCCGCTGATCCCGTCACACGAGTCCTCCATCGGGCCATTATCTCTCGCCGATTATGACGGGGATGGCGACCTCGACCTGTTTGTGGGGGCGCGGGCCATTCCGCTGCGCTATCCCGAGCCACCCGCGTCCGGGCTCTTTCGCAACGTCGGGGGACGCTTCGAGCTGGATGCGGCGAACAGCGAAGGTTTGCGTGACATCGGGATGGTGTCTGCGTCGCTCTTCACGGACGTCGATGGCGACGGCGATCCGGATCTTCTGCTGGCGCGGGAATGGGGCTCGATCCTGCTGCTGCTTAATCAAGGCGGCCGTTTCGCGCCCGCGCCCGATTCCTGGGGACTGTCCCGCTGGCCCAGCCGATGGAACGGGCTTGCCGCGGGCGATCTCGACGGCGATGGGCGACTCGATCTCGTCGCGACGAGCTGGGGGCGGAACCTGATGGCGCGGGCCGACAGTGCGCGGCCACTCCTCCTCTATTACGGTCCGTTCGGCGCCAGGGGGGAAGACGAGATGCTCCTCGCACGAGAAGATCCGCGGCTGCGAGGCCCGGCTCCGCTCGATCGCTACGAGCGGGTCCGCACCGCGATTCCCTCCCTCGCCAGCCGGGTGACTTCCTTCGCGACCTACGCGGATGCCAACGTCGACCAGCTGCTGGCGCCGTTTGCGGGCCAGGTGCACCGCCTGACCGCCACCACGCTGGACCACATGATCTTGCTGAACCGCGGCGGCCGCTTCGAGCCGGTGCCGCTTCCCACTGAGGCCCAGCTGGCCCCCGCTTTCTATGCCGGGATCGCCGACTTCGACGGCGACGGGTTCGAAGACCTCTTCCTCGGTCAGAATTTTTCCACGACCTCGGTGGGAACTCCGCGCTACGACGCGGGGAGAAGCCTTCTGCTGCTCGGGGATGGAAAGGGCGGGCTGCAACCGCTCGCGGGCGCACGATCAGGACTCATCGTCTACGGCGATCAGCGCGGCGCTGCATACGCGGATTTCGACGGCGATGGCCGGCTCGACCTGGTGGTCTCGCAGAACGGGGGCGCCACTCAGCTGTTTCGCAATCGCGGGGCCCGAACGGGGCTTCGCGTCCGCCTGCAAGGCCCTCCCGGGAATCCCGACGCAGTCGGTGCCCAGATTCGCATCGTGTATGGAGACCGCATGGGCCCGGTGCGTGAGGTCCAGGCTGGATCCGGCTACTGGTCACAGAACGGCGCGGTGCAGGTGCTGGGCCTGGCCGGGACACCGACGGGGGTGTGGATTCGCTGGCCGGGAGGCTTCGAGGCGCGGGTAGCAGTGAGGGCGGGCGGGCGCGAGGTTGTGGTGAAGCGTTAACATGCCCTCGGTTCTGCTCTACTCCGGTCTGCTGATCGCCCTGGTGGGCCTGGTCGGGCTCTTCGTGCGGTGGCGGCGGTATCTGCCCGTGCTGGGCAGCGGTCTCCTGCTGGTCGCCATCGCTTTCCTGCTGCCCACGCAGGAGCACCGGGTGGCCACGGTGGAGACCCGCATCGACGAATTCGTGCCGGCCTATGAGTTCAGCGAGCGCCACGCCATCCGGATTCGCGCCTCCTGCCAGGAATCCTATCGCGCCCTCAAGGCGGTGACCGCGCGGGAGATCACGTTCTTCCGGCTGCTGACCTGGATCCGGCGACTGGGGCGGCCGGCACCGCAAAGCATCCTCAACGCGCCCGACCGGATGCCGCTGCTCGAGGTCGCGACGCGGAGCGGTTTCCTCTGGTTGGCGGATGACCCCGCTCGCGAAGCAGTGGTCGGGACCGTGGTGGTCAAGCCGTCGGGTGGCGGCCGCCCCGCCGATCCCGCGGCGTTCAAGGCGCTCAGCGCGCCGGGTTACGCGGTGGCGGCAATGAACTTCCGCTTGTTGCCCGACCCGCGAGCGGGTGCGGGGTGCCTCGTGACGACGGAAACCCGGGTGCACGCCACCGACTCCGGAGCTCGACGCGCCTTCGCCAGCTATTGGCGGGTTATTTACCCGGGCAGTGCGCTGATTCGCCGGATGTGGCTGCGTGCGGTACGGCGCAGAGCGGAGTCAGCGCCCGTCGTCACGCAATAACTCCCGCAAGCCGTTCCAGGACAGGTTTCCACCGCTCAGGATGAGCGCGACGCGCCTGCCTTGCAGCCGCTCGCGCAGCTTGCAGGCCGCCGCGAGCGCGGCCGCGCCCGCACCTTCCACCAGGTTGCGGGTCTGCTCGATCAGGAGCCGGATCGCGCTGCGGAGCTCCGCGTCGCTCACCAGGATAAAATCGTCCAGGTCCCGGCGCAGAATGAACTGGGGCAGGTCGAAGGGGGCCCCGGTCGCCAATCCGTCGGCAAAGGTGGTGCTGGGTACCTCAACCCGGCGGCCCTCCTTCCAGGACTGATAGGCCGCGGGCGCGCCCTCCGCCTGCACCCCGATGACCTCGATCCGCGGGTTATTCGCCTTGGCGACCAGACAGGCCCCGGCGGCGCCGCTGCCACTGCCGACCGGCGCGATGATGACCTCGACGTCGGGCAGCTCCTCGACGATTTCCAGGGTGTGGGTCGCGACGCCCGCAATGAGCAGCGGCTCGTCACCCGAGGAGAGGTAGTGCATCCCTTCCCGCCCGGCGGATTCCTCCACGTACTTCCGGCAAGCTTCAAAGTCGCGGCCGATGAATCTGATCTCGGCGCCGAAGTCGCGGATGCTCGCGACCTTGGCCGGGTTGGCGCCATTGGGAACGGCCACCACCGCGCGGACTCCGAACAAGCGCGCCGCAAAGGCGACGCTCTGGCCGTGGTTGCCGGTGGAGGCGGTGATGACCCCGCGCGCCCGCTGCTCCGGGGACAGGTGGGCCATGAAGTTGACGCCGCCGCGCACCTTGAACGCGCCAGTGGGCTGATGGTTTTCGTGCTTGACCCAGAGCTCTGCGCCGACCGCGTCGCTCAGGCCCTTATACGGATAGAGGGCGGTCGGCCGCAGATAGGGCGCGATGGTGTCCCGGGCGAGGAGCACGTCATCGAAGGTCGGGGCTTTCAGGGTCATTGCACCATCCGCTCCTACTCCGCCCCCCTCGCCACAATCGCCGCCGCGGTCAGATCTCCGGTCACATTGAGCACGGTGGAGAACAGATCGGGTATGGCGTCCACCGCGATCAGAATCCCAATGCCCTCGGCGGGCAAACCGATGGCCAGGAAGAGCGGCGTCAGCATCAGGAATGCCCCCCGCGGCACGCCGGGCCCCGCGAAGGACAGGAACACCGAAGCAAACGCCACCGTCGCCAGCTGGGCTATCCCAATCGGAATGCCGTAGAACCATCCGACGAAGAGCGCTCCGATGGTCCAGGAGACCGGCGCGGCGATGTGGAAGGTGGAGACCGCCAGCGGCAGGACGAAGCCGCTCACCTGCTCGGGCAGCTCCAAGTCGCGCTCCGCCGCTTCGACCAGGGCCGGCAAGGCGGCGATCGACGAGGACGAGGCGAAGGCCACCAACTGCGGCGGTAGCACCGCCCGGGCAAACTTCCGCAGCGGCACCCGGCCCCAGAGCACTGCAACCGGATAGAGCAACAGTGTGATCAGGAGGCTGCCCACCGAGTACACCACCACGTAGAAGCCCATTCCTCCCGCCACGCTGGCGCCACCCCGGGCCGCGAGGGGCAGCACCAGCGCGAACACTCCGATGGGCGCCAGGGCCACGACCCAACGCACCAGCACCAGCATTGCCTCGCTCAGGGCCCGAAAGAATCCGACCAGGATTTCCCGCGTGGCGCCCCCACTCCGCGTAATCGCGAGCGCCAGCAGCAGGCTGAACACGATCAAGGGCAGCATCGCGCCGCCGGCCGCGGCGGCGATCGGGTTGGTGGGGATCAGTGAAATGAGCCAGGCGCCTAACCCGGTGTCCTGGCCACTCGTCGCCAGCTGTCCCGCAGCCTCCGCCGCGCCGGGAGGCAGCGCGGGTCGGGCGCCCCCGGTTGCGGACAGCAGGGAAAAGACCAGCGGCGCCAGGGGCATGATGACGAGCGCGGTGCCGGCAATGAGGGCGAAGAAGACCAGCAGGGTGCGGCCGCCGACCCGGCCGATGGCGCGGAGGTCGGCGGCCCCCGCGACACCGGTGATGACGAGCGCCACCAGCAGCGGAATCACCGTCATCCGGATCGCGTTGATCCAGATCACGCCCACCGGCGCGATCGCGTCGGCCGCATGGAGGAGCTTCGGATTCCCCGACGCGGCGATGGCTATCCCGCCGGCCAGCCCGGCGCCCAGGGCCAACAGGACTCTGGTGCTCTCTTTCATTCAGCCTCACATCATGAGGTCGCCGCCGTTGACGTCAAACACCGCGCCCGTGATGTACCCGGCCGCCTCGGAGGCGGCAAAGCAGATGGTGTCGGCCACCTCGCGCGCGGTGCCAAGACGGGGGACGGGATAGCCCTTGGCGATGCGCTCGAGCTGCTCGTCCGTGGCGCTCTCGCGGGTGAGCTCGGTGTCGATCATGCCGGGGCACACGGCGTTGACGGTGATGCCGAAGACGCCGAGCTCCTTGGCCGCCGCGCGGGTAAGCCCCAGGAGCCCGGTCTTGGTCGCGGTGTAGTGGGCGCCACCGAGGGTGCTCACCATCCGGCCCGCCGTGGAGGAGATGTTGACGATGCGGCCATAGCCCTCGGCCTTCATCGATGGCAGCACCGCTTTGGTGAGCAGGAAGGGCGCGGTCAGGTTGACCTCGACCGCGCGGCGCCACTCCTCGGCGGTGATCTGCTCGAATCGTGTGGTGAGGGGCAGCGCCGCGTTGTTGATCAGGATATCCACCCGCCCGAATTCCTTGAGCGTCAGCGCGACGAGCTCCTCGGGGACGCCGGCGGCGGCGACATCGCCGGGAATGGGGAAGCAGCGCTCACCCAGCTCACGGGCGGTAGTCCGGGCGCGCTCGGCGCTCCGCACGTTGACGGCGACTGAGGCGCCGCGCTCAAGGAGGCGCGCCGCGGCCGCCCGCCCAAGACCGCGGGACGCACCGGTGACGATGGCGACTCGGCCGAGGAAATCCTGCACGAGCATGGCCTACGGGTTCGGCTTCGGGGGTACGATCTCCTTGCTGGCATCCCGCCGCAGGTCCTTCTCCAGGAAGGGCACCCCCTCGGTGAGCCACCGGGGCGCCGGCGCGCCGCGCAAATAATGATCGAAGAACTGGAAGTAGCGGATGGTCAGGTCGCGTCGATTGGCGAGCCCGCGCAGGCCGTGTCCCTCGCCCGGATAGGCGAGCAGCGTGGCGTTCTTGCCGTTGAAGCGGAGCGCGTTGTAGAAGCCGAGCCCTTCCTGGAAGGAGACGGTGGGGTCGGCGGTGCCGTGCATGATCAGGAAGGGGGCGGTGACCTCGCGTACGTGGGTCATGGCCGATTCGAAGCGATAGAGCTCCGGATTGTCCCAGGGAGTAGTGCCCTCGCGGCCCTGGCTGTAGAGGTAATAGTCGTAGCCGTTGGAGCCGTCGCGACCGGGCACCTGGTAGGACCAACCCCAGTTGTGGTTGAAATCGGAGGTGAGGTCGGTCACGCCCGCGCCCATCCCGACGGCCGTGAAGAGGCGTGAGCGGGTACCGATGAAGGCGACGCCCTCGCCACCGTAGCTGTGGCCGTTGATGCCGATGTGCCTGGGATCGGCGTAGCCCATCACGATGACCTTGCGGGTCGCGGCCTCCACGCACTCCAGCATGTCGCTGTGGGAGGCCCCGGTGTTGAAGTGGACATCGGGCAGCATGGTGAGGTAGCCCTTGCTCACGGCTTCCATCGGGATCGAGCCCATGCTGCCCAGGTAGGACGGCGCGGGGTAGCGGTGCAGGTTCTGCGAGTTCTTCTCGTAGAAGGTCACGATCATCGGCCGCTTCTCGCCCGGCTTGTAGTCGTCGGGGAGCGCCAGGATCCCCTGCAGCCGTACGCCTTTCTTGTTGGTGAAGTCGAAGAGGATGCGGCGGCCCCAGGCGTACTCCGCCTGTTGCGGGTTGGCATTGGTGAGCTGCTTCGCGTCCTTGAAGCCGGGGCCCGCAATGCGAAGGTCAGGGAACTCGATGAAGGTCTCGCGGGTGAAGAGGAACTTGTCGGCCTTGGCGGCTTTGGAGGGGAAGCCATACGCCGCGTCCTCGTAGACCAGCTCGGTGAGCTTGCCGTCGCGCAGCTCGTAGTAGCCGGACTTCTTGGTCCACTGGCCGTACGCCGACAGCAGCATCGGCCTGGAGGGATCAAAGGCGAGCGTCTGGGCGCGCTGCCGGGGGCCCATGTCCTCGGTCGACTCGGTGTTGATACGGCGGAAGCGGATTTCGTTCCGGGCACCTACACCACCGGTCAGATTGGTGGGCGCGCTACCGTCGAGAGGAACCAGCCAGAGGTCGTAGCGGTTAAGCAGCACGATCGCCTTGCCATCCCTGGTCCAGGTGGAGATGCCGTAGGGTGGCTTGGGGCCGGGGTTGTCGAACTCGAGGTCGACAAAATTGACCGCGCCGTTCTTCACCAGGGGAGTCGAGCTGCCGGCATCCAGGTTGTAGGCCTGGAACGTGCCGTCGCGCCAGTAGAGGAAATACTTCCCGTCGGGTGAGGTGCCGAAGACGTGGCTGCCCGTCGAAGTGTTGGTGATCTGGGCGTGCAGCATGGGCGTCCGCTCACCGGTCGCGGTATTGACCCGATACAGATCGGCCGAAGGGCGCTTGTAGTCCGAGATGTAGGCCCGGTCGTCGCGGCCGATGGCCCAGCGGCCGTCGAGGGTGAGCTCGAGCTCGCGCAGGGTGGAATCGGCGAGCGGGATGAACTTCCGGGCGGTGACATCGAACGCCGCGCGATAGGTGAAGTTGCGGTCGGCTTCGGCGCGGGCCATCTGGACCGACTGGATGCGGGGGTCCTTGGTGTGCCAGACGTCCACATCGGCCAGCTCATCGGTAGTCTTCTTTTTCTCGGTGGTATCGAGGGCGGCCTTCTGCTCGCGGGTCCCCAGGAAGACCAGCCTGCCGTCGGCGCTCCAGAGCAAGTCGCGCTTCTCGCTCACCACCTGGCCTTTGGGGAATCCGGCGGCTGAGGCGTCGAGCAGCGCGGGCGCTTCCTCGGCGGAGGCGGTGAGAAGGGCGTTGAGGTCGGGGAACGCCAGGAGCACGTTCTCCCGCTCGGCCTGCTTCTCGACTTCCAGTCCCTTGAGCACGGCGAGCGAGGTGCCTGCCTCATTCCAGCTGAGGCGGCTGTAGATCTTGGTGTCGTCATCGAGGGGGAGCACGCGGCTGGTGCGGAGATCCACCAGGAACAGACCATTGGCGTCCTTTTCCGCCGCGTCCACCGTGTAGGCCAGCAGCTCGCCCTTACGGTTGAAGGCGATTTCGTTGGCGCTGCCGAGCAGCTGGTCGTAGCCGGTCTTCAAGTTGTGGAGAACGACGTCGACGCCCTTGAACTTGGCCTTGGCGTCAAGCTGACGACGCTTGAGCAGCAGGTGACCGGAGCCGGGCGAAAAGGTGAAGGACTGAATGTCCTCCCAGGTTTCCTTGGTGCCCTTCTCGAGATCCATGAGCTGCGCCTTGCGGGTCACGGGCTTCGTGGCGTCGCGGAGCTTCTTGGCGTCCGCATAGGGGAGGTCGATGTAGTAGGCCACCCAGCGGGAATCGTCGGAGAAGGCCGGCTGGGCGCCGTTGGGGATTTCCTGGTCCCGGTTGGCATCGAGCCGGAGGACATGCAGCACCGGCTGCGGGTCGAGCGCGTTGGCGTGGCGGAGGCCATACGCGACCCAATTGCCGTCGCCGGAGATGCGGCTGTTCTCGATGCTCTGCCAGCGGGCGTAATCGTCAATGGTCAGGACCTTCTTGGCCGCTTGGGCCTCGAGGCGCGGGTTAGCGACCAGGGCGACGACGAGCGCGAGGGCCAGCGCGGCGAGCGGGCGGCGGGGATGGAGGCTGCGGACGAGCTGGGGCACGGAGCGTTCTCCTGTTAGCGCAGCGAGCGGAGCGTTCCCATCATGGAATTGGCGTGCCCGGTCATCAGGCACACGTAGGTGTAGATGCCAGGTGGCGGGACGACAAAGGTGACTTCCACAGTCTGTCCCGGCGAGGCCAGGGGCGTCCAGGCGATCAGCCTGGCCTCGAGCGCGTGGGGCACGAAGTCGCCTCCGATTCGGGACGCCGCCGCCGCCAGCGAATCGATGTCGTCTTCATTGCGAACGATAACGAAGTTGTGGGGCAGCGTGCCCCCGTTCAGGAATTGGATCCGCACGCGGGTTCCCTGCCGGGCGGCGATGGCCGGGGGGTCGAA
>CAZYPO010000056.1:9396-20013 GCA_964649225.1 uncultured Gemmatimonas sp. | reverse complement strand
AAGGCGATCGTCACCCTCAAGGAGGGCGAGTCCCTCCCCATCTTCGAGGGCTGAAATGAGCATCCGGCAATTCCGTCCCATGACGGCCGGGACCCGCTTTCGCTCGGTGTCCGGGTTCGACGAGATCACCCGGTCGACGCCCGAGAAGTCGCTGCTCGAGCCGATCAAGAAGTCCGGCGGGCGCAACAACCTCGGCCACATGACCATGCGCGCGCTGGGCGGCGGCCACAAGCAGCAGTACCGGAAGATCGACTTCCGGCGCGAGAAGTTCGGGATTCCAGCGCGGGTCGCCGAGATCGAATACGACCCGAATCGGAGCGCCCGCATCGCGCTGCTGGTCTACGCCGACGGCGAGAAGCGCTACATCCTGCATCCGGCGGGCCTGAAGCAGGGCGACAGCGTCATCTCCGGGCCAGGCAGCGACGCCCGGATCGGCAACGCGCTGCCGCTCGGCGAAATCCCCCTCGGCACTACGGTGCACAACGTCGAGCTCAAGGTGGGCAAGGGCGGCCAGCTGGCGCGCAGCGCGGGACAGCAGGCGCAGGTGATGGCGCGCGAAGGCGCCTACGTCACCCTCCGCCTCAAGTCCACCGAGATGCGCCTGGTCCACGCCAAGTGTCTCGCCACGATCGGTGAGGTCGGCAACGCCGAGCACGAGCTGCTCTCGCGCGGGAAGGCCGGCAAGACCCGCTGGCTGGGCCGGCGGGGCAAGGTGCGCGGCGTGGCCAAGAACCCGGTCGACCACCCACTGGGCGGCGGTGAGGGCAAAAGCTCGGGCGGCCGGCCGCCGGTTTCGCCCTGGGGCAAACCGGAGGGCGTCAAGACCCGCAAGCGCAAGAAGGCTTCGAACCAACACATCATCCGCGGCCGCAAGCGCGGGAAGGCGACGCAATAATGGCACGGAGCGTCAAGAAGGGCCCGTTCATCCAGGAGGCGCTGCTCACCAAGGTGCAGATCCTGAACTCGAAGAACGAGAAGCGGGTGGTCAAGACCTGGAGCCGCGCGAGCACGATCATCCCGGAGTTCGTGGGCCATACCTTCGCGGTGCACAACGGGAACAAGTTCGTGCCGGTGTACGTGACCGAGAACATGGTGGGGCACAAACTGGGCGAGTTCTCCCCGACTCGGCTCTTCAAGGGGCACAGCGGCAGGCTGGTAGCGGACAAGAAGGCGAAGCCGGAGTGACCATGACAAACGGACATGCGATTCAGCGGAGCGTCCGCCAGTCGCCGCGCAAGATGCGGCTGGTGATCGACCTGATCCGCCACCAGGACGTGAACCAGGCGTACGCGATCCTGAAGTTCAACAAAAAGCACGCCGCGAAGCAGATCGCCAAGACGCTCAAGAGCGCCGTGGCCAACGCGGAGCAGAAGGCCCTGGCCGCCAAAGAGCGGTTCGACGTCGACGAGCTCATCGTGAGCAAGGCGATCGTCAACGGCGGGCAGCCGCTCAAGCGGATGCACCCCGCGGCGCAGGGGCGCGGCACGCCGATCATGAAGCGCACCAGCCACGTGGAGATCCACGTGCAGAGCAAGAAGGAGAAGGCCTGATGGGCCAGAAGACCAATCCGATCGGGTTCCGGCTCGGCATCGTCAAGCCGTGGGTGTCCCGGTGGTTCGCCACCAAGGACATGCCCGCGCTGCTCAAGGAAGACGAGCTGATCCGGAAATACCTGCTCACCCGGCTGGGCCACGCGGCCATTGCCGAGATCCACGTGGAGCGGCGGCCGGGGAAGGTCACGGTCACCATCCACACCGGCCGGCCCGGCGTCGTGATCGGCAAGAAGGGCACCGAGGTCGACAAGCTCCGCGACGAGCTGGCGCAGCTCACCGGTAAGGAAGCCGCGATCAACGTCGAGGAAATCAAGCGGCCGGAAACCTCCGCCCAGCTGGTGGCCGACAACATCGCCCACCAGTTGCAGCAGCGGATCTCCTTCCGTCGGGCCATGAAGCGGGCACTACAGAGCGCCATGCGAATGGGCGCGCAGGGCATCAAGGTCCGGGCGTCCGGACGGCTGGGCGGCGCGGAGATCGCGCGGACCGAGGGGTACCACGAGGGCCGGGTGCCGCTCCACACACTGCGGGCCGACATCGATTACGCCACCAGCACCGCCAAGACCACCTACGGCACCATCGGCATCAAGGTCTGGATCTTCAAGGGCGAGGTGGTCGAGGACCTGAGCGGGCGCACCTACAGCACGGGGAACTGAGCGATGCTGGCGCCGAAGCGGGTCAAGTTCCGTAAGACCTTCAAGGGCAAGACCCGCGGCATCGCGACCCGCGGGAATACCATCGCCTTCGGGGAATACGGGCTGATGTGTCTCGAGCCGGGCTGGATCACCAACCGGCAGATCGAGGCCTCCCGGGTGGCGATGACGCGCGAAATGAAGCGAGGGGGGAAAGTGTGGATTCGCATTTTCCCGGACAAGCCGATCACCAAGAAGCCGGCCGAAACCCGGATGGGGAAGGGCAAGGGCAATCCCGAGGGCTGGGTCGCGGTGGTCAAGCCGGCCCGGATCCTCTTCGAGGTGGACGGGGTGACGGAGGAGCTGGCCAAGAAGGCGTTCGCCCTGGCGGCCGCCAAGCTGCCGCTCAAGACCCGCGTCGTCCGCCGCACGGAGGTGTGAGCCATGCCGAAGCCGAAGCCGAGTGAGCTGCGCGAATTGTCGCTGGAGCAGCTGGAAGGCAAGCTGAGCGAGGCGCGGGAGGAAGCGTTCCGGCTGCGCTTCCGCTCGGCCACCGAGACGATCGACAATCCGATGCGGTTCCGGGCCATCCGGCGCGACATCGCGCGGATGCTGACCATGCTGCGGGAAAAGCAGGGAGCCAGATCATGAGTGAGCAGAGCACCGAGACCCGCCGGCAACGCAAAACCCGGACGGGGGTGGTGTCCAGCGACAAGATGACGAAGACGGTGACGGTGCTGCTGCAGCGGCGCTTCGCGCACCCGGTCTACGGGAAGCAGGTCACCCGCAGCAAGGCGGTGAAAGCGCGCAACGAGGTCGGAGCGCGGGCCGGAGACACGGTCCGCATCATGGAGACTCGCCCGATCGCCAAGACGGTTCGCTGGCGCGTCGCCGAGATCGTCGAGCGAGCCAAGTAAGGGAGCCAGGCCATGGTGCAGCAGGAGACGATCCTCAGAATCGCGGACAATTCCGGCGCCCGGCGGGCGCTGGTGATCCGCGTCCTCGGCGGGTCCAAGCGGCGCTATGCCGGCCTGGGCGACGTCGTGGTGGTCACCGTCAAGGACGCGATCCCGACCGGCCAGGTCAAGAAGGGCGACGTCGCGAAGGCGGTGATCGTGCGGACCGCGAAGGAGACCCGCCGCAAGGATGGCACCTATATCCGGTTCGACGAGAACGCGGCGGTGCTGATCGACGACCAGGGCGAGCCGCGCGCGACCCGCATTTTCGGGCCGGTGGCGCGCGAGCTCCGGGAAAAGAAATACATGAAGATCGTGTCGCTGGCGCCGGAGGTCATCTGAGATGAAGCCGCTCGTATTCAAGCAGCGGCACCGGCTGCGGAATCAGCCCAAGCCGCGGCTCAAGCTGCACGTCACCAAGGGTGACATGGTGCAGGTGGTGTCGGGCGACGACAAGGGCAAGCGCGCGCGGGTGCTGCGGGTCAACCCCAAGACGGGCCGGGTCACCCTGGAGGGCGTGAACGTGGTCAAGCGCCACAAGAAGGCCACCCAGAATACCGAGGCGGGCATCGTCCAGTTTCCGGCGCCGATCCATCACTCCAAGGTGATGCTGGTCGACCCGAAGAGCGGCGCCCCGACCCGGGTCCGCCGGCGCATCGACAAGGACGGTACCGTGGAGCGGATCGCGGTGCGGTCGGGACAGCCGATTCCGAGGAACCGGTAACTATGGCAGAGCAAACCAAAGACGCGAAGCCCGCGGCGCTGAAGGCCGCGCCCAAGGGCCCGCCGAAGGGAGCCCCCAAAGGCGGCGGGAAGGGCAAGGACAAGGGCGGCGCCGCGAGCGCCACCGAGGCCGCCCCCAAGGTCCGCGAGGGCACGCCCCGGCTGCAGGCGTATTACGTGAGCACCATCCGGCCGCGGCTGGCCAGGCAGTTCGGGCTCAGTAACCCGCACCAGATCCCCCAGCTCGCGAAAATCGTACTGAACGTGGGCCTGGGCGATGCGTCCAAGAACCCGAAGCAGCTCGACGCGGTGGTGGAGGAGCTCGGGCTGATCAGCGGGCAGCGCGCGGTGATTACCCGGGCCAAGAAGGCCATCGCGAACTTCGGCCTGCGCGCCGGGGTTCCCGTCGGCGTCCGGGTAACGCTCCGCGGCCCGCGGATGTACGAGTTTCTCGACCGGTTCATCGCCCTCGCGGTGCCGCGGATCCGCGACTTCCGGGGGCTGCCCAATCGGAGCTTCGACGGCCGGGGCAACTACACCTTCGGGATCAAGGAACAGCTGATCTTCCCGGAGATCGACTACGACAGGGTGGAGAAGATCCACGGCATGGACATCACGCTGGTCACCACCGCGCGACGGGACGATCTGGCGATGGGACTGCTGAGGGAGTTCGGTTGGCCGTTCCGGGGAGAGACCCCGACACCGATGGCGGGACAAGGAGCCTAAGAGGATGGCGAAGACGTGCTGGATCGAGCGCGCCAAGCGCACCCCGAAGTTCTCGACGCGGCGCGTGCGCCGTTGTCAGCGCTGCGGGCGGGTGCGGGCGGTGCTCAGGAAGTTCGGGTTGTGCCGGATCTGTTTCCGCGAGCTCGCGCTGAAGGGGCATATCCCCGGCGTGCGCAAAGCCAGCTGGTGAGAGGGAACCAAGCATGAGCATGACTGATCCTGTGGCGGACATGCTGACCCGGATCCGGAACGCCTGCACCGCGGGCCACCGGCGGGTCGATATCCCCCGTTCCAAGCTCAAGGCGGAGCTGGCGCGGATCCTGACGGAGAACCACTTCGTCGCCGACTTCAAGGTGCTCGATGACGGCGGGCGCGGCATCCTGCGCCTCTATCTCAAGTACCACGCCGAGCAGCCGGTCATTCGCGAGCTGCGGCGGGTCTCCAGCCCGGGTCTGCGGCGCTACGTCAAGTCGCGCGAGATTCCCCGGGTGCGAAACGGGCTCGGCATGGCCATCGTCTCGACCCCGAAGGGGCTCATGTCCGACCGGGACGCCCGCGCGGCGAATCTGGGCGGCGAGCTCCTCGCCCTGGTCTGGTAGGGGGCGCCATGTCGCGAATCGGAAAGAAGCCTATCGAGCTACCGGCGGGCGTCAGCGTCGAGATCGCGGGCCAGCGGATCCTGGTGAAGGGCCCCAAGGGCGAGCTGGCGCGCACGGTGCACGCCGAGCTGCAGCTCAAGCAAGAGGGCAACCAGGTCCTGGTGGGCCGGCCCAGCGACGAGACTCGCCACAAGGCGCTACACGGGCTCACCCGCACGCTGATCGCCAACATGGTCGAAGGTGTGACCAAGGGCTATCAGAAGACCCTGGAAATCCAGGGCGTCGGCTACAAGGCCGAGCTCAATAAGACGGGGATCACGATGATCGTGGGCTACTCCCACCCGGTGCCCTACAAGGCGCCCGAGGGGATCAGCTTCGCGGTCGAGAACAACACCATCGTGCGGATCAGCGGACCCAACAAGGAGCTCGTGGGCCAGGTGGCCGCCGAGCTCCGGCAGATCCGGAAGCCCGAGCCGTACAAGGGCAAGGGCATCCGGTACCAGGGCGAGCGAGTACGCCGCAAGGCCGGCAAGACAGGAGCGAAGTAAATGCGCGCGATCCATTCGCCGAAGACCCGCGAAGAGCGGCGCTATCGCCGGCATTTGCGGGTGCGGAAGCGGGTCTCCGGAACCGCGGAGCGGCCGCGGCTGGTGGTCTTCCGCTCGATCAAGCACATCTACGCCCAGCTGGTCGACGACGACCGCGGCATGAGCCTGCTGGGGGTCAGCGATGCGAGCGAAGGGCTGACGCTCGAAGGCAAGGGCAAAGTGGCCAAGGCCAAAGCGGCCGGGAAACTGCTGGCGGAGAAGGCCAAAGCGGCCGGCATCAGCAAGACCGTGTTCGATCGCGGCGGCTACCGGTATCACGGGCGGGTTCAGGCCGTCGCCGAGGGAGCCCGCGAGGGCGGATTGGAGCTGTAAGCATGGCTGAGCGAGAAGCAGGCGTGGCCGAGCCGGGCGGCGTCGAGGCCGGGACCGAGAGCGCTCCGGCGACGGCCGCGCCCGAAGCGGCGCCCCGGCAACGCGGTCGGGGCGGGCGCGGTGGTGGCGACCGGGGTGGCCGGGGCGGCCGGGGCGGAGGCGGCGGGCCGCGCCGCGACCGCGGGCGCGACGAGACTCCGAGCGAATTCGTCGAGAAGGTGGTCGACATCAATCGGGTGGCCAAGGTCGTGAAGGGCGGACGCCGCTTCTCGTTCAACGCGCTGGTCGCGGTGGGCGATGGCAAGGGCCGGGTGGGCCTGGCGACGGGCAAGGCCAACGAAGTGTCCGAGGCCGTGCGCAAGGCGGTGGAAGCGGCCAAGCGCAGCATGGTGGAGGTGCCGCGCACCGGCTCGACCATTCCCCACGAGGTGATCGGCCGGCACGGCGCGGGCGCGGTGCTGCTCAAGCCGGCGGCCACGGGAACCGGCGTGATCGCCGGCGGGCCGGTGCGCGCGGTGCTCGAGTGCGCCGGCATCACCGACATCCTGACCAAGAGTCTGGGCTCCAATAACCCGCACAACATGGTCCGGGCGACAATGCAGGGGCTACAGTCCCTCGTGTCGGTGCGGCAAGCGGCGCGCGAGCGGCAGATCGAGGTGGACCTGATTCCCTACCGCGCGCGGCAGGGGGCCTGAGATGGGGCGCAATCCCGTGGTGGGCCGCCAGGGCCCCGCGCATCACGCCGCGATCATTCCCAGCGAGAAGCAGGCGCGCCGCATCCGGGTCAAGCAGATCCGCTCGGGCATCGGACATCCGGACACCCTGCGCCGCACCCTCGCGGCGCTGGGCCTGCAGCACCACCAGATGACGGTGGAGCTGCCGAACAACGCCTCGGTGCGGGGCATGTTGACCAAAGTGCGTCATCTCGTCGACGTGACGCCGGTATAGGGACTAGGGGCTAGGGAGCTAGGGGACTACATGACTGACAAAATCACGCTGTCCAATCTGAAGCCGGCACGCGGCAGCCACCGCACCCGCAAGCGCGTGGGCCGGGGCATCGGCTCCGGGCTGGGCAAGACGTCGGGCAAGGGCAACAAGGGGCACAAGGCGCGTACCGGCGGCGGGACCAACCCCGGCTTCGAGGGTGGCCAGATGCCGATGTACCGGCGGCTGCCCAAGCGGGGGTTCACCAATCCGTTCAAGCTCACGGCGCAGGCGGTCAACTTGAACCAGCTCAGCAAGCTGAGCGTCACCGAGCTCAACCCCGATACGCTGTACGCCGCGGGGCTGGTGAGCCAGCCGCAGCAGCCCATCAAGCTGCTCGCCACCGGCGAGGCGGATCGCGCCTACACGGTCAAGGGAGTCAAGCTGTCGGCGCAGGCTCGCGCCAAGATCGAAGCGGCCGGCGGGACGGTGGAGGCCTAAGTGACCGCGCCCAAGGTTCCGGCTCTAGCCATCGATGACGAGCTCAAGCGGAAGCTGACCTTCACGCTGCTGGCGGTGTTGATCTACCGGATCGGCGCGCACATCGTGGCCCCCGGCGTGGACCCCGGCGCGCTCCAGGCCTACATCAACAACTCGGGCGCCGCGGGCTTCTTCAACCTCTACGATACGCTGGGCGGCGGGCTCTACCGGGCGACCATCTTCGCGCTCGGCATCATGCCGTACATCTCGGCCTCGATCATCTTCCAGCTGGCCGGGGGCCTGGTGCCTACGGTCAGCAAGATGCAGAAGGACGAAGAGGGGCGGAAGCGGCTGACCCAGTGGACCCGCTACGCCACCATCTTCATCGCGTTTTCGCAGGCGTACACCTTTACGCTGTTTACCCAGGGCATCCCCGGCGCGATGGACCCCGGCTTTTCGGCCCGCGTCACCATGGTCTTTACGCTGACCGCGGGCGCCATCTTCGTGATGTGGCTGGGCGAGCAGATCACCGAGCGCGGCATCGGGAACGGGATGAGCCTGCTCATCGCGGTCTCGATCATCGAGCGCTTGTGGCCGGCGTCCTTTCAGCTGGCCGGATCGATCAAGACCGGTGCGGTCTCGACTGGCGGGGCCGTTCTGCTGGTGATCGTGGCCGTCGGGGCCATCGCGGCGGTGGTCGCGATGACCATCGCGGCGCGGCGGATCCCCATTCAGATCCCCCGCAAGGTCATGGGGCGCGGCCGGATCCGCGAGGGTCAGAAGACCTTCATCCCGATCCGGCTGATCACCGCGGGGGTGATGCCGATCGTCTTCGCCCAGACCATCATCATCGTGCCGGGCACGCTGGCCAACTTTACCAAGAACCCGCTGCTCACCGACATCGCCGGCATCTTCCAGCCCGGCGGCTGGCCCTACAACCTCACCTTTGCGGTGATGGTGCTGCTGTTCAGCTACTTCTACACCTCCATCATCTTCAACTCGGTGGACCTGTCCGAAAACCTCAAGAAGCAGGGCGGCTTCATTCCGGGTGTGAAGCCCGGTGCGGCCACGGCGGATTACATCGACGCGGTGCTCGCGCGGGTGACGCTCCCCGGTGCGCTGTTCCTGGCGGCCATCGCCATCCTGCCCATCATCATCTCCGCCAAAGTGGGATTCCAGGCGGTCTTCGGCGGTACCTCGGTGCTGATCGTGGTGGGCGTGCTGCTGGATACCATCGCCCAGGTGGAGCAGCACCGCACGCTGCGGAAGTACGACAGCTTCATGAAGACCGGACGGGTGAAGTTCAGGGGGAGACAGCAGCGGTTTATCTAGATGGACATCCTGCTGCTGGGCCCTCCCGGGGCCGGGAAAGGCACTCAGGGTGCCATTCTCTCCCAGCACCTTGGGATCCCCAAGTTCGCCACTGGTGATCTGATCCGCGACGCCATCGCCAAAGCCACGCCGCTCGGCCGCGAGGCCAAGGCCGTGTACGACAGCGGCGCCCTGGTGCGCGATGACCTGATCATGGGAATCGTGCGGGAGGAGCTGGGGAAGCCGGCCGCGGCCAGCGGGGTCATCTTCGACGGCGTGGTGCGCACCATTCCACAAGCGGAGGGCGTGGCGAAACTCCTGGCCGAGCAGGGCCGCAAGATGGACAAAGTGCTGTTCTTCGATGTCAGCGACGGCGAGATCCTCGGCCGGATCGCGAAACGGCGCGCGATCGAGGGTCGCAGCGACGATGAGCCGGAGTCGGTGCAGCGGCGGCTGGAAGCGTACCGCACCCAGACCGCTCCGGTACTGGCGTGGTACGATCAGCGCGGCGGCGTTACGAAGATTGCCGCGGTGGGGTCGGTGGAAGAGATCGCTGAGAGGGTACGCAAGGCGGTCGCTCCGTAGCTCGCATGGTCACCCTCAAGTCCGTCAAAGAAATCGAGATCATGGCCCGGGCGGGAGCGATCGTCGCGGCCACACTCGAGCTGGTGAGCAAGCGGGTGAGGCCCGGGGTTTCGACCGAAGAGCTCGATGCGGCGGCGGAGCGCTTCATTCGCGGCCATCCGGGTGCCACTCCCTCCTTCAAGGGACTCTATGGCTTCCCCAAGAGTCTTTGCATTTCCATCAACGAAGAGATCGTCCACGGAATCCCCTCCCCGAAGCGGGTGCTTCGGGAAGGCAGCATCGTGAGCGTGGACGTGGGGGTGCACCTCGAAGGGTTCCACGCCGACGCCGCCACCACCGTGCCGGTGGGAGAGATCGCGCCGGACGCCAGGCGGCTCCTGGCCGTGACGCAGGAAGCCCTCAGGGCCGGCATCGCCCAGGCCTGGGTCGGGAACCACGTCGGTGACATCGGCCACGCGGTGCAGACTGTGGCAGAGGCGGCGGGATTCGGTGTAGTACGCGAGCTGGTAGGGCACGGCGTGGGCCAGCGCATGCACGAAGATCCGCAGGTCCCCAACCATGGCCAGCCCAAGCGCGGCGTGCGGCTGCAGGCGGGGATGACCATCGCAATCGAGCCGATGATCACGCTCGGCGACTACGCGACCAAGATGCTGGGCGACAAGTGGACCGTGGTCACCGCCGATGGATCGCTCGCGGCGCACTTCGAGCATACCGTGGCGGTGACGAAGGAGGGGCCCAGGATCCTGACGTCGCTCTGCACTCCTTCACCCTGACTCCTCACTCCTGTAGTTGTTTCAGCAACCATGCGTGGATCCCGCGATTCCCCGCCACCACCGCGCTATGCTCCACCCCGACGTCCCGGCCGGTGAAATCCGTCACCACCCCTCCCGCCTCGCGAATCAGGAGGATTCCGGCGCTGCTGTCCCAGGGCGCCAGCATCAGCTCCCAGAATCCATCCAGCCGCCCCGCGGCGACGTCGGCCAGGTCGAGCGCCGCGGAGCCCGCCCTGCGGACCCCACTGGTTGCCGGGAGAATTCGCCTGAACTGCGCCAGGTAGCGCTCTAGCTGGTCGAGTTGCTTGAACGGATACCCGGTGCCCAGCAAGGCCCGCGCGGGCTCGAGGATGGTGGACACGTGGAGCCGGGTGTCACCCAGCCAGGCCCCCTTGCCGCGCACGGCCCCATAGAGGCATTCGCGGTTCACATCCA
>CAZYPO010000056.1:1924-9296 GCA_964649225.1 uncultured Gemmatimonas sp. | reverse complement strand
CCCGCCTGCTCCGCGGCGCGCGCCGCCAAATGCAGTAAGTCCAAGGAAGAGTTCATCTTGCGAGTGATGGCGGGGATAGGTAGCTTGCCGAATGGACCGGATATTCTCAGGGATTCAGCCGACCGGCGACTTGCACATCGGAAACTGGCTCGGCGCCGTCCGCAACTGGGTGGCTCTGCAGGATCAATTCGACTCCATCTTCTGTATCGTGGATCTCCACGCCGTCACCCTTCCCTATGAGGTAGCCACGCTGGCTGCGCGCACGCGCGACATGGCGATCGGGTTGCTCGCGGCCGGAATCGACCCCGAGCGCGCGATTCTCTTCGTGCAATCCGCCGTGCCCGAGCACGCCGAGCTCGAGTGGCTCTTCACTACCCTCGCGCCGCTGGGTGAGCTCGAGCGCATGACCCAGTTCAAAGATAAGACCGAGAAGCTGGAGAGTATCCCCGCCGGATTGCTGTGCTATCCGATTCTTCAGGCCGCCGACATCCTGCTGTATCGGGCCAACAAGGTCCCGGTGGGCGAGGACCAGGTGCAGCACCTCGAGTTCACCCGCGAGATCGCCCGGCGCTGGAACTCGGCTTACGCGCAGGACGCCGCGTTCTTTCCCGAGCCGCAGGCGCTGCTGACTCCCACCAGCCGGATCAAAGGCCTCGATGGGAAGGCCAAGATGTCGAAGAGCCTGGGCAACACCATCGGACTGCTCGAATCGCCCGAGGACATCTGGGAGAAGCTCCGCCCGGCGGCGACCGATCCCGCCCGAGTCACCCGCAAGGACCCGGGCACTCCGGAGCTCTGCAACCTCTACGCGCTGCACCAGTACTTCTCATCGCCCGAGACCGTCACCGAGGTGGCCGACAAGTGCCGCAGCGCCGGCTGGGGCTGCCTCGACTGCAAGCGCCGGCTGGCTGACGCGATGATCGCGACGCTCGCCCCGATCCGGGCGCGAGCGATGGAGCTCAAGCGCACGCCGGACGCGGTAGACGCCGTGCTGTCGCGCGGCGCAACGCGGGCGCAGGCGATCGCGCGCGACACCCTGCAGGAAGCCAGGCGGCGCATGGGCTTCTTCGAGGCCGCCTGATGGCGAGCGCCCCGATCGAGCGCATCATCAAGGCCGCGGTCGAGCGCGGCGCCTCCGATCTCCACATCAAGGCCGGCGATCTGTTCCGCGCGCGGATCGACGGTAAGCTGGTCCCGCTCACCAAGCAGCGGCTCACGCCGGAGCAGACCCGGGCCATCGCGCTCAAGCTGATGACTACGGATGAGGACCGCGCCCGGCTCGACAGCTTCAAGGACTACGACTGCTCCTGGGGCCTGCCGGGCGTGGGCCGATTCCGCGTCAACGTGATGCGGCAGCGATCTTCCATCATGATCGTGATGCGGGTGATCCCGTTCGCGATCCCTACCCTCGAGCAGTTGGGGCTGCCAGACGTGCTGGCCCGGCTCACCGAGCATCGCTCGGGCCTCATCCTCATCACCGGGGTGACAGGTAGCGGCAAGACTTCCACGATCGCCGCGATGCTGAATCACATGAACCAGGGGCAGCAGCGCCACGTCATCACGATCGAGAATCCGATCGAATTCCTGCATCGCGACCATTCCTGCTCGATGACCCAGAGGGAGGTCGGCGTGGACACCGAATCCGTGGGCGTCGGATTGCGCGCCGCGCTACGTCAGGATCCCGACGTAATCGTGGTGGGCGATCTGCGCGACCCGGAAACCATGGACACCGCCATCAAGGCCACCGAGACGGGCCGGCTGGTGCTGAGCGCCCTGCCCACGTCGGATGTGATGAGCGCCGTCACCCTGGTGCATTCGATGCTGCCGCTGGACGAACGCGAGATCGGGCGGGTGCGCTTCTCCGAGGCGGTGCTCGCGATCGTGGCCCAGCAGCTGCTGCCGCGCGTCGACAGCGCCGGGCGCGTGGCGGCGGTGGAGATCCTGATCGCCAATCCTGCCGTCCGCGACTGCCTCAAGGATCCGGCGCGCCTGTCGGAGCTCAAGGGCCTGATGGCCGACCGCAAGAGCGGGATGCAGACCTTCCAGCAGCACGTCGAGGAGTTGGCGGCGACCGGTGTCATCTCCGCCGAAACGGCTAAGGCCGTCGGCGGCGTGGCGGAGCGCAAGGGCAGGGGCAGGAAGGGATCGTCGGAGTAGTGTTCGGGCCCGAGCTCTCCTGCCTGGTCGTCGTCGGGGCGCAGTGGGGCGACGAGGGCAAGGGCAAACTGGTCGACGTGCTGGCCGAGCAAGCCGACGTGGTGGTGCGCTACCAGGGCGGCGCCAACGCGGGTCACACGGTCGTGGTGGGCAATTCGCAATTCATCCTGCGGCTCATCCCCTCCGGCATACTCAATCCGCAAGCGATCTGCATCCTCGGCAACGGCGTGGTCGTCGATCCGCTCGCGCTCTTCGACGAGCTCGACGGCCTTTCGGGGCGTGGCATCGCGACCTTCGGACGGCTGCTGGTATCCGATCGCGCCCACCTGGTCCTGCCCTTCCATAAGCTGCTCGACGCGGCGGGGGAACGACAGCAGCAGTTGGGCACGACAGGGCGGGGCATCGGGCCCACTTATGAGGACAAGTACGGCCGCCGGGGAATTCGGGTGGGCCAGTTGCGCGACCTGGTCGAGTCGCGGCGGATGCTCGCGGAGGGAGTCGAACGGGCCAACAGTCTGCTCGCGCTGGCCGGCATGAGCGAACGTGCCTCGCTGGAAGAGCATGCGGCGCTGCTGGAGCGCGTGGCGCCCCGCCTGCTCCCGCTCGTGGTGGATGCCGGCGCGGTGCTCCACCGCGCGCTCGGTGAGGGGCGCCGGGTATTGCTGGAAGGCGCGCAGGGCGCGCTGCTCGACGTCGATCACGGGACCTACCCGTATGTCACCTCCTCGAATACCACGGCGGGCGGCGCGGCCGTCGGCGCCGGCATCGGCCCCACCCGGATCGACGGCGTGCTCGGCGTGGTCAAGGCGTACACCACGCGGGTAGGCAACGGCCCGCTCCCCACTGCCGCCGATGAGCCGGACCAAGAACGGCTCCGGCGGATCGGCGCGGAATTCGGCGCCGTGACCGGCCGGCCGCGACGTTGCGGATGGTTCGACGCCACCGTGGTCCGCTACGCGGCAAGGGTCAATGGACTGACGGCCCTTGCGGTCACCAAGCTCGATGTGCTGGACGATTTCGAGCAGATTCCAGTCGGGGTCGCCTACCGGGTCGACGGGGACCGGTGCGACGATATGCCGTCCGAGGTCGCGATGCTGGGGCGGGCCCGCCCGGAGTATGAGCTGCTGCCCGGCTGGCGCTCGCCGACGAGTGCGGTCCGCTCGCTCGCGGACCTCCCTGCACCAGCGCGGGCCTATCTCGACCGGCTCGAGCAATTGGCGGACGTCCCGATCCGCTATGTGAGCGTGGGGACGCGGAGAGATCAGATCATAGAGGTAGGGAGCTAGGGGCTCAATGGCCGCACTGACCGTCATGGACAAGCTCGTCTCCCTCTGCAAGCGCCGGGGGTTCGTCTTCCAGTCTTCCGAGATCTACGGCGGGCTGGGCTCGGTGTGGGACTACGGTCCGCTCGGCGCCGAGCTCAAGAAGAACGTCAAGGACCGCTGGTGGGAGGCGATGGTCCGCGCCCGCGACGACATCGAAGGATTGGACGCCGCGATCCTGATGCACCCGAGGGTCTGGGAGGCCTCGGGCCACGTGGCGGGGTTCAGCGATCCGCTGGTGGACTGCAAGACCTGCAAGGCGCGCTTCCGGGCGGATCAGCTGGCTGACGCGCATTGTCCGCAGAAGCCCTCGAAGCATCCCGGCGAGCACACCACTTGCGAGCTGACCGAGCCGCGGATGTTCAACCTCATGTTCAAGACCTTCATGGGGCCGGTGGAGGAGTCGGCCGCGATCGTGTATCTGCGTCCGGAAACGGCGCAGGGGATCTACGTCAACTACCTCAACGTGCTGCAGAGCTCGCGGCAGAAGATTCCCTTCGGCATCGCTCAGATCGGCAAAGCGTTCCGCAACGAGATCACGCCGGGAAACTTCATTTTCCGAACCCGCGAGTTCGAGCAGATGGAAATGCAGTTCTTCGTGAAGCCAGGGGAGGATGCCGAGTGGTTCGAGCGCTGGCGCGGGCTGCGGCTGGCCTGGCACCACGAGATCGGCCTGAATCCCGCCAAGCTGCGCTGGCACGAGCATGGCGCCAAGGAGCTGGCCCATTACGCCCGCGCCGCGTTCGATATCGAGTACGAGTTCCCGTTCGGCTGGAACGAAATCGAAGGGATTCACAACCGGGGCGACTTCGATCTCAGCAACCATCAGAAGGCATCGGGCAAGAAGCTGGAGTACTTCGACCAGGCCGCCAATACCCGCTATCTGCCCAATATCGTGGAAACCTCCGCCGGGGCCGACCGCGTGGCGCTGACCCTGCTGGTCGATGCGTTCCGGGAGGAGCAGGTGGAGGGCGAAACCCGCACGGTGCTCGGCTTCCACCCCGGCATCGCGCCGATCAAGGCGGCGGTGCTGCCCCTGGTCAACAAAGACGCCATGCCGGAGACGGCCGCGGCCCTCTTCAACGACCTGAAGAAGCACTTCCCCTGCTTCTACGATGACGGGGGCGCCATCGGACGGCGCTACCGCCGCATGGACGAAGTAGGGACGCCGTTTTGCATTACTGTGGACGGGCAGACCGCCGAGGACCGCAGCGTTACGATTCGCCACCGCGACAGCATGGCCCAGGACCGGATCGGACTCGATCATGTGGCGGGTTATGTGAGGGAGAGGTTAGCTCCCTAGCTCCCTAACATGCGCCTCTCCGACTTCGAAGCCATGGTTCGGCGCCAGTCCGAACAGATTCCCCCGGAATTCTTCGAGGGCATTGCCGAGGTCGTCGTGTCGCCCCGCACCGTGCCACACCCGGAGCGAGAGGGAATCTGGACCCTGGGGGAATGCATTCCGCTCCCCAGCGAAGAGGGCGATCCCCGCTACGTCCAGAGCCGCGTAGTCCTTTATTACGGCTCCTTTCAGGCCCTGGCGCGCGATGCCCCCGAATTCGATTGGGTCGACGAGGCGTGGGAGACCCTTACCCACGAGGTCCGGCATCACGTCGAGTGGAAGGCCCGGGTCCCCGCGCTTGAAGCGTTCGATCGGGCGGCGGAAGCCAACTATGCCCGGCAGGATGCTGAGCCATTCGACCCGCTCTTCTACCGGGACGGTGTCAAGCTTCCCGATGGATCGTATCAGGTGGATGACGACGTGTTCCTCGAGCGCGTGGTCGCCCCGCTGCCGGCTGTGATTCGGCTGCACTGGAGGGGACAGGACCTCGAAGTACCCATTCCGCAGGATGCCGCGCTCCCGGCCTTCCTCGTCGTGCTCGGCGCCGCGCAGCCCCCGGCCGGAGAGCTGGTGCTGGTGCTGCAGAAGAAGAGTGGGTGGCTCGAGCTGTTCCGGCGGCCCGCGGTCTATCAGGCGGAAGTAGAGGCGAAGCGGCTTTCCGAGTAGGTTTGAGGTATGACGCACGAACGCACCACGTCCCTCCCGGCTGCTGAAATCCTGGATCGCGCCAAGAGCTTCTTCGCCGAACGGGTGCCCAACAACGCAGCATATCCCGAAAAGGAAGGCCCGACCTTTCTCACCCTGCGGGGTCAGGGCGGCCAAGAAATCGCCCTCGCCGTGATGCCCGCCGGCACGGGAAGCCACGTCCGCGCCTCGACGCTCTTCTTCGATCAGGCGGTCGCGCGCTTTCTCTCCACCCTGCCACCAGCACAGGCGGCGTGACCTCCGCGTCCCTGTCGGTGCGGGTGACCCTGCTGGACACCTGGGAGGAATCGATTCTCCAGGTTTCTCCTGCCACGCTGGTCTCCGAGGTCAAACGCGCGGCGCTGGCCCGTTCGCGGATCCGGCGCTCGCCCGCTGAGTACGTGGTGAAATACCAGGGTGCGGAGCTGGCCGAGAATGGGCGCACGCTCGCCGATGCCGGTGTCACCGCCAACGGCGGGTTGATCGTCATGCTGCGGCGCCGGCTCCCGGTGAGGTAGCTCCGGTCGACGATGCTCCCTGCCGTGTTCACATCCGCCCGCTGTCTCGATCACGACACCGGGCCCGACCACGTCGAATCGCCCGAGCGGCTCCGCGTGCTGCAGGCGAGGATTTCCCGGGTCGATCCCGCCGCACTTCGCGAGGCCCCGGCGGCCTCGCTCGAGGCCATCGAGCGGGTTCATCCTCGTCGTTACCTGAACCTGTTGCGTGATTTTGCCGAAAGTGGCGGCGGCGCCCTGGGCGAACAAGACATGGTCATCAGCCCGGCCAGTTACGACGCCGCGCTCGCCGCGGCCGGAGCCGCGCTCGCCGCCGTGCGGCACGCCTGCGAGGGGAAGGGGCATGCCTTCGCGGCCGTCCGCCCTCCGGGTCATCACGCGCTGGCGGAAACGGCCATGGGCTTCTGCCTGTTGGCCAACGCCGTCGTCGCGGCCCGGGAAGCGCAGGCGCTGGGACGCCGGCGCGTGTTCATCCTCGATTGGGACGTGCACCACGGCAACGGCACCCAGGCGCTGGTCGAGCGGGATGCCTCCATCCGCTTCGTGTCAATGCATCAGTGGCCCCTCTATCCGGGCACCGGCGCCGCCTCCGAGCGGGGCGTGGGCAACGTGTTCAACCTGCCGCGCCCTCCGGGACTTCCGCCGGAGCGGTACGTCGGAGACCTGATCCAGGCGATCGAGCTCGCGCTGCGCGGCTGGGAGCCGGACCTGATCCTGATTTCCGCCGGTTACGACAGCATGCGCGGCGATCCGCTGGGCGGCTTCACGCTGGAGCCGCAGCACTACGCCCAGCTTTGCGAGACGCTCCGGTCGGGATGGCCAAACGCTCCCATCGTCGCTCTCCTCGAAGGCGGCTACGCGCCCGAGCTCGTGGCCGAAGGCGTGCTCGCGACGCTGCGCCCCCTCACTTGACCCTTCCCCGCTTCGGCTTCCTCTGGGGCTTTGCGCTCCTCTACCACCAGCTCGGCTATGGTGTTGCGCTGGCCTCGCCGCTGGACGCCGCCCTCACGGTGGCCGCCGGGGCCGCGATGCTCCGACCCGGGTCCGTCGCGGTCCTCGGCGCCTTGGCCGCGCTCCATGTGGGAGCGGTGGTTCAGCAGCTTCCCGGCGTCTACAATCATTGGTATTTCGCCGCCCTCGTTTCGCTGGCGCTGCTGCTGGCCATCGCGGTCGCCTGGCGGCAGGCCCGGGCGGTTCGGTCCCCACGGGTGCCGGTCGCGCAGCTCCTCCCGGCGGCGTTCTTTCCCGCGGCGCGCGCCTCGCTGGTGCTGCTCTACCTGCTGAGCGGGTTCCACAAGCTCAACCGGGATTTCTTCTCCCCCGAGGTTAGCTGCGCCGCGACCCTGTAC
>CAZYPO010000056.1:0-1824 GCA_964649225.1 uncultured Gemmatimonas sp. | reverse complement strand
GCCGGTGCTGGTGCTCGCCTCCGGTCTCTCGCCGTACCTGGGCCTGGGAACCGATCGCGCCTTCTCGATGTACAGCAACCTCCGGACGGAGGGTGATCGCTCGAACCACTTCCTCGTCCCAGCGGGCGTCCAGGTCTTCGGGTATCAGCGGGATCTCGTGCAGGTACTCGGGTCGAGCGCGCCGAGGCTGGAGCGGCTGGCTCGGCGAGGGCTGTTGGTCCCGTACGCCGAGTTTCGCGCCATCCTCTCGGAGGAGACGAGCGCAGCGCCGGATGTCTCCGTGAGCTTCGTGCGCCTGGGGGAGCGTCATGCTATCGGCGCGGCTCGGCGCGATTCGAGCCTCGCGTTGCCGGTATCGTGGCCGGCTCGGAAGTGGCTTCGGTTTCGCCCCGTCGAGGTCACGGGACGGCGGCGGTGCACGGTGTGATTTGACCCACTCAGCCGCTACTCCTATACTCCGCCGTCCACCCCCTGATTCCCTGATCCCCTGATCCCCATTGTCTAGCCTCCGCCTGCAAGCCGACATCCTCGAGCTCAAGACCCGCCACCCGTTCATCATCGCGCGGGGCTCGCAAGACACCTATCGCACGGTGGCGATCCGCCTGGTCGATCGCGATGGCCTGGAGGGCTGGGGTGAGGCGGCGCCGCAGCGCTTCTACGGAGAAACTCCGGAGACGGTCCTCGCGGCCCTCGAGGTCTACGCCACCGCGCTCCCCGAGGAGCCGCTGCATCTCGAAGACGCTGAAGCGCGCTTTGCTCTGGCACTGCAGGGCAACAATTCCGCGCGTGCGGCGCTGTCCACCGCCTTGCACGACCTGGCAGGCAAGCGGCTTGGGCTACCGGTGCACCAGCTCTTCGGGCTCGACCCCGCGAAGTGCCCGATCTCCACTTTCACCATCGGGATCGACACGCCGGAGCGCATCCGGATGAAGGTTGGGGAGGCCGAAGAGTATCCGGTGCTCAAGATCAAGCTGGGCACCAGCGACGATCTCGCCATTCTGCGCGCCATCCGCGACGTGACCAACAAGGAGCTCCGGGTGGACGCCAACTGCGGCTGGAGCCGGAAACAGGCGATCCGCATGCTGCCGGTGCTGGAGGAATTCGGCGTCACGGTCCTGGAGCAGCCGCTCGAGCCCGGCGATCTCGAGGGCCTCGCCGAAGTGACCAGGCACTCGCGCATCCCGGTGATCGCCGATGAGAGCTGCCTGGTGGCGGCCGACATCCCGGCGCTGGTGGGCAAGGTTGACGGGATCAACATCAAGCTCGCCAAGACCGGCAGCTTGCGCGAGGCAATCCGCATGATTGCGATCGCGCGCGCCCACCACATGATGGTGATGGTGGGCTGCATGATCGAGAGCTCGATCGGGATCACCGCGGCCGCGCAGGTCACCCCGCTGGTGGACGTCTGCGATCTCGATGGCGCCGCGCTGCTCGCCCACGATCCCTACGTCGGGGCCACGATCGAGCGGGGCCAGCTGCGGCTTGCCGGGGGGCCGGGGCTCGGCCTCTCGGCCCGATGACCGAACGCTTCGCCCAGATCGCCCTCCCGCTCCCACTCTTCGAGCCCTACACCTACCGCGTCCCCGATATCCTGGCCGACCGCGTCGTGGCGGGGGCGCGGGTCGTCGTCCCGGTGCGCAAGCGCGAGCTGGTCGGCATCGTGGTGTCCACCGACACCGCGCCGCCGGCCATGGAGGCGCGGGAGGTGCTCGCCGCGCCCGACGCCGAGCCCGCGCTGCCGCCGGCGCTGCTGCGCACGGCCGAGTGGATGGCGGGTTATTACGGCGCGCCGATCGGCATCGCGCTCAAGGCCATGGTGCCCGC
>CAZYPO010000055.1:0-20168 GCA_964649225.1 uncultured Gemmatimonas sp. | reverse complement strand
CCCTCCCGACGGCCAACGCCTCGACCCGGGTACTGGCCAAGTGCGGGTTCGGGCAGGTCGGCACCGTCGTTGACCCTGAGGACGGACCGGTGTGGCGGTGGGAGCGGACGCGGTAGGAACCCACTGTAGGAGGCCATGCGGGGTGACTCATGAAGGCGAGGATCAGATGACCAGCAAGGATCTGGAAGCTCTGTATGACTATGGCTTCTGGGCCAACGGAAAACTCTTTGAGGTGATTGCGCAGCTGACCCCGGAACAATTCACGCGGCCTGTGGCGGGAAGCTATGGATCCATCAGGAACACGATGGTTCATATCCTGAGCGCTGAGGCCGGCTGGCTCGACCGTTGCGGCGGCCCGAAGCGGGGCCCGCGTCTCAATCCTGATGATTTCCCAACGCTCGAATCTCTCAGGCAGGCCTGGAACAGCGTCGAGGCGCACATGCGCGAGTTCTTGGCCAAGCTGAAAGACGAAGCGCTGGCTCGCAATGCTGAATACGTGAATGATCGGGGCGAGCAGCGCTCCATGCCAGTAGGACAGCTGCTGCAGCACGCAGTCAATCATGGTGTTCATCATCGGGGGCAGGTTGCGCTGCTGCTGAGATGGCTCGGCCACGCGCCGGGCAATTTCGACTTCCTTATTTATTGTGCCGACCAGCGCGGCGTCCCCGCGTGGTGACTCGGATGACCCTCGCTGGGGCCCATCCTGGTGAGAATTCGGGGATTGGCTACAAACTCATTAAGGCGCTAGATACAAGGCAGCAATCCTGATGAGGCGGTGCGGCCCGCTTTTGGGGGTCAAGCGGGAAGGAGGTCCGATGTCCAGCACACCTGATGCAAGTGTAGGTGCGATGCACACGCTCTGCGACGATATCAGAGCGGCGATCGCCCGGGGGGATCTTCCGGTCGAGAGCGTGGCCGATCTCAAGCGGGCCGTCGACGAAACGCGCCTGCGGCTCTGGGCTTCGATGGAGGCCGGCAAGAGCGACGACCCAACCTGGGTGCAGGAGTTCTGGCTGCGCCGGGCCGCGGAGGTGTGTCAGAGCATGGTCCAGCACCTCGAGGGGGGAGAGCTCGACCGGCGCTCACCGCGGGCCAGCGCCCTGGGTGCAATCGCGGCGCGTCTCGCGACCTCCCTCGCGCCGCCGCTCGGCTGATTCAGGCACCACGTCGCCTCGAATCGATCAACACCATTCGCGGCGTCATCATGATCCTCATGGCCCTTGACCACGTCCGGGATTTCCTTGGGATGCCGGGTGGCAGGCACTCGCGAGGGACAGCGGCGCCATTCGCCAAGTGCTGCTCTACACGATGGGTCGGCCTTGTGCTTGCCGAGTCGCTGAGAGGGACGCGACGGTCTTCCGATCACCCATGCGACTCCCAAGACTCCACTTATTCGAGCTTGAGGACCAAGCCTGGTTCCCACGCGTGGTCCGCGATCTCGCGACGGACTACCTCCACTTCATGGAAGTCACCTTCCGGCTCGATCGGCCGGTCGTCGCGCTCCTTGCCGAGGCCGTCCGAGCCGCCAAAGCGCAATGCCTCATCGATCTCTGCTCGGGCGGGAGTGGCCCGATCCCCCTGCTTCACCGGGCCCTCGCGGCCCAGGGCCTGGACCTTCGCGTCACCCTGACCGACCGGTTTCCAAACTTGGCTGCCTTTCGGCGCGTCGAGGCGGAATCGAGCGGGAAAATCAGCTTCGTCGCGGACCCGGTGGACGCTCGCAAGGTCCCCAGGCAGCTGCGCGGATTCCGGACGATCTTCAACTCTTTCCATCACTTCCGGCCGACCGATGCGAAGGCGGTCCTGGGCGATGCCATCGACGCAGGCCAGCCCATCGGCATCTTTGAGGTCCCCGAACGAAGGGTATCCTTGATTCTCCCCTTACTTTTCACCCCGCTCTTTGTCGCCATCGCGACTCCCTTCATTCGCCCTTTCCGGTGGCATCGATTGTTCTGGACCTATCTCGTGCCGCTCGTTCCGCTCACCTGCCTCTGGGACGGCATCGTCTCGCAATTGCGTGCCTACACCGTGCCGGAGCTCGAGACCCTCACCGAAGCCCTCGCACCCAATACCTACGCTTGGCACGCCGGACGCGTCCCGATCCCGTCCACGCCCGGCCATGTCACCTACCTCTGGGGTTATCCGCGGCCACCCACTAGAGCGCAAGTATGACCGTCGGCGAAAGCGATGGTCACTGATGCCCAAGCGGGGCACGCTGCCGGTGCACATGGCCGAAGAGGAGTTCTCCCAGCTCCTGGCGGCGATCCACGCTCTGGCCCCGCGGTGCTGCCTTGAGTGGGGCAGCGGTGGGAGCACTCGTGCGATACTCGAGCACTGTCCCTTCGTGAAACGCTTCGTGTCCATCGAGCACGATCGGGTCTGGTACGACCGCGTGCGGTTAGAGGTACCCGATCCACGTCTCGAGCTGCACTACGTCCCGGCCGCGGAGTCGCTGCCGCCCCGATCGCGCCTCAGCAAGAAGCGCCAGCGGTGGGACGCACGCGCCGAGATCGAACGGCCGCTCCTGGCCCGCTATGTCGATTTTCCGGCCACGCTCGGCGTTCCCTTTGACCTGGTGCTCGTCGACGGGCGGGCGCGAAGATTCTGTTTGCAAGCCGGCTGGATGGTCCTGCGGCCAGGAGGTCTGCTGGTGCTGCACGATGCCCAGCGTCCGGAGTATCACGATGTGCTGTTTTCGCTCGGCCAACCCGTGCTGTTGGAGCCCTGGCGGCGAGGGCAAATCGCCCTGCTCCGCAAGCCAGCCTGAGCCGGCTCCGCATGCAGCCTAACGCGCGCTTGCTGAGGCCGGGGTCCTAGCGCTTCGGCAGTTTTGCCGTACCTTCCTTGCCGCACTCGCGGCTTTCACCGTCCTCATCCTCCCGAAAGGACTCCACAATGGTCCGTCGTTCCCTGGTTGGGCTCGCGCTGGTCGCGAGCGTCGTCGCAGTGTCTCCCGCCCCGGCTCAAGCCCCCGGGGCCCAGGCTGTTGCGGACTCCGGCATCAAGGCCACTAACGTCGTCATGCGCGTCAGCCTCTACCGCTTCGCCGAGGGAATGCAGCCGGCGGCGCTCGCGGACCTCCGGACTCATCTCATCCCAGTCTGGGAGGCGGAGAAGCAGGCGGGGATCATTGTCGGCTATTCGACGATGGCTAACTTCAACCCGAGTGCGCGCGATGATTGGCAGCTCGGGATCGCGATCACCTACAAGAACTACGCGGCGCTCGACAGTCTCGGCGCCCGCATCGGCCCGATCACCCTCAAACACTACGGCTCGGAGGCGGCGCGGACTGCCGCCGGCGACGCCCGGGCGAAACTCCGGGTGCTGATGTCGAGCAACCTGATTAACGTCGCCAGCTACAACCGTCCGTAACTTCGGGGTCGCGTGGGCCTGGCCGCCCGGGCACTTGCCCGGGCGGTGCGCGTGGTGCAGGCCGTTGGGAGGCTGCCACGTTCGTTCTCATTCGTGCGATCACCTACGCCACCCTCTTTATCGGTTTCTTGCTGGTGTTCTTGCCGGCCCGCGTGCTCGCGTGGTCCGGGATCGTCCGGCCCGTCAGCATCGGCGTCGCGCAAGTCGCCGGGGCGGCTGTTGGGGCGAGCGGTGCCGTCCTGGCACTGTGGTGCATCGTCAGCTTCATTGTGATCGGCCGCGGGACGCCGGCGCCATTCGACCCGCCGCGGCGCTTGGTGGTTGTCGGTCCGTATCGGCTGGTTCGCAACCCGATGTACATTGGTGCGGCCCTCGCGTTGTCCGGGGCGGCCCTGTTCTATGAGTCCTGGGCGGTGCTTGGGTACTGTGCCGCTTTCGCGTTGGTTACGCATCTGTTCGTGGTGCTGTATGAGGAACCCACGCTGCGGGCCACCTTTGGCGCGTCCTACCTGGGTTACTGCGAGCGGGTCCGGCGGTGGTGGCCCCGGCGCCGAGCGGAGTGAGGCACCCGGTGCCGGCTGAATTCCCCCTCCGCTTGCCCTTCACCTGAGGTCCCCATGGATTCCGACGACCGCCCAATTGGCCAGTTGCTCTCCCGTCGCCAGGTTGTGGCCCTGCTCGGCGTCGGCGGCATCGGCGTCCTGACGGGCTCCTCCCAGTCTTGGGCCCAGGGGGCCGCCGGTTCAGCCGGGTGCGTGGTTCGGCCCGCCCAGACCGAGGGCCCCTACTTCGTTGATGAGCGACTGCACCGGAGCGATCTCCGCACCGATCCCTCCGATGGCAGCGCCCGTCCAGGCGCGGCCCTCGACCTCACCCTCGTCATCTCGAGGCTCGCGGGGGCGGGGTGTGTCCCGGTACCAGGCGCCCAAGTCGATGTGTGGCACTGCGACCACGTGGGGGTGTACTCTGACGTCCGAGATCCAAGCTTCGACACCAAGGGGAAGCAGTTCCTGCGAGGGTACCAGCTGACCGATGCCCAAGGTCGCGCGCACTTTACCACGATCTATCCAGGCTGGTATGCGGGCCGGACGGTGCACATCCATTTCAAGGTCCGTTCCCCCGCGGAGCAGCGCCCAGGTTATGACTTTACCTCCCAGCTCTACTTCGATGATGCGTTTACGGACCGGGTCTATCAACAGCCACCCTACGCGGAGCGGCCACAGCGCACGACGCTCAATAGCGCGGACGGCATCTTTCGCGGGGGAGGAGCACAGCTCATGCTGGCCGTCGCCCAGCAGGGCGCAGGCTACGTGGGCAGCTTTCAAGTGGCGCTCAAGGGGGTGTGAGGCGAGATGCAAAGCATCACCCCGTTCTTGTGGTTCGACGGCAAAGCCGAAGAGGCGATGAATTTCTATGTTTCTATTTTCAAGAATTCAAAGATTGTGAGCGTGAGCCGCTATGGAGAAGGGGGGCCAGGACCGAAAGGGTCGGTCATGACCGCGACCTTCCAACTCGATGGACAAGAATTCGTCGCACTCAACGGCGGCCCGCAATTCAGCTTCACGCCGGCCATATCGTTCTTTGTGAACTGTATGACGCAGCAAGAAGTAGACGGGCTGTGGGAGAAGCTGTCTGAAGGCGGAGAAAAACAACGCTGCGGCTGGCTCAAAGACAAATATGGGCTGTCCTGGCAGATCATTCCCTCCGCGTTAGGCGAGCTGTTGCAAGACAAGGATCCTGTGAAAGCAAAAAATGTCATGCAGGCCATGCTTCAAATGGACAAAATTGACATCAAAGGCTTACGCCAGGCACACGACCAAGGCTAGGGGGTCTGGAGCTGCGGGCGCCGGGGGACGGTCCATCGGTCCGGAACGCTCACAAGTCATTGGCCAGGCTGAGCAGCTTTGCCCGGCCATCCCGCTCCACGATCGATCCAAACAGTCTACGGGTCTCCACCTTCGTGCCATCCCGGTAGCGCACCTTACAGGACGACCAGATCGCCGCCCGCCCCGGCCTGACCTGCACGGTGTCGCGCTGGCATTGCAGGCCCCGGAAGCCCAGCGTGTGAGCGCCAAAGCGCTGCAGCGTCCGCTGCAGTCCCTTGTCGCCCTCGGCGCTGAGCTGCAGCCAGAAGATCGCCGGATCCAGCTCGTTGGGCGGCTGGGAATAGATGTGCTGGGGAAAGACCAGCCAGGCAAACTCGGCGCGCGACACCCGCAGTCCCGCGAGAGCCACCGTGTCCTGGCTGGCAACGGCGGAAAGGAAGTCCCGGGCCAGCGCCTCCCGGCTGATCGCGCCGCCTTCGAGGCGTTCGGGCTCGCTGAGGCCCGCGCGGAAGCGGCGCAGAGACTCGGCCATCGGAAGGATGGAGTCGATCTTGGCCCCGGTGTCTGCCGCCGCGACGCTCGAAGCCGCCTGGCGCGCCGAATCCCGGCGCCCGCAGGCGGCTGCGAGGCACAGCGCGAGGCAGAATCGGCTCAACTCAGTTACGCGAATACGAGGTCCACCCCCTCCCACCACTTGGTGGTGGCATCGGGATCCACTGCGCCACGGTAGACTGTACCGTTAATAAACGTGCCCGCCCGCGTCAAGAGATCTCCGGTGAAGGTGCCCGTTAACATCGAGCGACCACGTCGGCGGAGCATCCCCTCGGAGCCTCCTTGATTGGGCCACGCTCCGGTGAGAACTTGGTTGGACGCACGCCGCTCCCGTTGAGCGCGTCCACCGTTCGCCTGTTGTGGAGGTTTCCCATGCGCGTCGCCTCCCTTACCCTATTCGCGTTTGTCTTCGCTACTACCGCGCGGGCTCAAACCCCTCCCCCCGCCCTCACGTGGGGGCCAGCTCCGCCTTTCTTCCCTGCTGGGGCTCGCTTTGCCGTGCTCCAAGGTGATCTTGGCCAGGCCGGCGTCTATACCGTCCGCCTCGCGATGCCCGCGGGCTATGTCATCCGGCCGCATTTTCATCCGACCGACGAACACGTGACCGTCCTATCGGGAGCCTTGATCCTCGGGATGGGGGATTCCGTCCACACCAGGGGGGCGACCGTTCTCACGTCGGGCGGGTTCATCACGGCCAAGGCACAAGCGCACCACTCACGCCCGTAGCGATGGGCTGCGCTTGCGCTTCGCTGAGCGACTCTACCGCCCGACATTTCAACCAGCGCCGGGTGCGCACCGAGCTCGCGACCTACCGCCGAGTCGGTCCCGCGACGACCACTCGAGAACTGCTTGGCGCGCTCGTCCACATCGACCCGCCTCCAGAAACGGTGCTCGACATCGGCTCCGGGATTGGAGCCCTCACCTTCGGCTTGCTCAAGGGGGGGGTCCATCAAGCAATCTGTGTGGACATGTCCGGTGCAGCGCTCGCTGTGAGTGCCGAAGAAGCGCAGCGGCAGGAGGTTGCCCACCGGATTGAGTGGGTGCAGGCCGATTTCGTTAGCATCGCCCCGACCATCCCCTCGGCGGACCTCGTCACCCTCGACCGCGTCGTGTGCTGCTATCCGGCATACATCCCCCTGCTCGAGCAGGCCGCTGCCCACACCCGCTGCGTGCTGGCAATGTCCTACCCCAGGGACCGCTGGACGGTTCGGCTCGCCCTCTGGGCGGAAAACCTCTGGCGGTGGTTCCGGCGCGACCCCTTTCGGGCCTACGTACATCCCGCCCGGCCGATGGCGGACCTGCTGCAGCGCCACGGACTCACCCGGATCCGGGCAGCGTCGACCTGGACCTGGCAGATCGAGGTCTACGCTCGGAACGCCACCGGCGGCCCGGCAGCGGAAGCGTGTTGACTCCTTCGACTCGGTGGCTATCCTGGTATCCCCTCCCAGGGAGCGTCGTCGCGCGTACCGCCGGCGCACCCGAACCGCTCCTCCTAGTCGCCAAGTCGACCCCGCGATCCGACTCGATGGCCCCGGCCTGGGCTCGGGCACCATGACCGGCAGGCTGCGGCAGCTACGCTTCCCAGCGCTTCAACACGGCGCTGGTTTCGGCGTTCGGGATGACCGCGCTGCTCCTAGCCGCGGTCGGGATCTACGGGGTGATGTCGTACACCGTGACCTTGCAGACCAGGGAGATCGGCATCCGCATGGCGCTCGGCGCCGCCCCGGCCGGCGTGCTGCGCGCGGTGGTCGGCCGCGTCACGCGGCCTCCGTCGACCCCGTCGTCGTGCTGCGGTCGTAGCTCCTTTACACCCAAGCCGCTGTCGCCGGCTACTGTACGGTCACCGCGATGGTGGCGGTCTGAGTCACAGATCCCGGCGCCGTGCCGGTGATCGTGAGGGTGTAGTTGCCCGGCGCCGCGCTCGTGGTCACGGTCAGTATCGAGCTGTTCCCGGTCGTGCTCGTGGGATTGAGCACCGTCGTGAAGCCGCCACCTTGGCCGACGGGGCTGCTGACAGACAACAGCACACTTCCCGTAAAGCCGCTGATTCTGCTGATGGTGATGGTGGCTGTCACAGCGCCGCAGCCCTCGCACGTTGTCAGCGTCTCGGGGTTCACCGAAAGCGTGAAGCCGACCCCGACTACGGTAAGCGCGAACGAGGCCGACACCGGGCTCACGCCGGTCCCACTCCCGGTGAGGTCCAGGGCGTACGTTCCGGGTGGGACCGTGGCTGCCACGGACGTCGTTACCGTCGCGGTCGTGACCGGGCCACTGGTCTGGAGGTTGGAGACCGCGAAAGTGACGCCGCCGGGCGCACCGGTCAGGGCGAACGTCGCTCCGGCACCCGTGAAGCCGCCGCTGCCGGTGAGTGTTGCTCCGATAGCCACCGACCCACTCTGCGCCACGGTGGCGCTCGTCGGATTGATGCTGAGGGTGATCGACGGTACGGGCACGGTGAGCTCGAAGGAGGCCGACACCGCGCTTACGCCGGTCCCACTTCCGGTCAGGTTGATAGTGTACGTTCCGGGTGGGACCGTGGCTGCTACGGATGTCGTCATTGTCGCGGTCGTGATCGAGCCACTGGTCTGGAACCTGGAGACACTGAAAGTGATGCCGCCCGGCGCACCCGTCAGGGTGAACGTCGCTCCGGCGCCCGTGAAGCCGCCGCTACCGGTGAGTGTCGCTGTTACGGCCACCGACCCACCCTGCTCCACCGTGGCGCTCGTCGGATTGATGCTGAGGGTGATCGACGGTGTCGGATTCGTTCCGACATCATCCCCCCCGGTACTGCAGGCCTGCGTGGCCGCGACGGTCGTGGCGAAGAGAATCACGGCGCGGCGGCGCCAGCGCGGATCACGGATCATTTCGAATCCTCCCAATTGGCGTCTCGGTTCCAAGACGCGTACTCTTAACACGTTAGGGCGCCGCAGTTATCTGGTCCGCACACTACGTGTTACCTGGCAAGTAACGGCGCCCATTTGCGCGGTGGTTGAATGATCGAGCTGCGAGTGTTGGGGGCCCTGGATCTTCGCGACGCCGCGGGCTGCGAGATCGGTCGGGTCCTGGCCCAGCCCAAGCGCTTGGCGCTCCTCGCGTACCTCGCCCTCACCCACGCCACCCAGCAGCGCGAATCCCTCCTGGCGCTATTCTGGCCTGAGCTCGATGAGGAGCACGCGCGGCTGGCCCTCCGTCAAGCCGTCCATTTTCTGCGAACCTCGCTCGGCACTGAGGTGATCTCGAGCCGGAGCGGCGAGGAGCTCGAGCTCGCCTCGGGAGCGCTGCGCTGTGATGCTCTGGAATTCGAACACGCTCTGGAGGACGCCCGCCTGGTCGATGCACTCGACCTGTATCGAGGCGACCTCTTGGCTGGCTTCCACGCCGATGACATCGCGCCGGAATTCGAGCAGTGGCTCGACCGCGAGCGGCAGCGCCTTCGCGCGCGCGCCGCGCGCGCTGCCTGGGCGCTCGCCGAGGCAGCAGAAGGCGGGGGCAACGGCGTGGAGGCGGCGCATCGGGCCCGTCAGGCGGTGCAGTTCGCGCCGGACGACGAGACCGGATTTCGGCGGCTCGTCTCGCTGCTCGACCGGCTGGGCGATCGCAAGGGTGCGCTGCGCGCCTACGACGAATTCGCACGGCGGCTGCGGAGCGAGTTCGGGGTGGAGCCGGCCGCGGAAACCCGCGAACTGATTGAAGCCGTGCGGTCCCGGGAGAAGGTCGTTTCTCCGAAACAAGTGCCGTCAACGCCGCCGGAAGCCAGTCCTGTCGCGTCGATCCCACCCGGGCCGGAAGCCGCCCCAATCGCATTGACCACCGCTCGGACAGGTCGGTGGCGTATGGCCGTGGTCGCGCTCGCCGGCGTCGCGGTGTTAGTCGTGGGAGTCGCGTTTTTCCAGGCGCGCCGGTCCACCACCACGCCGCCGCGCATCATCGCAGTCGGATTCATTCAGAATCAAGGCGGCGACAGCACGGCCGAGACGGCCCGCATCCTGCCAGGATTGCTCGCGACCGATCTGGCCCGCGTGCGCGGACTCTCGGTCGTCAGCGACACGCGTCTATACGAGATTCAGGGACAGCTCGGGGCCAAGCAGCTCACCCAGCAATCCTTTGCCGAAGCGGCCCGCCGCGCCGGCGCCGTGGAACTGATCGAAGGAGTGCTCTACCGGCGCCCGGGTGGCGCGCTTCGGTTGGATCTTCGACGCGTGAATACCAGCGACGGTGCGGTCCGTGAAGCCTATACCGGGGATGGGGGGGACGCCTTCGAACTCGCGGACCGGGTCACTGCCATGCTTGCCGGGACGTTCGCACTGGCGGCGCCCGGCACGCCGCTCGCCGCGGCCGCCAGTGGCTCGCTCGTCGCTCGGCGGTTCTATGAGGAAGGGCTGCGCGCCTTCTATCGCGGCGAGTGGCGGGGAGCGTATCAGCTCTTCTCGGCCGCGTTGGCGGAAGACTCGACCTTCGCCATGGCAGCCTACTACGCGGCGAGGAGCATAGCGCCCTTTCGCACCGACTCGCAGTTCATGCTGCTCGTTAGGGCGGAGCAGCTGGCGGAGCGTGCGCCGGAGCGGGACCGCCTCATCATCGAGTACGCGCGCCACTCCGAGTACCCGGTGCGAGCAGCGGTCGCCGAGTCGTTGGCGCTCCGCTTCCCGAACGAGCCGGACGGCCCCCTCGCCGTGGCGAGGGTGCGCATCGTCGCCGGTGATTTCGTCGGGGCGCTGCCCTACGCACGGCGCGTCATCGCCATGGACTCCCAGAGCCTCCAGGGAAAGACGGCGGTCTGCCGCGCCTGCGACGCGTATGCCACGTTGCTCACCGCGTACGCCGCTATGGGGAGCGACTCCTTTCCGGCCGTTGAACGCGTCGCGCGCGAGTGGATCCGGCACCAACCGAAATCGGCATCGCCCTGGCTGATGCTTGCCGGCGCGTTGTCTTGGCGTGGGCGAAGCGACGAGGCAGTCGAGGCGCTGAGCAGGGCGACTCAGCTTCAGCCAGGGCGGTCGCAGTTCTACGAGCACCCGGAGACGATGCCCGCCGTGCTGTTTGAGAGCGCGGTGATCCAAGGGGAGGACTATCCTGTGGCCGAAAGATTGCTGCGCGACCGGTCGCGCTTCGACGAGCGTGACCAGGAAGCGAACTGGTGGCTGGTGACCACGCTACGCCATCAGGGCCGCATCAGCGAGTCGCTCGCCCTGGCGGAGCAGACGAAGCAATTCCGGGTAGCGGAGGGCCGGACACCAGATCCTTGGGAATACGTAGAGGGACAGCTGCTTTTCGAGCTCGGCCGCTTCCGCGAGGCGGCGCGCCGGTTCCAAGCGCTCATGCGGGTTCACCCCAACGATCCCTCTGATCCGGGGTACACCTCGCGCTATGGAGTGCAGGCGGCAACGGCGTGGGCGGCGGTCGGAGATACCCAACGACTGCCGGCGCTGGCTGACAGCATCGAACGCGCCGCGCGGCTCAGTGCCTACGGCCTTGATTGGCACCTCCCCCATCACGTGCGGGGTCTGCTCTGGCAAGCGCGGGGTCAACCGGCACGCGCCGCCGAGGAATTTCGGGCCGCCATCTACTCACCCACGCTTGGCTACACCCGCACGAACCTCGAGCTGGCTCGCGCGTTCCTGGCGCTCGGCAAACCACACGAGGCGATACGGATCCTCCGGGAAGCGTTAGCCGGATCGTCGGATGGGCCGGGTTACTACCTCACCCGCACCGAAGTGCACGACTGGCTGGCCCGTGGATTCGAGGCGGCGGGGCAGCCGGATAGCGCGGTGGTTCATTACCGCAAGGTGGCCGCGGCGTGGAAGAACGGAGACCCGCCGTATCGGGCGCGGGCCGAGGCAGCCCGGCGCAAGCTCGAGGTGCTGCAGCCGTAATCGGCGGGGGGGGCCGATGCGGCCAAACGGTGGTGTCGCATGCGACCCGTGCTCAGCGGGGGGGTTCCGACCCCGGGTCGGTAGAGCGAGAGCATGGAGTACCGTGAAGGGAAGGAACCTACCGGAACAACCTCGGCACCGCGTAGATCAACAGCCCCACCAGCCCGCCCACCAGCGTCCCGTTGATCCGCACAAACTGCAGATCGCGCCCCACCGCCAGCTCCATGCGCCGCGAGGTGGCCTCCGCGTCCCAGCGCGCCACCGTCTGTGCGATCAGGTCCGCCACCTCGTGGCGGTGCTGCTCGATGACGTCCACGATCAGCCCGATCCCGAATTCTTCCAGCTCCTCGAGCTGCTCCCGATTCTCCAGCAGCGTCCTCCCGAACGCGCTCAAGCCCCGCGCCAGCGGGCCGGGCTCGCTGCCCTCGCTACGGGTGGCGTACCCGGTCACCGCCTTGCGGGTCGAGTCCCAGATCCAGGAGGTGAACTCGGCGATCGCGGCTTCCGAAAGCCACTCCTCCTTGAGCGCTTCGGCGCGCGCGCCGGCCTCCGGGGAATGTTGTAGCCGCTCCACGAAGTCCTTGAGCGCCTGATTGAACTTGGCCCGCACCGGATGGTTTGGGTCGGCGCTGATGTCGTGCAGCAGCTGTTCGGTCGCCGCGACGACGCGCTGATAGATCCGATCATCCACCACGCCCGGTACCCACCACGGGCTGGCGGCCTTGACCCGTTGCCGGATCAGGGCCCGATTTTCCGTGATCGCTTGCGCCGCGAGCCGGATCGTCTGGTTGAGCAGCTCCTGGTGGCGGTCTCCGGCGACGACCAAAGCGAGCGTCTTGCCTAACACGGGTGCCACCCGGGTCGCCCGGATGCGGTCCACCGCGCTTTGCTGGATCAGCTCCCGGATCTTTTCGTCGGGCAGCGCCTCCAGCGTCTTGGCCAGGCCGCTGGCGACCTGCGCCGCGATGCGCTGGCCGTTCTCCGGCTGGCTGAGCCAGCCCATCACCCGCTCGGCGAGGTGCATGCCGCGCAGCTTGGCCGAGACCGCGTCCCGGGCCAGAAAATGCTGTTGCACGAAATTGCCGATGATCCGCCCGATGCGGTCCTTTTGCCGGCCGATGATCGCCGTGTGGGGAATCGGGATGCCGAGCGGGTGACGGAACAGAGCGGTCACCGCGAACCAGTCGGCCAGCCCGCCCACGACCGAGGCTTCCGCGGTGGCCCGCAGGTACCCCAGCCAGGGATAGCGGGGCTCGAAGATGCCGGCCGCGATGAGGGTGGCGACCGCGAGCACGAGCAGCCCGGTCGCGTTGTGCTTCATGGCGTCGAGCTGCGCTTGACGCGCGACGTCGTCGGGCCGCGGCGCGAACGGACTGGGCGCGGTCATCGCGCTACTCGACGGTCTTGTGGAAGCGTTGCACGCTCAGCCCGATCAGCACGATGGAGAAGCCCACCAGCATCAGCGCCTCTTTCCAGAAGGCCTCCCAGCCGGTTCCCCGCAGCAGGACGCCCCGCAGCACCCGCAGAAAGTAAGTGAGCGGGAGCGCGGCCCCGATCCACTGGGCCGGCTCGGGCATCGCCTCGCGGGGAAACATGAACCCGGAGAGCAGAATATTGGGCAGCATGAAGAGGAAGCCGAGCTGCATGGCCTGGGCCTGGGTGCGTACCAGGGTGGAGACGAACAGCCCGATCGCGAGGCTCGCCACGATGAACGGGAGGGCCACGGCATAGAGCGTGGCGACGTTCCCGCGGACCGGCACGTCGAACAGCAGCCGTCCCAGCAACAGGATCACCGTGATCTGCACGTAGCCCACCAGCAGGAACGGGATGATTTTGCCGAGCATGAGGCTGGTCTTACCGATCGGGGTGACGACCAGCTGCTCCAGCGTGCCGCGCTCGCGCTCCCGCACGATAGCGATGCTCGCGATCACGATCATCGTCATGGACAGCAGCACCCCGATGATGCCGGGCACGATGTACACCGCGCTGCGGAGCGCCGGGTTGTACCAGGGGCGGACCCGGACCTCGATCGCGGCGGTGACCCCGCGCGCCGCCGCCAGCGCCTGGCTGCGCTGCGCGCCCGCGAGCCCCGCGCCGCTGATCGCCGCCGACGAAGCCAGCGGGTCGGCCGCGTCGATCACCACTTGCGCCATGGCCGTGTGGCCGCGCTTGAGATCGCGCTGGAAGTCGGGAGGAATGACGATCCCCGCTCGGGCCGCGCCCCGGCCGATCGCCTTCGCCAACTCCTCGCGATCGGCCACCGTGCCGGCCAGGTCGAAGTTGCCGGTGTTCAGCATCGCCTGGACCAGCCGGCGGCTCTCCGGCGAGTTGGATTGGTCGAGTACCACCGTCGGCAGGTGGCGGACCTCGGTCTGGATGGCGTAGCCGAACAAGGCGAGCTGGATGGTGGGAATGCCGATCATCATGGCCAGGGACATCCGGTCCCGCCGCATCTGGATGAACTCCTTGCGGAGCATCGCCCAGAAGGGCCAGCGCGCGATCCGCTCCCTCCAGCTCATGCCGCGGCTCCCTCGCCGCGCTGCTGCAGCGCGATGAAGACGTCCTCGACCCGCTCGAGCCCGAAGCGCTGGGTGATTTCCTTCGGTGTGCCGATGGCGATCAGCTGCCCGCGCGAGAGAAACGCGAGTCGGTGGCAGAGCTCGGCCTCGTCCATATAGTGCGTGGTGACCAGCACCGTCATCCCGGAAGCGGCCCGCTGCCCGATCAGCTCCCAGAAGCGCCGCCGCGACAGCGGATCGACCCCGGCCGTAGGCTCGTCCAGGAAGACCAGATCAGGCTGGTGCGTGGTGGCGCAGGCGAGCGCCAGCCGGTGCTTCCAGCCGCCGGAGAGCGTCCCGGCGAGCTGCCGCGCCTGGGGCCCCAGCCGGTATTCCTCGAGCTGCGCGGCCACCCGGCTGCGCCGCTCCGCGCCGACCAGTCCGTACACCCCGGCGTAGAACTCGAGATTCTCCAGCGCGGTGAGATCGTCGTAGAGCCCGAACCGCTGTGACATGTAGCCGATCCGGCGCCGGACCAGCTCGGGAGTCCTCACGATGTCGATGCCGACCACCAGCGCGCTGCCGGCGGTGGGCTCCATCAGTCCGGTGAGCATTCGGATCGTGGTGGTCTTGCCGCTGCCGTTGGGGCCCAGCAACCCGAAGATTTCTCCGCGGGCCACCGTGAGGTCGAGGTGGTCGACGGCCACCAGGTGGCCAAAAGTCTTGCGCAGCCCGTGGGTGACGATCGCGTCGCTCATCTCGCGCTGTCCCCAGCCCGACTTGCCGACTTCCCGACTTCCCGACTGATGCGCACCGTCACCCACAAACCGGGATGCGGCGCCTCGGCGGGATTCCGGAATTCCACTTTCACTCCGAACATGAGATCGGCCCGTTCCTGCTCGGTGAGCGCGACGCGCGGGGTGAACTCCGCCTTCGGGTTGATGGCCGCCACCCGGCCGCGAATGGTGCGACCATCCTGGGTCACCACCTGCACCTCGGTGCCCAGCGCCAGACTGCTCACCAGCGATTGTGGGATGTATACGCGAACGTAGGGCCGGCCGGTTTCGCCCACGGTGAGCACCGGGGTGTTCGGCCCCAGCGCTTCGCCCGGTTCGGCGAAGCGGCCCAGCACGATGCCGGCGACGGGCGCCGTGAGCACCAGGTCCGCCGCGTGCGCCCGGCCTTCCTCCAGCGCCGCCCGCGCGGTGGAGACTTCGGCCCGCCCGGCCTGGATCTGTTCAGGGCGGCTGCCGGCGCGCGCCAGGCCGAGCGCCTCGCGCGCCGCTGCTACGCGCTCACGCGCGACGCGGTCGGCGGCGACCGCATCGTCATACTGCTGCCTCGCGATCGCATTGTCTTCCAGCAGGGCGCGAGCCCGCTCCAGCGCCTTCGCCGTACGGACCGCCTCCGCCTCCGCCGCCGCGAGGTCCGCTTCCGCCTTGCGGATCTCCTGGGGGCGCGAGCCGGCTTCGAGATCGCGCAGCTTCGCCTGCGCCATCGCCACGCGCGCCTGCTGACCCGCGAGCAGCGCCGGCAGGTCCGTTTTCATGAGCAGCGCGAGGGTGTCTCCGGCCTGCACCGCGGCGCCTTCGTCGACCCAGACGGTCAACACCTTCGCGGCCGTCACAGGTGCCAGATCGATCTCCGGGACCTCGACCGTTCCGCGCGCTTCGTAAGCGTCGCTCGGGGAGCGGGAACATCCTCGGGCCAGCGCAAGCGGAAGCAGCCAATAGCCGATCCTACTCCTCATGTACGGCCCTCCGGGCTGAGCAACGCGTGCACCGCGAATTCGCCGGCGTGGCGGCCAAACTGCTTCGCGGTCGCTTCGGGAACCCCGCGCGCACCCTCGCGGAAGAACAGCCGGATGGCCGGCCGGGCGATGATGAAGTAGACGACTTGCGCGATGGTGCTGATCGCCGCGAAACGCGGCTCGACGTCGGCGCGGAAGGTGCCGTCCCGCTGTCCCTGCTCGATCACCCCGCAGAGCCGCTCGAACAGCGCCGCGGCCACTTGCAGCAGCATCGCCTCGGCCTGCCGGGCTTCATGGTCGATCATTTCGCGGACCATGAGGCGCGGGGCGTGGGGATGGCTGAGCACGAACTCCATCTGGGCCGCGACCAGGGCGCGGATGGCATCTTGGGGGGTCGATGCCGCGTCGAAGGCGGCCCCGCCGCGGGCCACCATGCCGCTGATCACCCGCTGCAGCACCGCGCGGTAGAGCTCTTCCTTGCTGCCGAAGTAGTAGTAGAGCAGCGCGGGGTTGAGGTGGGCCGCGGTGCCGATCGCTTTGATGGTGGTCGGGCCCAGCCCCCTCCGGGCGAAGAGCTCTTCGGCGGCGTCGAGGATCTGCGCGCGGGCCGAACTCGGATCCGGGGTGCTCATCGGGTTCAATTAATCAATCAATTAAGGACTTGGCAACCCCTTTACGCCTCCTCGTCCACCGGCACCGGCAGATCGAGCTTGAGCTGGCCGGAAATCGCCATGAGGCCACCGAACGCCAGCGGCGGCATCGCGATGGCCAGCAGCGAGAACCCGTTCTCCTGGAGGAGGACCCAGAGGAGCAGCGTTGCTGCGAGTCCGAGGAGCAGCCACACGGTCGTCGGCAAGAGGCTCGCAACTCGGACCAGGTCGCCGACCCGCCGCGCTTGCATCCCGCTGACCACCAGCTCGCTCAACAACAGCGAAAGGACCGCGCCGAGGACACCGAGGCGTGGTGAGAGCACCGCGATCAGGACCCAGCTGATCCCGGCGCCGATCACTCGACTCCACGCGCTCACGACCTGCCGGCCTGCTGCGACGAGCAGGGTGGACAGCGTTTCCGAGAGGTACTTGAGAAAGAGATACCACGCCCCCAGCCGGAGCAGCGGCGCCAGTCCGGCGAAAGCCGACCCGTACACTCCCACCATGAGCGGGCTCGCCAGCGACCACGTCAGGGCGGCCGCGGCGCCGCTCGCGAGCAAGCCGGTTCGGAGCAGCGAGGTTCCCATGCCGCGGAACGGCTCGCGGCTGTACCTGGTGTGGGCTATTGTGAGAGCCGGCAGAAGCGAGCTGCCGGCCAGGATGGCGAGGTAACCCGCTCCCTGCAGCAGGCGGAAGACGGACGCAAATTGGCCGACCTGCTCCTGGTTCACGAGCAGCGACAGGACGAGGATCTCGGCTTGAAAAAAGGCCACCGCATTGAGCGAGGCTACGGCGTACGGACTCGCCGCGCGGACGGTGCTCCAGCGCGGGGGGAAAGCGACCGCCGGTCGGAGCAAGCGGCGCACCAGCCACAGACTCACGCTCAGCTCCGCGGCGGCCCCCGCGACGGCCGCCCAGCCCAGCGCCACCGGCGGAAACCCGGCGAAGAGCAGCAAGGTCGAACCGCCCACCACCACGACGGACTGGGTGGTCGCGGCGATGGCCTCGAGCTCCATCCGTTGCCTCGCCCTGCAGACGGCGTTGTTCAACTGGCTGAACGATTCGATCAGTGAGGCGACGGCCATCCATCCGCATAGCTCGCGCACCCAGGGCGGGTAGGGCAGGACCGCCAGCAGCAGCAGCAGGATGAGGAGCGCAAGACCGGTGGCAGCGAGCTTGGCGCCCATCGCCCTGGCGTAATCGGGGCCGGCTCCCCCGGGTCGTGCGGCTACCTCCCGGGCGAGCAAGGGAGAAAGGCCGAAATCCGCGGCGAACAGAAACCCGCTGCCGACCGCGACCGCGATGGCGTAGCCGCCCAGGATCTCCGCTCCGAGCAGCCGGCCGATGATGCCGACCAGGGCGACGTACAGGAGGCGATTCAGGAAGTGGGACCCGATCAGCACGCTCAGATTCTTGCCGACGAGCCGCACACTTCGGCGCATAGGACGTCCGACCTAGTAGTAAGGGCAAAGGATTCGACCCAGCAATGAATATCCCACGGCGCGGATTTGTCGAGTTGGCCGGCGCGGCGCTCGCGACTGGCGTCCCCGGCTTCTCCAGCCTGCTGGCGCCGCCGCGGGCGTGGCTGCCCAGCGGATCGTCCGGGGTCAGGATCGTTCGGATCAGCCGCTTCTACCTGGAGTTCCCGCGCTGGAAGCACGTGGGGCGGAACGCCCAGCTCGAGGACCACGGCCTCTACGCGAGGGACAGCCTGGTCCGCATCGAGACCGATGCAGGGATTGACGGGTTTGGACAGAGCCGGGCTTCGGAGGCGGAAGCGCGGCAGCTGCTGGGGCGCGATCCGCTGAGTTTCTACGACGTCACTCAGGGGATGCGGAGTCCACTGCAGTACAATGATGCGCCGCTCTGGGACCTGGTGGGGAAGCTGCTGAAGCAGCCTGTCTGGCGCCTGCTTGGTGGGAACGGACCGGAATGGGTCGCGGCCTACGACAGCAGCTTCTATTTCTCCGACCTTGATCCGGCCTTCTCTGCTCGGGGGGTGGCCCGCATCGTCGAAGAGGTGGAGCACAGCCTCGCGCGGGGCCATCGGGCCTTCAAGTTGAAAGTCGGACGGGGATTCCGGTGGATGGAGCGGGAAGCCGGTTTGCGCCGCGACATCGAGGTGGTGCGCGCGGTTCGCCGGGCGGTCGGTCCTGGCGTCAGGCTGATGGTGGATGCGAACGACGGTTACGATCCGGCCACTACCAGGCGGTTTCTCGAGCAGGCCGACGAGGCCCTGTTCTGGATCGAAGAGCCGTTCCCCGAGAACCTGGCGCAAGATCTCGAGCTCAAGGCCTGGCTTCGTGGCCACGGCCGGCAAACCCTGCTGGCCGATGGGGAGAGCGTGGGCGATGCGGCGCAATACCGCCCCTACATCCAGGCCAAGGCCCTCGATGTCCTGCAGGCCAATGTGCTCGGGTTCGGGCTACAGCGGCTCCGCGAGTTGTCTCGGGCAACCGCTCCCGCAGGGATCAGTCTCGCCCCCAACAACTGGGGCTCATTCTTCGGTTTCTACCTCGAGCTGATCCTCGGCCGGGGAATCCCCAATCTCCTGCTGGCCGAGCAGGACCCCTGCGCATCCGACGCAGTCGACGTGTCGGGGTTCGAGTTCAAGGAAGGCCGCGCTCGAGTCCCCGATACCCCCGGCTGCGGCTGGGCCGTCCGGATGGAGGTGCTACAACGGAGGGCCACCCTGAGGTGGCGGGTGGAGTGAGCCCGATCCGCAGTTGAAGCCGCGCCCTAACTCGTTTATCTTACACGGCTTATGTTCGACGAGCTGTCCGGCAAGCTCACCGACGCCCTCAAGCGCCTGACCGGGCGTGGGGTCTTAAGCGAAGAGGCGGTTCGCGAGGGGCTGCGGGAAATCCGGCGCATTCTGCTCGAAGCCGATGTGAGCTTCGAGCTGACCCGCGAATTCCTCGAGCGGGTGCAGGAGAAGGCGGTCGGGCAGCAGGTGGTCCAGTCGGTGCGGCCCGGGCAGCAGCTCGTCAAGATCGTCTATGACGAGCTGGTCGCGATGCTGGGCGAGAAGCAGGCGCCGCTGGTCCATGCGACCGTGCCGCCGACCGTGATGCTGCTCGTCGGATTGCAGGGTTCCGGCAAGACCACCACCGCGGGCAAGCTGGCCAAGCGGCTCAAGCTCGAGCAGAAGGCCCCGTTCCTCGTCGCGGCTGATGTGTACCGCCCGGCGGCCGCGGAGCAGCTGGAGGCGCTCGCTCGGCAGGCCGAGGTGGGAAGCTACCGGGGCGATGGGGAGCGGGACGTCGTCGCGCTGGTCAGGCGGGGGATCGAGGCGGCCGGGAAGGCCCGCGCCCGCACGGTGCTGGTGGATACCGCCGGCCGGCTGCAGATCGACCCGGAGATGATGGCGGAGCTCGAGCGGCTCAAGGCCGCGGTGAGCCCGCACGAGATTCTCCTGGTAGCGGACGGGATGACCGGGCAGGACGCAGTCCGGATCGCGCAGGGGTTCCATGCCGCGCTGGGGATCACCGGTGTGATCCTGACCAAGATGGATGGGGACGCGCGGGGCGGGGCGGCGCTCTCGATCTACGGAATAACCCGCGCGCCGATCAAGTACGTCGGCACCGGAGAAAAGCTCGACGCGCTGGAGCCCTTCCATCCCGAGCGGATGGCCGGACGGATCCTCC
>CAZYPO010000054.1:14805-20183 GCA_964649225.1 uncultured Gemmatimonas sp. | reverse complement strand
ATCTGGGTCACGATCCGGCGCACCAGAAACATGGTGCCGATGGCGATTCCCGCGACCCAGATGCGGCTGACTGGCCCCAGGGGGATCCGGAGCCACGCATATCCAATGACCAGCAGCGCTGCGATAAGGGAGATGACCCGGGCGACCGGCCTTGCACGCCGCCTGAGCTCGGCCTGGCAATCGGGGCAGAGGTCGCCCCACTTGACCCCTGGCAGCCGCCGCTCGCAGCGCGCACAGGGCGCGGGCGGCTCAAGCGAGACGCGCGACAACCGCATCGCCGAATTCCCGTGTGCTGGCGGTCCCGCCGAGGTCGCGGGTCCGGATCCCGGCGTTCCGAATCGTCGCGATGATGCCCTCCCTGACCCGGCGCGCGGCCGCGGTGTCGCCCAGGTGGTCCAGCAGCATCGCCGCCGCCAGCATCTGGGCGGCCGGATTCGCGATGCCCTTCCCCGCGATGTCGGGCGCGCTGCCGTGCACTGCCTCGAAGATCGCCACGGAGGTCCCGATATTGCCTCCCGGCGTGAGCCCGAGCCCGCCCACCAGCCCGGCGATTTCGTCGCTGAGAATATCCCCGAACAGGTTGGTGGTGACGATGACGTCGAACTGCTCCGGCTGGAGCACGAGCTGCATGGCGCAGTTGTCGACGAGGTACTCGTTGGCGGCGAGCTTCCCCTCGTACTCCTTCGCGATGGCGCGACCCACCTCGAGGAATAACCCGCTCGCCATTCGGAGAATGTTGGCCTTGTGGACGATGCTGACGAGCTTGCGACCGTGCCGCGCGGCATACTCGAACGCGTAGCGAATGACCCGCTCGCAGGCGTAGCGGGTGACGATGGCCTGCGAGACCCCGACCGCGTGGGGATCGTCACCCACCTTGATGAAGTGTTCCACCCCGGAGTAGAGCCCTTCGACGTTCTCCCGCACCATCACGATGTCCACACCGTCGTAACGGCCCGGCTGAATCGTGACGGCCGGCCGCAGATTGGCGAAGAGGTCGAACGCTTTGCGAAGTTCCACGTTGATGGAGCGAAACCCGGCGTCGACCCCCACGGGTGTGGTCAGCGGCCCCTTGAGCGCCGCTTTGCGCAGCCGAATGCTGTCCAGCGTGGCCTGAGGAAGCGGGTTCCCGCCGGCGTTGAACGCTGCCATGCCCGCCGGCTGCACGTCCCAGCACACCTGGGCGCCGGCGGCCGCCACCACCCTCAGGGTCTGCTCGGTGATTTCGGGCCCGATCCCGTCGCCCGGGATCAAGGTCACGTCATGCGTCATGGGGCGGAGGGATCCGGCGGGAACATTGTCGCGAGCGCGGCACGGTAGGCCGCATCGGCGGTCTCGCCCCGCCCGACCGCGAGGGTGCGCCAGACCACCCGGCCCAGCCGGCCATCGGCGAGCACGGCCGCGAGCTGCACCGTGAGGCTATCGCCTCCCGCGGGGGAGAGATAGAGCGTGGCGGGGATCAGCGCGTAGCGCGCCCCTCCGGAGAGCGCGAGGAGCTGGCGCACATAATTGCGCATCGGATCGGGAAGATCCTTGAGGCTGGGGGAGCGCATCACCGACTGGCCCATCTGGTCGGGACTGGGAAGCAGTCCCGGGGCGCGCCGCGCCGTGTTTCGCAGCACGGCGGGCAGAACCCAGGTGACCTCGGGCGCCCGCTCGGCGAGGGCGTCCGCCAGGAGCGAATCCGCCCACAACATAAGGGTGGCGCGTGCCTTGGGACCCGAGGTGCCCGGCACCCGGGGATCACCGACCACCATGGTGAGCGGCAGGACGACTACGCCCTGGCCGGCGAGCCCGGCGACGGCGAGCGGGATGGCGGGGACTCGAGGCTTGGCCTGTTGTTGCTGCGACACGAGGGGTGCCGCGAGGACCCAGCCGAGCAGGAGGGTTCGCAGAGAGCAATACATGTAGGACCAAAGCTAACCGGCCCTGCAGGAACTATTCCAGGGAGAGACCGCCGTCCACCACGATGGTCTGACCGGTGATGTGCCGCGCTTCGTCGGAGCACAGAAAGGTGATCACCCGCGCCACGTCCTCCGGCTCGGCGATGCGGCCGAGCACGGAGCTCTTGCGCGCCTTGTCGATCACCTCGGGCGGGAGCAGCTGCAACCGCTCGGTGCGAATGAAGCCCGGCGCGACCGCGTTCACGTTCACGTTGCAGGGGCCGAGCTCCACCGCGACAGCGCGGGTCAGCCCCTCGAGGCCCGCCTTGCTCGCGGCGTAGCTGGCCACCCCGAAGCCGGGCCGCCCCGCCAGGTGCGAGCTCACGCTCACGATCTTGCCGAAGCGCTGGCCCCGGAAGATCGGCGCGACCGCGCTGGTGCAGTTGAAGGCGCCGGTGAGATTGGTCTCGATGACTTCCGCCCATTCCGCCGGCGTGAGGCGCCAATGGGCACCGTCGTTGGCGACACCCGCATTGTTTACGAGGTAATGGACGGTCTCAAAGCGCCCCCGCACCTTCTCGACGAAGCGGTCGACTTGGGCGCGATCCCGGACGTCGCAGCAGTCGGCGTACACGCCGACCCCCATCGACGACAGCGCCGTCTCGGTGAGCAGCGCGGTCTCCCGCACGTCGCGCCCGGGCAGGTCCACGAAACAGAAGGCGATGTTGCAGCCCAGCCTGCCGAACTCGATCGCGACGGTGCGCCCCAGGCCCGTGGCGCCCCCGGTGATCATCGCGACCTTGCCGCGGAATCCCGCCGGCGCCTCCGCTTGCGGCTGCGGCTGTTCCAGCACCGCGCCAGACGGGCGCGCGGCGGGGGTGCGCCACGAGGGCGGATCGTAACCGGCGGGTGGCATGGTGGGCCGAAGCTACGGAAGCCACCGGACGGCCGCAAGCCAGCGGGGCATGGAGCAAGCGCTTGCGGCACCGTACATTGGGAGCATGAGACGGCTCTTCTGGATTCTGCTGAGCGTGGTAGGGGCCACAGCCTGGGGAGTGATCGCACTGCACCGCGGCGAGAGCATCAGCGCCGCGTGGCTGGTGCTCGCCGCCGTAGGCACCTATCTGGTGGCGTACCGCTTCTACGCCCGTTTCCTCGCGGGAAGAGTCCTCGGCATCGACCCGAGCCGGGCCACTCCGGCGGAGCGGCTCAACAACGGTCGCGACTTCGTGCCGACGACCCGCTGGGTGTTGTTCGGGCACCACTTCGCGGCAATTGCCGGCGCGGGGCCGCTGGTGGGCCCGGTGCTCGCGGCGCAGTTCGGCTACCTGCCGAGTACCATCTGGATCGTGTTCGGGGTGGTGCTGGGCGGCGCGGTCCAGGACTTCGTCATCCTCTTTGGCTCGATGCGCCGCAACGGGAAATCGCTGGGCCAGATGGCAAAAGAGGAGATCGGGCCGATCACGGGACTCTTCGCGATGGTGGCGATCCTGGCCATCATGATCATCCTGCTCGCGGTACTGGCGCTGGTGGTGACCAACGCCCTCAAGGACAGCCCCTGGGGCATTTTCTCCATCCTCTGCACCATTCCCATCGCGCTCGGCATGGGCATCTGGATGCGGATGATCCGACCCGGCAAAACCGTGGAAGCGACCATCGGGGGCATCATCCTGCTGATCCTGGCCCTGGTGGGCGGCCGCTACGTGGCGCAGTCGCCCGCGCTGGCGCCGTGGTTCACCCACGGCGGTATCCCCATCGCGTGGGGCCTGATGATCTACGGCTTCATCGCGAGCGTGCTGCCGGTGTGGCTCCTGCTCGCGCCGCGGGATTACCTCTCCACCTTCATGAAAATCGGGACGGTCCTGCTGCTCGCGATCGGGATCATGATCGTGCTGCCCCCGCTCCGGATGCCTGCGCTCACCCGGTTCGTGGACGGCACCGGTCCCGTCTTCGCGGGCAAGCTGTTTCCCTTCGCGTTCATCACGATCGCCTGCGGCGCCATCAGCGGCTTCCACGCCCTGGTCTCGAGCGGTACCACGCCGAAGATGATCCGGCGGGAAGACGACGCGCCGCTGATCGGCTACGGCGGGATGCTGATGGAATCGTTCGTGGCCATCATGGCGCTCTGCGCCGCGTGTGCGCTCGACCCGGGGATCTACTTCTCGATCAACGCGCCGCTGGGCGCGTTGGGCGGCACGGTCCAATCGGCCGCGGAGCAGATCCGCCAGTGGGGGTTCACGGTGACACCCGAGCAGCTCACCGCGCTTTCCGCGTCGGTGGGCGAGACGTCGCTCCTGGGAAGAGTCGGCGGCGCGCCGTCGCTCGCGGTGGGGATGGCCCACATCTTCAGCGGCGCGTTCGGCCAGCAGCTCATGGGACTCTGGTACCACTTCGCGATCATGTTCGAGGCCCTTTTCATCCTCACGACGTTGGATGCGGGGACGAGGGTTGGGCGCTTCATGCTGCAGGAATTCCTGGGCCACCTGTGGGCACCGCTGGGGCGGACCTCGTGGTATCCCAGCAACCTGCTGGCCTCGGGACTGATCGTGGTGGCCTGGGGCTATTTCCTGGTGCAGGGCGTGCTCGATCCGCTGGGCGGAATCAACTCGCTCTGGCCGCTCTTCGGGATCAGCAATCAGCTGCTCGCCGCCGTCGCGCTGTGCGTCGGCACCACGCTCATCATCAAGGCGGGCAAGACCCGCTACGCCTGGGTGACGCTGCTTCCGCTGGTCTGGCTCCTGGCGGTGACGCTGACGGCGGGCTGGCAGAAGATTTTCGCGGCCGACCCGCGGCTGGGGTTCCTGGCGCACGCGCGCGACACGGCGGCCAAGCTGGCGGCGGGGGCGCTCGATCCCGCCAAAGGCGCGCGGATGATGTTCAACGACCGGATCGATGCGGCCCTCGCCGGGGTTTTCATGACGATCGTGGTGGCACTCCTCCTCGCGTCGATCAAAGAATGGGTCGCGGTGGCAAGGGGCCGGAAGGCGGCGGTGCTGAAAGAGACCCCGTACGTGGAGACGGCGTATGCGTAAGACGTGGGCCCGCCTCCGCGCAGCACTGAAGCAAGTCGTCGGCATGCCCGATTATGCCCGCTACCTCGCGCACGCGCGCGAGTATCATCCCGGCTGCAAGTTGCTCACCGAGCGGGAGCACTACGATCAGTACCTTGCCGCGCGGTACGGCGGCGGGGCGACACGCTGTTGTTGAACGCCGAGCTGTCGCCTAGGTGAGCCGGCCTAGCCTCCGCCCCGCCCAGAGCCAGAGCAACGTCCCCACTGCCAACACGGCCGCCGAGAGCATCAGCGCCGCCGGGCCACCGGCGCTCTTGTACACGCTGCCGAACGCGATCCCTGCGGGCAACGCGGCGAATCCCGAGACGGCCTGATAGTCACCGAAGCCCCGCCCGGTCCTGATGGGGGCGAGCTTGCCGACCACGACACGCTCCGCCGGCTCACTCAGGCCCGCAACCAGACCGAATAACAGGAACACTCCGAGCGC
>CAZYPO010000054.1:9447-14705 GCA_964649225.1 uncultured Gemmatimonas sp. | reverse complement strand
ACCTCGCGTACCCCCACATGCGCTTGCAGCAGCGCCCACGCCGCGAGCGAGCCCAACACGGCACCGAGGTGATCCATCGCGCGGTTGAAGCCGAAGGCGCGGCCGCGAAGTGTGCTGTCGGTGAGCGAGGCGATGACCGCGTCGCGCGGCGGGGTGCGCAGGCCCTTCCCGATGCGGTCGATGACGCGAAACCCGACCACCTGCCACGCAGCGGAGGCCGCGGAAATCACCGGCCGGATCAGGACCGCGATGCCGTAACCCGCCAGAATCAGCGGCTTGGTCCAGCCCCTGCGGTCGGCGAGCCGGCCGCTGACCCACTTGAGCAGCGCGGCGGTGAGGTCCGCCGCGCCGTCCAGCGCGCCGAGTGCCAGCGCGCTCCCGCCCAGCGGGCCGGTGATGAACGCCGGCAGCACAGGGTACACCATCTCGCTGGCGAAATCGTTGAACAACGAGACCAGGGAAAGCCCTTTGACGGGCGCGGGCAGGCCGTCCTTGGGCTCAGCCACCCAGTCCCATCCCCCAGCGGATCAGCGGCACCGGAAGCCCACCGTAAGTGAACAGCGCGCTGTGAAAGTCATCGAGGTTGAAGCTGTCTCCGCGCGCTTCCCGCACATCGTCGCGCAATCGGCGCAGTTCCTGGCGTCCGAGGATCGCGGCACAAGCGGAGGTGGGCCGGCAGGCCAGCCGGCGCACGTCGGCCAGAGCCGTGCTTCGGTCGGTCGGAATCCGAGAAACCAGGTGCCCGACGGCCTCTTCGGGCGTGAGCTGCCTGGTGTGCAGGCCGAGGTCCACGATGGCAAGATGGGCATCGCGCAGGAAGAGGACCCGCTCCACCAGGCGCGCCTCCGGCTCCACGGCGAACCCGAGCTCGAGCATCAGCTCCTGCGCGTACAGGGCCCAGCCCAATGGAGTGCTGGCCGCCGCGATGTGTCGGCGGACCAGGCCGCCGAGTGCGTCGCTCTGCGAGCGGTGCAGGTGAACGCCGGGGACCCCGAGCCGGACGGCCAGCCATGGGATGGCAATGCGGTCCGGCTCCGCCACCAGCAGCGCGGCCCGGCTGGCAGGTCCGGCCGGGCGGTAGCAAGCGATGGGCTCGAGTACCGCGGCCGCGGCGGGGAGCTGCGCGACTTCCAGCGCGGGCGCGTTCGCGCTCACGCCGCGCGATTCCACGAAATCGCCGGCGGCCTCGACGGCCTCCAGCAGTTCCCCGGAGAGCTGGCTCCAGACCACGCTCTCTTCCTGCAGCAGCCGGTAGAGCTCCTGCCAGGGCCGTTCCGGATCGATCGCCGCCGCGCAGGCGGTCACCTCGCTTTCCGCCTCGGCGGCCAGCCGAAGCGCGCCGCGCCAGACTTCGGCAGCGTTGTGGATGCTGGCGTGCTCGAAATGGAGGCGGCGGTCGACCTCATCCTCGCCGATCGCGGCCGCGTGGGGATTGGGGTCGGCGGCCAGCGTCTGAAGAGCCGGGACCATGTGATCGAGCGCGGCCTTTGCTTCGCACACTGCCGTCGCCTGCCCGCCAAACCGCTCCCCCACTTCATCGAGCAGCGGAGCCAGGACGGCGAGCTGCGCGAGCGCGGTCTCCACCAGGAAGCGCGGCGGCTGCCGCAAAGTCTTCCGAGCGTCGCGGAGGAAGCCCGGGACCGCGGCGACCCGCTCAAGCGCAGCCACGGTGTCGTCCTCATCGCCCGCCGGCCGGGCCAGCAGGCCCTCGAGCGCGGCGGCCAGATGCTCGAGCCACAGCGCGGGGTTACGCTGGTAGGGGTGCTCGTGCTCGAAGCGGAACAGCAGGACGCGCAGGTGGTCGAGCAGCGCGGTGCGGTCGATCTCGTCGGCGGTCTCCTCGACCTCCAGGTCCTCGACTGCTACTGCAATGGAGCGGAAGGCGGCGGCATGCTCCCGGATGGAGTCGGCGTCGAACGCGCCAAGCCGCCCGTCGTGGCCGGGCACCCCGGCCAGCGTGGCGGCGGCGGGATCGAAGTGCCACCAGAGATCGAGGAAGGAGCGGCACAGCTCGTCGGTGATCGCCACTAGCGACGGCCGATGAGCTCGCTGTGATCGGCCAGGCTCGCGTTGCCGCGGAAGTCGCGGACTTCGACGTTGTTGCCGAGCATGCTCTGGCTCAGCTCGGCGCCGGTGAGGGTGCAATCGGCTCCGACGATCGCGTGCACCAGCCGGGAGTCGCGGATCACGCTGCCGGCCTCGATCGTCACGTTGGGACCGATGCTCGAGCGCTCGATGGTGACGCCCGCCTCGATCAGCACCGGATCGTGGATGGTCACGCCGGGAAAATCACCGCGCCGGGCCGCGCCCTTGCGCAGCAGGATCTCGTTGGTCTCGAGCAGCGTCTCCAGCTTGCCGCAGTCGTACCAGCCGCTCACCGCCGCGGTGAAGATGCGGCGGCCCCGCTCGATCATCCACTGGAACGCGTCGGTCAGGAAGTACTCGCCCAGGTTCTTGGGCGCGGTGAGCACGTGATCGATGCCTTGCCACAGCGCCGCGACGTCCCTGACGTAGTAGAGCCCGATGTTGGCCAGCTTGCTGATCGGTTCGCTCGGCTTCTCGATGATCCGGGTCATGAAGCCGTCCTGGTCGGTCACCACTACGCCGTAGCGCTGGTAGTCCTCGACCTCCTTGGCCCAGATGATTCCGTCGGCGTCGGTCCGGTGGATGAGGGTGAGGTCGGCCTCGAAGACCGTATCGACGAAAACAATCAGCACCGGGCCGGTGACGAACGGCCGAGCCAGGTTGATCGCCCCGGCGGTGCCGTCCTGCACCCGCTGCTCGATGTAGCGGCAGGGAATTCCATAGCGGCCGGTGGCGTAGGCCTCGACCTGCTCCTTGAGATGGCCGGTAATGAAGATGAGCTCGGTGACCGGAAGCTCGCGGAGCGTGTCCATCACCCAGTCCATCACCGGCCGGCCGGCGACCCGCAGCATCGGCTTGGGCACCAGGTGGGTGTGGGGCCGGAGCCGGGTGCCCTTGCCCGCGAGGGGAATGATGACCTGCATGCTACCTCCTGCCATAGCGATCGGAGATCCGGACCAGGTCATCGAGCTCTGGAGTCGAGGCCTCGAGTACATCGCTGTCCACCACCGCCTCGATCTGATGCACGAGCCCCGGCCGAATGCGCACCGACTCGCCCGCGCGGAAGGGGCGCTCCACCAGCTCGGCGCCGGCGCCCAGCCGGAGGATCAGCTCGCCCTTGAGGACGTGCAGGGTCTCATCTTTGACGTTGTGGTATTGGCAGCTCAGCACGTGGCCGGCATTCACGTGCAGGAGCTTCGCGGCGTAGCGGTCGGTACGCGCCCACACCAGCTCATAGCCCCACGGTTTTTCCACGCGATAGGGTGCTTCCGCCATCAGGCCTCCGAGAGATGCAATGCGAAGGATGCCGGAGAGGTGATGCACTCGCGCACGCAAACGCCGCAACCCACACAGCCCTCCACCCTGAGCACCGGGTGGCCGCCCTCATCGAGGGTCAGCGCCCGCTCGCCGACCGGGCAGGCGTCGACGCATACCCGGCAGGAGGTGCCCTGGTAGGTAACGCAGCGCTCCGGAAAAAACTCGAGCGATCCCATACGGTAGCCCTCCCAACCGTGCTCAGGTAGGGTGAGCGCGCCGGTCGGGCAGGCTTTCACGCACGGCATGTCCTCGCAGACGATACAGGGCTGGAAGCTCGGGTCGATCGCGGGCGTCCCGGCCGCGAGTCCGCCGCTGGTGGGGACGGGATGAATCGCATGCGGCGGGCAGACCGTCTCGCACGCCCCGCAGCGGGTGCAGGCCGCGAGGAAGGCGACTTCCGGTAGCGCGCCTGGCGGCCGGGAATAGCGCTGCTGCACCAGCCGCTTCTCGGTCTGCTCGAGCAGCCGCTCGCCCCATTGGCCGATGCTCTGCCGGAAAAAATCCCGGCGGTCGCCGGGGAGGCCGAGGAGGTCCTTGAGATCGAGGTTCACTGGTCACGCTTCTCAAACATCGGCCAGACTTCGCGCGCCAAACCTGCCAGCACGCCCGCCCGAATGGAAGCGATGTCCGGATGTACTCCAGGCCGCTCGTTGGCGGCCGCGGTGTTGGTAGCGGCGATCACGGCAGTGCCGCTGCCGAGCTCCAGATAGAAGAAGGCGCGAAAACCTCGTTGACTGCCGGTGTGGCCGATCAGGCGGAAGGGTTCCTGGTGCTTCACGAAAAAGCTCAGCGCGATCGAATCGCCCATCGCTTCCGAATCGCTGGCGGGGAGCACCGGCTTCCAGAGCTCCTCCAGGGATGCCCGCTTGAGCACCGGCAGCGGACCGTTCGCTCCCGGGCCCTTGCCGAGCAGAAAGGCGAAGTACTTCACCATATCGGTGATGGGTGCGTTGAGGCCGCCGTTCGAGGTGGTGATCCCGGTATCGAAGTCCAGCCCGTTGGTCACCTGTTTGCCGTCCGCCACCTCGTAATTGTTGGAGCGGTCGGCCAGGAGGTGATAGGGTGTGAGGTCGTAATAGCTGTGGGTCATCCCCAGTGGCTTGAGGATGTTCTTGTCGATGTAGACCTCGTAGTCGTCGCCGCTCAGTCTCTCGATCACCCGCCCCAGGAAAATCAGCCCCGGGTTGGAATAACTGTACTTCGAGCCCGGAGGAAAGAGGATTTCTGTATAAGGCATCATGGCCACGAGCTGGGCCCACTCGGTCGGCTCGTAGGGATGCCACGGTTTGTCGCCGGCCCAGGGCCAGGTCGGATTGCGGAACCCTGCCGAGTGGCTGAGCAGCTGCCGGATCGTGATCGCCTCCATCGGCCCGAAAGCGTTGTGCACGGCCATGAGCTCGGGCACATACTTGACGATGGGATCGTCGAGGCTGAGCCGGCCGCGATCGCGCAGTTGCATGATGCCGATCGCGGTGAGCGTCTTGGTGATCGAGGCCCAGTGGAAGATGGTGTTCGCGTCGACCTTGCGGCCGGTTTCCTGGTCGGCCAGGCCGTGGAATTCCCGCGCGAGCACCGAGTCACCCCGGATGAACCAGAGCGCTCCGCCGATCACGCCCTCGCGGGTAAGCGCGGCGTGAAACTCCTGGGCGACGGGGGCCCAGGTCTGGGCGAACGGGGCCGGGGTCTGGGCGCGGGCGGCGGTCAGGGCGCAGGCCGTCAGGGCGGTCGCGACGCGAAAGGGCTTCATGGTCGGCATCCTAACAGTGGGCCGGAATGTAGTAGAATATCACCTCATGATCGGCACCGTACCCTGCCGTTTCTGCGCCACCCTCAACCGGGTGGACCTCGACCGCCCC
>CAZYPO010000054.1:2850-9347 GCA_964649225.1 uncultured Gemmatimonas sp. | reverse complement strand
CACCGTACCCTGCCGTTTCTGCGCCACCCTCAACCGGGTGGACCTCGACCGCCCCCTCCCGGTCAACGCGGACTGCTTCGACGCCGTGCTGCGCGGCTCCGAGGTTCCCGTCCTGGTGAACTTCTATGCCGACTGGTGCGGGCCCTGCAAAAAGTGATCGCCCGATCGTGGACGAGCTGGCGTTCGACCGGGCCGGCTCGGCGCTGGTGCTCAAGCTCGACACCGACCGCTACCCCGGCATCCCGGTGCGCTACGGCATCCGCGGGATTCCGACGCTGATTGCGTTCCAGGGTGGAAAGGAAATCGGGCGTCACGTGGGGCTAGCGAAGAAGGCGGAGCTGGAGGGGCTGCCGAGACGCGGTGAAAGGTGAAAGGTGACGGGTCGCGCCGTTAGCGTTGCCCTCGCTCTCATAGCGGGGCCGCCGGCTCTCTGCGCCCACCAGCGCCCAAGCAGAAGGCGACGGCGCTGGTGGTCGGGATCGTCGCGGACACCGGCAAGCGCCCGATCGTCGACGCCGAGATCGTGGCGATGCGCCACAAGCTCACCACCATCACCGACTCTCGCGGGGTGTTCATCCTCAACCGGCTGGAGCCCGGCCCCGAGGTGTTCCTGGTGCGCCGCATCGGCTACCGCCCCGAATCCTTCGACGCCACCCTGAACGGCGGGGACACCCTGCGGCTGGGCGTGATCATGGCGGAGGCGCCGGTCCAGCTCCCCGATCTGATGGTGGAGGCGGAGGGAAGGTTGTACTTCGGGAAGATGGTGGGCTTCGGCGAGCGGCTACGCAGCAGCGCGGCGCCGCGATCGACCTTCCTGACCCAGGCCGACATCGACCGGCTCCATCCCACCCGCACCATCGATCTGCTGGTCCAGGCGGGGCTCAAGCCGCGCTATACCAGGCGGGGGCAGGAGACGATTGCTTGTCCCCGCGGGGGCGGGAGGATGGCGATCTACCTCGACGGGGCGGAACTTTCCGGCGGGTTCGGGATCAGCTGGCTCGACCCCAGCCAGATCCAGGCGGTGGAGGTGTACAAGTCGGCCGCCGAGCGGCCGCCGCAGTTCAACGCGACTGGGTCAGATTGTACCGTCATCATCTGGACCAAGTGAGGCGGCGGTGAATCGCACCCCGGTCGCGGAGGTGGGGTGACGCCTCTCCTTCTGGAATGCCTATTAGTGACGGCGTCACTAATACGGCTTCCTCACAGATGTCCGATCCCCTGGGAGAATTCGAGTTGTTGGTGCTCCTCACCCTGCGCGTGCTGGGCGAGGCCAACGCGTACGGCGGCGCCATCCAGATCACGCTCTCGGTGCAGGCGAGGCGAGCCGTGGCCCTGGGGACGATCGCCAAGACGCTGCGGCGCCTCGAGGCGAAAGGGCTGGCCCGCTCACGGCTTGGCGCGCGGCGGCCGGAGCCGGGCGGGCGACGGCGAGTGCATTACGCCATGACTCGCGATGGCCAAGAGGCCGTGAACCGCACCCTGCGCGGAATCGCCAGACTCGTCAGAGCAGTCCGCGGATCCACCCCCCGTCCACGGCGATCGACTGGCCCGTGAGGTAACTCGCCCGTTCCGACGCAAGGAACGCCGCGAGCGCCGCGAATTCCCTCGGTTCGCCCATGCGTCCCATCGGTACCGTGGCCGCATAGCGCGCCAGCGACTGCTCGGGCGTTATTCCCTCTTTCTTCGCGGTGATCGCGGAGAGCTCCACCATCCGCTCGGTGCGCGTGAATCCAGGGAGCAGATTGTTCACCGTGATCCCGAATGGCGCCACTTCGTTCGCGAGCGTGCGCGCAAAGCCGATCACCGCCGCGCGGATGCTGTTGGAGAGCATCAGATTGTCCACCGGTTGCTTGGCGGCGATCGAGCACACGTTGAGGATCCGGCCCCAGCGCCGCTGCTTCATCCCTGGCACCACCGCCTGACAGAACGCAACCACGCTGGCCAGCACCAGTGCGGTCGCATCCGCCCAAACCTCCTTGGTGAGGGATTCGAAGGGCCCCGCCGGCGGGCCGCCGCTGTTGGTGAGCAGGATGTCGATCTTGCCGAACTTCGCGATCCCATCACGCACCACCCGCTCGGCCTCGCCCGACTTCCCCACGTCAGCCGCTACCGCGAGCACCGGCACGTCGTACCCCTTCGTAATCGCGTCCGCCGTGGCCAAGAGAGCGGCCTCTCCCCGGGCGCAGAGCACCAGCGAGGCGCCCTCCGCGGCGAGCTCCTCCGCCACCGCTTTCCCCAGCCCCTTGCTCGACGCGGCGACCAGCGCCACACGGCCCTTGAGCCCGAGGTCCATCTACTTGCGCCGCAGGTAATCGTCGGTCTTGTCGAGCCAGTCCTGGCGCGGCGGCGAGAACACGTCCACGTCCAATGTGTCCTCGAGCGCCTCGGCCTTGTGGGGCACGTGGCTGGGCAGGACGAGGACTTCCCCGGCGTGGACGTCCACCACTTCGTGCTGGTCTTCGCCGATCCAGAAGCGCAGACACCCCTCGAGCACGTAAGTGAGCTGCTCGTTTTCGTGCGAATGCTTGGGCACGATGCAGCCCTTCTTGAGGTACACATGCGCGAGCATCATGCGATCGCCGCAGATCAGCCGGCGGTCGAGCAGGTCGGTGACCCGCTCGCGCGGCAAATCCTCCCAGCAGTAGTGCGTCACGCCCTTGGTCATGGCGCCTGCTTCTCGGCGATCGGGGCGATCTTGCCCGACATCGCCTGGTTAAAGGCCGGTACGACGGTCTGCAGCAGGACCTCGAAGTCGACCTTGGCCTGGGCCAGCTCGCGCTCGAGCTGCGTCAGCGTAACCAGCTCGGCGTCGGTGGGCCGGAACTCCGCGCCGCCGGCCACGTCGCCCGCGCCGGTGCCGACCTCTCCCGAGAGCCACACCAGGTTGAGATACACCTTGTAGGGCTCCACGAACCACTTGTCGTCGCTGTGCAGCTCGGTGCGCGAGACCAGCTTGAGCTCCACCTCGAGCATCTTCTGGTCGAGCGCGCGGAGCGCGTCGCCTGCGCCGTCCTGCCCCGCCGAGGTCTTGAGCTGGTCCTCGACCTGCTTGCGCAACACCTCGAGGCGGTTCACGATCTCGGCCGTCGTGTTGATGGCGTCGCGAATCCGGAGCTGGACGCCAGTGGACGCCGCGAGGTCCGCATCGGTGGTGGGAATCGCGGGATCGCGCAGCACCGTAATCGGCTGGCTCCCGCTCTGGTCGCCGGCGAGCACCCGCACGGTGTAACTCCCCGGCAGCACCAGCGGGCCGGAGCGCTGCGGCGCCTGAATGCCCCAGTGATTGATGGGCCGGATGGTTTTTCCCTTGAAGCGCAGCTCGTCCCAGATCCGCGGGTTATCGGGCGGGGTGGTACGGAGCTCCACCTGCCGGGGGCCGTCGGCGCGCAAATCCCAGCTGAACCGGTTGAGTCCCGCCCGCCCGGCGGCGCGCACGGTACGGACCGCCGCGCCGGACCCGTCCAGGATCTCGAGCTTGACCGAATCCTTGGGCGCGGTCTTGAGCACGAAGTTGACGTCCACGCTGCCGCCGCGCGCCTCCCGAAACGCCGGCCGCGGGGAGTAGAGCTGCAGCGCCGCGTCGGCGACCATCTTGTCCTGCTGTTCCAGCATGGTGATGTCGCGCAGCTGGAATAACCCGCGGCCGTAGGTCGAGACCACCACGTCGTGGTAGAGCTTGGGCACCACGATCCAGCTGACCGGAGCGGCGGGCAGGCCATCCTTGAACTGGGTCCAGCGCTGCCCGTCGTCGAGCGAGTAGTAGAACCCGTGCCCGGTCCCCGCGAAGAGCATCCCCTTGCGGTTGGGGTTCTCGGCGACCGCCATTGCATAATCGAGCGGGTGATCCTGCGGCAGACCGTTGCTCAGCTTCGTCCAGCTCTTGCCGTAGTCGCTGGTCTTGTAGATGAACGGCTTGCGATCGTCCATCATGTGGTAGTCCACCGCGACGTAGGCGGTCCCAGGATCGAAATGACTCGGCTCGATTTTCCGGATCGTGCCCCAGGCCGGCATCCCCACGTTGGCGCTCACGTCGGTCCAGCCGCCGCCGCCGTTCCGGGTGTACCAGAGCTTGCCGTCGTTGGTGCCGGCCCAGATCAGGCCCTTCTGGATCTCGGAGGGCGCGATGGCGAACACGACTTCGCCGTAAAACTGGCCGAGGTTGTCGCCCACGATCCCGCCGGAGGACACGATGCGCGAGGGGTCGCGGGTGGAGAGGTCGGGGCTGATCACCGCCCAGCTCTGGCCACCGTTGACCGTCTTGAAGATCACCTGGCAGCCGTAGTACACCGCATTGTGGTCGAAGGGATCGATCGCGAGCGGGGCGGTCCAGTGGCAGCGGTACTTGATGACGTCGGGCGGGGAGTCCAGCGTGTGCATCCAGGGGCTCACCGAGCGGGCCCGGCCCACCTTGGCATCGTAGCGGGTGACCTTGTTGCCGTAGCAGGTGGCCCAGACGATGTTCGCATCGGTGGGATCCGGAATCGTGAAGCCCGATTCGCAGCCGCCGACCCCGTGATCCCAGGTGGAGCCACCGCCGAATCCGCCGAACCCACCGCCTTCGCCTCCGCCGCCAGCGGCGGAGTCTACCGCGGTCCGGCCTGCCGAGTCGGCCCGTATCCGGGGCGCGCCCGCGGTGCTGTCGCGCTGGGCGGTGCTGTCGCGCGGGGCCGTGCTGTCACGCCTGGCGGCGGGGCGCACCGGCGTCGGCGCGCGATTGGAGGCTTCCGGCAGCGTGCTGGGCCCCCGCATGGTGCCGTTGTCCTGGCGGTTGCTATACATCCAATAGGGCACTCGGTTGTCCACCGCGACGTGATACATCTGCCCGTTTGGCAGCGTGACGTTGGAGAAGGTCCGCCCGTGGTTCAGGGTGATGCCGGCGCCGCCGTCGCCCGTGACCGCCCAGCGGTTGGGGTTCTTGGGATCCATCCAGATGTCGTGGCAATCGCCGCAGCCACTGCCGCCCCCGCCGCCCCCGCCGGGGCTCCCGATCGGGAAAGTGAGCCCGCCGTCCATCGAGCGGTGGAAGCTGCTGTTGGCAACCAGGACCTCATCCGCGTTGGCTGGATTCACCTCGACCCGGATGTAGTAACCCGCGCGGCCGATCAGCGAGCGGTCCCAGCTCACCACTTTCCAGGCGTGGCCGCCGTCATCGGAGCGCCAGAGCGAGCCCTGGTTGGGCGTCTGGATCAGCGCGTACACTCGCGAGGAGTTCGAGGGCGCGATCGCCACGTCGATCTTGCCCACCGGTGACTTGGGGAGCCCGGGATCGCTGAGCCGGGTCCAGGTCGTACCGCCGTCGCGGGTGACGTGGATCGAGCTGCCCGGGCCGCCGCTGAACATCGCCCAGGTATGCATCACCACTTCCCACATCCCCGCGAAGAGCACGTTGGGATCGTGGGCGTCCATAGTGAGCCCGGAGCAGCCCGTGTTCGGATCGACGAACAACACCCGCTCCCAACTCTTCCCTCCGTCCCGGGTGCGATAGACCCCGCGCTCCTGCTGCGGGCCCGTGGCCCGGCCCAGCGCGCAGACGAACACCACATCCGGATTGGTCGGATGCACCAGGATGCGCCCGATGCGGCCGGTCTCCCTGAGTCCCATGCTGGTCCAGGTGGCGCCGGCATCGGTGGACTTGTAGATCCCGTCGCCCATCACGTCGGCGTCACGAATGGCCCAGGCTTCGCCGGTGCCGGCCCACACGATCTGCGGATTCGACGGAGCCACCGCCAGCGCGCCGATGGCCTGCACCGGCTGGGAGTCGAAGACCGGGGTGCTGCTCTGCCCGCCATCGATCGATTTGAAGACGCCGCCGGAGGCGTTGCCGAAATAGAACGTGAGCGAATCCCCGGGAACGCCGGCCACCGCGGCAATGCGTCCCCCGCTCGCCGGACCCATGAAGCGGAAGCGCGGCGGCTCGGGGGGACGGTTCTGCGCCGGCCCGCGGCCCTGCGCGGTGAGCGGGGAGAGGTACGCGCTGACCGGGACCAGCAGGGCGATCGAGCAACTCAACACGCGGCGGTATGCGGACATGTTCCGGCTCCGGCGAGATCCGAATTGCGGGGTGCATTCTGGTGAGGTGCAGGAGGGAATCTACCGCGAAGGCGAGCAGGGCGGTAAGCCGACGGTGTTGGGTTCCGTCAACCTACCGCCCTGCTACCTACCGGGCTCACCGGGCCGCAGTCAGTGGAGAACCGGCTGCGACCCGCCGCGGCCAGCTGCTCCGGATCGTTCCGGAAGCGGTGCTAGCGGCGCCTTCGGCGCCGCATTCTATTTGACTCGGTTGCAGCTCAACTTTGGACTTAGGCCGATCCGAGGAGTTGTTTACGGGAGCATCCAGAGCCGTTGAGCACCCGGTATCAAGCCTTTTCTCGCCGGGTCGACCCGCGCAGCCGCCAGGGTTTAGGTGCGCGCGGCGCGCAATTGCTCTTCGAGTGCGGGAAGATCACGATCGCCGGCGGATTGCGACGTCGGCTTCTCGCTCTTGTCCGTGCAGTTGG
>CAZYPO010000054.1:0-2750 GCA_964649225.1 uncultured Gemmatimonas sp. | reverse complement strand
TCACGATCGCCGGCGGATTGCGACGTCGGCTTCTCGCTCTTGTCCGTGCAGTTGGTGCAATCCCCGCACTCCCCCTCCACGGCCCATTCCCCATCCTGGGGCAACGAGGTGACCATCAGGTCCCGGCTGGCAAACTGTTGCATGGCAACCTCCGCTACGATGAGAACGACAGCCAATCCCGATCCTTCGGCCAGCGTGATATACGGTCTGCGTGTGGCCCCGTCAAGGAACGGCTTGCGGGTGAGCCGCCGCCTAGCCCGCGCTTGCAGCAGACGAGGCCCGAAGCGACCCGCGAGCTGAGCGGCGAGCATGCCACGTTTCGCGTGCGGAAGAAGCCCTTCGGTGACGGCGTCGTTTCTTTCTGCTGGAAGGCGGCGGTGACTGAATCGCTCTCTCACCGATCCGATCCGGCCCCCGCCGCCAGGTTGGACTTCTCGTCCTTGAGCCAATACCCGAACCACTGCCGCAGCCGCCCCAGCCGGTCCACCAGCAGCCAGGGTTCGCCGGTGCGCGAGAGATCGTGGTTCGAGCGCGGATAACGCACCAGCTCCACTGGCACCCCCTGCTTCTTGAGCGCCATGTACCAGAGCTCGGCGTTCCCCATCGGCGTCCGGAAGTCCTCTTCCGACTGCACCATGAGGGTCGGCGTCTTGACGCGATTCACCTTGCGGATCGGGGAAAGCGAGTCATAGATCGCCTGGTTTTCCCAGGGCTTGCCGTAGAACTCGAACTCGGTGAGGCCCTGCGCATCCGAGGCGCCGTACCAGAAGGTCCACTCGCTGATCATCCGGTCGGTCTGCGCGGCCTTGAAGCGGGTGGTCTTGGCCGTGACCCACGCCGTCATCACCCCGCCGTAGGAGCCGCCGGTCACCCCCATGTTGGTCGAATCGACGTCCGGCCGCTTCGACACCAGGTCCACCGCCCGCATCAGATCCTGGTAGTCTTCCGCGAACCAGCGCCCGCGCGTCGCAAAGGTGAAGGGCGCGCCATAGCCGCTCGAGCCGCGCGGGTTGGTGAACAGCACCCAGATCCCCGCCCCGGCCAGGTTCTGGAATTCGTCGAACCAGTTCTCCCCGTAGGCGGAATGGGGCCCGCCGTGAATGTAGAGGACCAGCGGGTACTTCTTCCCCGCGACATAGCCATACGGCTTCATCAGCCAGCCTTCGATCTCCAGATTGCCGACCGACTTGTAGGTGAACCGCTCGGCATCCGCCCACGCGATTTCGGCGCTGAGCTTGTCGTTGAAGTGGCTGAGCTGGCGTTCGCCCTGGCCATCCGCGGCGGCGATGAAGAGCTCGGTGGGCTTGGTAAGGCTGGTCGAGACGTAGGCGACGGTCGACCCCGCGGCATCCCAGGAAAAGCCGGAGAGCCGCCGCCGCCCGCTCACCACCTCGCTCAGCAGCCTGGTCGCGGGATCGAGCCCGAAGAGCGCGGTCCGCCCCCCGATGTCAGCGCTGACGGCCAGCTTGCCACTCGGCAGCCACCGGTAGCCTGAAGGCTCGTACTGCCACTCACCCACCAGATTCTGCGGGGTCCCGCCCGCCGCCGGCACAAGGTACAGCCGGGCGTTGGCGGTCCGGTTTGGACGCGCCACGAATGAAATGCTGCGCGAATCGGGCGACCACTCGAGGTCGCCTTCGTCGCCGGGGACGGCGGTGATCCGCCGCGGGGTGCCGCCCGCGGCCGGAATCACGAAAATGTCGGAATCGTTCCGGGGCGCCTCGTCGCGCTTGGCGTCGTAGGGGAGCCGCCCGAGCGAATCCCGCTCGGCGCGCACCACCGAATCCGAGCGCAGCTGCGCGTCGGCCCGGAAGGCGATCCACTGCCCGTCGGGCGAGACGGTCACTTCCTGATGCGAGTAGGCGCCACTGGTGAGCTGCTTCTTGGGGCCTCCCGCGGTCGGGCGCATCCAGATCTGCGCCGGCTGGTAGGTCCGCGCCTCGCGCGGGCCCGCGATGAATCCGATCCCGTTGCCCTTGTACTGCATCTCGGTGAGGTGGCGACCGTCGAAGCGGGCCGGGTCCACCGGGCTGGTGATCGCGCCGAAGGGCGGCCGGGCCAGCGGCTGCATCCGTACGAAGGGGTCGCGTCGCGTGGTGTCGCGGGCGGCGCGGGTCGTATCAGCCTCGGACCACACGATGAAGCTGCCGTCGCGCGGGGTGGATCCCGCCGGCAGGCTGTCGACCTCGAACGCCTCGCCCCCGGGCTGGTCCATGCGCAGCGCCCAGGTGCGGCCTTTCCCGCCCGGGCGCGTCGAGGAGAAGAGCAACAGCCGGCCGTCGGGCGACCAGCGCGGGTTACTGCTCTCCATGCCCGGAGCGGTGAGCCGGACCGGCTCCCCTCCCGCCGCGGGCACCAGCCATACTTCCGCATGGCGTTTGTTTTCCGCCGCCACCGCCGTCGTCACGGTGAACGCCACTTGCTTGCCATCCGGAGACATCGCCGGACCGCTCACCGTGGTGACCCGGTACCAGTCGTTCGGAGTGAAGGCGCGTTGGGCCGCCAGGGGCGCGAAGGCGGCGGCGAATGGGACGAGCACCAGTCCCATGGCAAATCGCTCCATAGAAACTCTCCGTGAGCGGAGGATCGATCCAAAGATAGCGCTCTCGATCAGTGCCTCGCGATCCACTCCGCGATGTCGGCGCTGACCTTGGGATCGACCTTGCCGGGACGGCTGTAGTCCGCCGGGGAGGGCGGGCCTTCCCCGCGCAGAAAGAGGTGATTGAGCCCTTCGTAGCGGATCACGGTCA
>CAZYPO010000053.1:2513-20327 GCA_964649225.1 uncultured Gemmatimonas sp. | reverse complement strand
TAGCTCGCCGGGCTCATAACCCGGAGGTCGTGGGTTCAAATCCCACCCCCGCTATTGGGTCGGTAGCACGGTAGGACGGTAGGACGGTAGGAGGGTAGTTCGACCGCTGAGCTACCTACCCACATGCCGTCTTTCCGTCCTACCGTTGTCTTTCGGGCGGTTAGCTCAGCTGGTTAGAGCGCTACGTTGACATCGTAGAGGTCACAAGTTCGAATCTTGTACCGCCCACTCCCCGGCGCGCCCTTAGCTCAACTGGATAGAGCATCTGACTACGGATCAGAAGGTTGGGGGTTCGAATCCCTCAGGGCGCGTGCACTGTGGTAGGAAAGAACGGGGCGTAGCGCAGCCTGGTAGCGCGCCTGCTTCGGGAGCAGGAGGTCCCGGGTTCAAATCCCGGCGCCCCGATGGGAGCAGTGACCAGTAAGGGCCCGTAGCTCAGCTGGATAGAGCGCTTGCCTCCGGAGCAAGAGGTCGCGCGTTCGAATCGCGCCGGGCCCACTGATCCGTCATCCGCGCCGCGTTACGGCTCGCGCTGCCCGTCTGCGAGCTTTCCCGCCACCGTGATCCACCCGATCCGATCCAGGCCGGCGGCATCGGCCAGAAACACGGCATTGCTCCGGTCAACGGCGGGCCACCGGCGAGGATCGTCGGGGGCGAAGATCGCGCCGAGCACCGCCATGCCGCCGTTCTCGATGCGGGACCCGGTCGGGTTGTTGTAGACGGCCACCACGACGTAACGTCCCGCCTTCAGCCTGCGGCCCGCACCGCGGATTCCGAAAAGCTCGCGGGAGACCTGGGTGATGCGCCCGTGGGCGTCGAGCGTGGGCTTGAGCGAAACGATCACCTTGCCGGTTGCAGCATCCGCCAGTTCCAGCGACTCCGCGTAGTCGTGCAGATGGCCGCCCACCGCGAGCAAGCGACCGTTGAGCGGAACGACGAATTCCCGCCGATGTACCGTGCGCCCCGTGTCGAGATCGAACCCGTCGGAGAATCCCGCGCGGAATCCCACGTCGAACGCGACCGGGCGGACTTCGAGCGGACGCGGGGCGATGTTCTCCGGGAGATAGGGCAAGCTGAGCTCCAGAATCACGGAGTGCAGGTCCTCACCGGTTTCGTTTGCCCACGCGGTGAGGAGGGCCATCTCGGCGCCGGCTTCCAACCGTACGCCGACCGACTTGGGCAGGAGCACGTCCGCGGTCTCCTGGCCCGCGGCAAGGGTTCGTTCCAGAATCGACTCGGTCAACTGGCGGCGGCCGAGATGCAGCAGGTTGACGTGATGGAGGATCCGGCGTGGGAGCGCGCGCCCCTGCTCGTCGAAGAGCGCAATCCGGAACCCGCGGATCCACGCCCCGGCAGGCAGGACGAACCGGAACACGGGCAGCTCGAGACCGTGGTGGTGCATCCCCGCGTGTCCGGCACCGCTGGCGGACGCCGGAAGATGGAAGGGCCCCAGGCGGAACACGATTTCGTGTTTCACGGCATCGACCCGCATGCCGAACGCCGGGGCGTCCGTGGTGAAGAGAGCGGCGGCGAGGGCGAGAAACGGAACGGCCATGGAACCTTCCAGCGTTGGGGACGCGGGAAGGGTCGGGCGACTCCATCAAGCGGAAGTCAAGCTATTGTTCCTGAGCGGCAGGGAGCCGCAGCGAAAGGAGCCGAGCGTGACCTGGATCAGGACGATTCCGATGAGCGAGGCGAGCGAGGCGTTGCGCCGCGCGATCGAGCAGCAGCGGGCCCTCTATCCGGCCGAATATGCCACTCCCGTCCAGCCGACCGGAGACGGGACGTCCGGCATCGTGGCCTCACACAGCCTGATTCCCGACGCCCTGTATCATGCGTTCGCCACGTTCGGGGCGCTGCTGGCACCCACGCTGCCGCTCACGCGGCGGCACCACGAGCTGATCACCACGATCGTATCGGTCACCAATCGGTGCCGCTATTGAATTACTTCGCACGCAGAGTTTCTGCGTCGAGTCACCCTGGACGAGGCCCTGGTCGGGGCGCTGCGCGAAGACTACCGTTCCGCTCCCCTCAGCGAGCAGGAGCGGGTCATGCTCGACTACGTGGTGCAGATCACCCAAGACGCCACCCGGATCTCGCCCAGGGATCACGAACGGCTCCGGGCCGCCGGCTTCGACGACACCGGGATCCTGCAGATCACCCTGATCGCTTCCTGGTTCAACTACATCAATCGGGTCGCGGATGCGCTGGGGGTGGGGCGGGATGCTTGACGGGTCCGCATCGCGAATCACTGATTGCTCCGGGTGGCCTGCCCTTCGGGTTCCTCCCTCGCTCGCTGAGCCAGGACCGCTCGATCCAATCCACCTGACCCTCGACGGCTGCGCGGAGCCCGAATTGTTCCACCACCCTCGTCCGGGCGGCCTTGCCCAGCTCTCGACGCAGGGCGGGGGCCGACAGCAACCCCCGGAGGGCTTCCGCGAGGGCTTTCGAGTCCCCCCGGTTAAAGAGGAGCCCGCTTCTGCCGTCTTCGATAATCTCGGGTATTCCGCCCACTCGAGACGCCACGGTAGCGCACCCGGAGGCCATCCCTTCAATGATCGTCAGTCCGAACGCCTCTTCCCACAGCGCGGGATGAACGTGGATCTCGGCGGTCCGAAGCATCGTCTCCACATCGTCCCGTAGCCCCAGAAAAGCAGTGCGTTCTCCAAGGCCGCTGCGGGCGACCCGCTCCCTGAGCCGCTCCTCCTCCGGTCCATCGCCGATGATGACCAGGCGCCACGGCAGGTCCTGGAGCAGGGCGCAGGCCTCGATCAGGATATCGATGCCCTTTTCGGGAATCAGGTAGGCCGTCGTCGTGATATTGGGCACCGCGGGATAACCGTCGGTCGGAGGCGTGAACCGGGAGGTGTCAACGCCGTTGTAGACCACACTGCAACGCGCCGCGTCGAAGCGGAAGTACAAGCGGTCGCGCTCGACCACGTAGTGGGAACACCCCGCGAGCGCCGCGACACGGGCAAATGCGAGCGGAGCCAGGATGCGGCCGGCCCAGGACCGCCCCCGTCCGCCCGGAATCGATCCGGAGCTGCCGTCGAAGAAAAACAGGGGCAGGGGCCAAGCGAAGTAGGCGGCGTAAGCGGCGGGGCTCCGCGGCGGGACCAGGTTCATGTAAACGACGTCGAAGGACCGGCGGAGGATTCTGCCCCAGCGATACGGCCGGCGACCGAGACGGTCGTACTCCGTCCGGGATACGCGAAGCTCCTTCAGCCGCCCTTCAATGGCCGGATGCACCGGCGTTTGACAAAACAGGTGCACCGAATGCCCGCGGCGAAGACACTCCGCGACAAACTCCAGGACCCATTGTTCGAGCGAGCCCAGTTTCCGAGGAGCGAGGTCGACGAGCGCGGCGATACGCACCGGGCCGTCCTAGGCCCGAAACGTTCGCTTGAGGCGCTCGTGGACTCGCAGCGCGAAGTCGCTCACGTGGAGCGCAAGCAGCAGCGTGCGATGGTAGACCCGTTCCAGCCTGGGAAACTGTGCCGGGCGCGAAAAGCCGAGGCGCAAGTTTGTCTGGTCGCCGAACCCCAGAATCCTGCGCTCTTCCTCGGTCAGGTCGCCGAGGAATGCCGCGTTGAGCAGGAGCGGATGATACCGATTTCCCTTGACGTCGCTGGGTTGCAGCGGCACCCGGGATTCGTGGTAGTTGAGGAAAATCGCATGGCGCGGCTGCAAAATGGGGGTCGATTGCCGATGCACGCCTGAGGTGTCGAAGAGAACCGCCGTACCGGCCTGCCCCAGGACGCGAACGGTTTCTCCGGAGACAGCCGCCCCGATTTCCGCATTGGCGTACAGGCGTGGCGCCTCATGCTGGTGGCTGCCACGAAGGTACTCGAAGTGCCCGCTTTCGACATCGGTGAGATAGACGGCGAGCTTGACTTCCCGGGGGATTCGGTCGGTGACCCTGGCCTTATCGTACCACTCGTCTCCGTGCCAGCCGTGAAAATCGCGCCGGGTGGGCCGGGAAAGCCAGCCTTTGGCCTCCACCAGTTGAAACTCGGGTCCGATGTACCCCCGCAACGTGTGCTGGACCCGCGGATCCAGGGCGGCATCCACGAAGCCCTGGTCCAGCGCGAGCACATCTTCGATCATGTCCCGGAGGAGCTCGGTCTTTTCGAAGCCCGGCGTGGTGTTGACCCTGAGTTGCTCGAGCGCGTGGACGAAAGCGCGCTGCATTCCAGCCAGCCGGGTGCCGGAGACGAAGCCGGGCACGACCGCGATGCCGTCCCGCTCGAGCGTCTGCAGGATCCTTGCGCTCTCGGCGCTCACGCCTGTGTCGGTCAGCATGGGTCGAGTCCATTCTCAATGGTCCGAGAGGCCGAGTCAAGCCCTTAGTTGTCCGACAGGCACCGCTTCAGCAGGTCCCGGAGAATCCACACGTCATGCACGCGGTAGTGCGCCCGGCTCGGGCGATCGCCCACGGCGATCGTGATCGCTTCGGGTGGCAACGCCGCGAAGAGATCCTCGTCGGTCCGATCATTCCCGGCCGCCACGAGGACTCCTTCGGGCAGATGCTCCGCCGCGAGCTCGGCCGCGACCAGCCCCTTGTGCACGCCGTGGGGGCGCACCTCGAGCACCCGGTCGCCCCAGAGCAGCTCGAGCGGGAGATTGCTGAGCAACTGGCCCAGGTGCATGCCGAGCTCATTGGCCTGGCGGTCGCCGATCGATGGATCCGCGGTACGCCAGTGCCAGGCCAGTCCCGCTTCTTTGACCTCCACAAGTGCACCCGGGGTGCGCCGTGCGAAGTCGGCCAGAATGGGACGCACCGCTTCCTGCCAATCGGGCGCGGGATGGTCCCGGCGGGCCCAGCGGTTGCGCCCGGCGCGCCGTGAAAAGCTGCCGTGCTCGGCGTGCAGGTGCACCGGCAGCTCGCCGAACCAGTGATCCAGAAAGCCGGTCGTGCGGCCGCTGAGGATGTGCACCTCGGTCCGGCGGCGAGTCGCCAGGCGCCGGAGCAGGTCGAGCAGCTCGTCGTCGGGGATCGCCCGCTCGGGCGAGGGGGCCAGCGGAACCAGCGTGCCGTCGTAGTCGAGCACCAGAATGAGTCGCCGCGCGGACAACAGCGCGGGCAGAATGGACTCGGCCCGGGCCGACCCATTCCCGGCGACGGCGATTTCGGGAGGCCGAGTCTGATCCGCGAGAGTCTGCACGAAACCCTCCACCCAGCGGTGCACATCCTGGCTCATGACCCGCACCCGGAGGGCACGCATCCGTTCGCGTTGCTCCGCCTCCGGCATCGTCAGCGCGGTGTAGTAGGCTTCCGCCGCCCGGTCGATGTCGTAGGGGTTCATGGTGACCGCTTCCACGAGCTCCGCCGCGGCGCCGGCGTATTCGCTGAGTACCAGCACGCCTTTGAGATCGGTTCGCGCCGCCACGTACTCCTTCGCCACCAGGTTCATGCCGTCACGGATCGGTGTCACCAGCATCACGTCCGCGGCGCGGTACAGCGCAATAACCCGCCGCTCCGCCAGCTTCCGAAACATGTAATGCAGGGGCACCCAGGTCGGAGTGCCGAAGGCGCCGTTGATGCGCCCGACCAGGGCGTTCACCTCGCGGCGAAACTGCCGGTAAGCCCGGATCGCCACGCGAGACGGCACGGCCAGGTTCACCAGCTTGACCTTGCCGCGCAGCTCGGGATGTTGCTGTAACAGCGTTTCGAAGGCGAGCAGGCGCTGAGGCACGCCCTTGGTGTAGTCCAGCCGGTCGATCGCCACCAGCGTGTGTTCCGAGCCAGCGCGAATCTCCTGAACCTCCGGCTGCAGCGAAGGCCGCTCCGCCAGCGCGCCGATGCGCTTTGCGTCCACCCCCATCGGGAAGACGCCGAGTCGCACGATGCGATCTTCCACCAGCACGCGATCTACCTGCGTCGGGTGGCCGAGCAACTGGAGCAGCGCCGAGGCGAAGTGCCGCAGGTACGACGTAGTGTGGAAGCCGATGAGGTCCGCGCCGAGCAAGCCGAGCAGCAGGTCCTCGCGATGAGGCAGCGTCCGGTACACCTCAGCGGCCGGGAACGGAATGTGGAGAAAGAACCCGATCCGGGCGCGCGGCAGCCGCTGGCGCAGCAGCGCCGGCAACAGCATGAGCTGGTAGTCGTGGACCCAGATCAGGTCGCCTTCGTGATAGCGGGCGGCGACGGCATCGGCGAAGCGCTCGTTCACATCGCGATACACCGGCCAGTCCTCGGTCCGGTGGGGCACCTGACCGGTTAGATAGTGGAAGACGGGCCAGATGAACCCATTGCAGAAGCCATCGCAGTAGCGGGCCAGCTCGCTCGCGCTGAGGAACAACGGAGCCATGCGGTCGCGCCCCAGGCGGTCAGTCAGCTCCGCCCGCTCCACCTCCGAAAGCCCAGCGGAGATCCCGGGCCAACCGAGCCACCATCCATCACCGCGCTCGTGCGGCCCGCGGAGGCCGGTGGCCAGGCCGCCAGGGCTGCGCTCGATCTCGAAGCCGCCCTCTCCGCGCCGAATGCTCACGGGCAGGCGGTTGGAAACGATCAACACGCGCGGCGGCATCAGGTCCAGGCCCGCACGCGCCCGTCGCGTGCCTCGAGCAGCTCGCCAATCGTCATCGCCGCGTGGACCAGTCCGACATGGGTATACGCCTGGGGGAAGTTGCCGAGCAGCGCGCCGGTTGCGGGGTCGATGTCCTCTGAGAAAAGCCCGACCGGATTCGCGTAGGTCAGCAAGCGGTTGAACAGGGCCACCGCATCTTCCAGCCGGCCCATCAGCGCGAGCGCCTCGGCGTGCCAGAACGAGCAGACCGAGAAGGTCGAAGTTGTCGGGCCGAAGTCATCCAGGTTGCTGTAGCGGCGCATGAGCCCGTTGAGCGTGAGGATGCGTTCGTAGGCCTCCACCGTGCTGACGAACCGCGGGTCCCGGGCATCGACGAGACCCAGCGTGGGCAGCAACAGGTTGGAGGCATCGGCGAATTTCCCGTCGAGCTGCTGGGTGAAGAAACCCAGCTCGGCGTTGAAGCCCCGCTCCAGGACGAGCTCGCGCTCACGCGCGGCGATCGCTTCCCAACGGCGCGCCGCGGGACCAAATCCCAGCCGGTCGGCCAGCAGCGCCCCCCGGTGCATCGCCACCCAGCACATCGCACGCGAGAAGGTGTGATGGGCCAGGCGGGTTCGGAACTCCCAGATGCCGGTATCCGGTTGGGGCGCCACCTCGATAGCCGTCTCGACCAGCTTGCGCAGCAGCGGAAAGTAGGAAGCCGGATCATCGTGCACGATGCGGGGATCGGTGAGCAGCGACTCGAAGCAGAGCACGATCTCGCCGAGCAGATCGTTTTGCCGCTGCAGACTCGCCGCGTTGCCGGCCCGCACGTAGCCATTGCCGCCGAACCCGGCCAGATGGCTCAAGGCGACCTCGTCGAGCTGCCGTTCACCGCCGATTCCATATACCGACTGCAGCGGCCCCGCTTCGACCACGTCCCGCACGAACCGCAGCAAGCGCTCGCCTTCGTTGAGATGGCTGAGCCGCCGCAGCGCCTCGACCGTGAATGCCGCGTCGCGCAGCCAGCAGAAGCGATAGTCCCAGGTTCGCGGCGTACCCATGGCTTCCGGAATGCTGGTGGTCGCAGCTGCGATGATCGCCCCGGTGTCATGGTAGACGTGCAGCTTGAGGCAGAGCGCCGAGCGGAGCACCGCTTCGGGCGCGAACGTCGGGAGCGCGCAGGTCTTGGCCCAGAGCCGCCAGCCGGCCACGGTCACGTCCAGGTCATGCTGAATCGAGGCGAGCGTAGGGCGCTCTTCCCGCCTGCCGTAACGCAGCGAGACGTAGATCGGAGCGGTCAGGGTGAACTCCTGGCGGGACTGCAGATACGGCAACGGCAGATTGGTGGCGAGATCGGCGCGGAAGGTCGGAGTGCGCAACTCGTAGCCGTCGGTGGTGGGCGACCACTCAGGCCGTTCGCGCGCATAGTCCGGCCGCGGGTCCAGGTCGAGGCTGAGCCGCGGCTGCCCGCCGAGCGGAGTGATGATCCGCACCACTTCGATCGGCATCCGGTCGGCGCCGAGCGGACCCGGCAACCGCGGGGCAAAGTCCACCACCTCCCAGGCCGCGCCGTTCTGTTCGAACCGGGTGGCGGCGACATTGGTGTTGGGGAGGTAGCGCAACTGGCCCAGCACCTCTTTCCCATCCTGCAACACCCGGAAAACGCCTCCCGCTTCGGCATCGAGCAAGCGGGCGAAGACCGAGGGCGAATCGAAACGGGGCATACAGAGCCACTCCAGCGCGCCCGTGGGAGAGATGAGCCCGATGACGCGACCGTTGCCGATCGCCGCGTGGTCGAGGGGTGGAACGGGTCGCAGGGGCGCGGTCATCGCTCCTGGTGCGTTAGGGTCCAATTGTGGGTGACGGAAAACCGATCGGGGGAATACACTGCAGTTTGGTTACACCGCGAAGGGGATCGGAACGAAGGTGAGGACGAAGACAGCGACAGACGCCAGTCCCACCCAGCGACGACTGGCGGGCACGTGGCGCTCCGGGACGATGACCGAGGGGTGGCTCCAGCGACCACCGCCAATGATGAACGTCATGGCGACCCACACGTACCAGTTGGGCGAGAACTGCGCCAGAGCCAGGAGACCGAGGACCGCGGCGATGGCCACGGGGCGCTGCCGGCGACCCAGCAAGCCATAGAGAATGTGGCCGCCGTCCAACTGGCTCAGCGGCAGCAGATTGAGTCCGGTGATGAAGGCCCCGACCCAGCCGGCAAAGGCCGGCAGGCTCAAATGCACCGCAGCCGCATTTCCGAACGCCCAGCGCCGCAGCAGATGGGTCAGGATCGAATCCCCCAGGCCGATGGGCTCTCCCGCGAACGAAATCCAGCTGGTTGCCGACCCTGCGGAAGTCAGCCCCGCGGGCATGCTGGCGGTGGTGTGCGAGGTGAGATAGCCCCACACCAGCACGCCGAGCGCGAGGACGAAACCCGCGAGGGGGCCGGCCGCGCCCACGTCGAGAAGCTGGCGGCGATCCAGCACCGGGCTGCGCAGCCGGATAAACGCGCCGAGGGTCCCGATCGGGGAGATGGTAGGGGGAATCGGCAGGAAATACGGCGGCGAAACGTCGATGTTGTAGCGCCGCGCGGCGAAATAGTGCCCCGACTCGTGGACCACCAGGATCGCCAGCAACGGAGCCGCGAAAGTCCAGCCCTGGAGCAGCGGCCGCCACTCGCCCTCGACGAGTCCTCGGAAGAACTGCCCGATCCCGGTGAAGAGCCCCCGGAAGCCCGGAGCCTCGGGCGGGTACCAGACCCCCGCGAGCGCGGCGCCGGCACCCAGGGCGAAAAGCACGGCCAGCGCAAACAGCGCCCCGTGGAGCAGCCAGCGGGGGCGGGGTGTTCCCGGCAAGGCACGAACCAGCACCAGGCGGGTTTCCTCGGGATCGGCCCAATACCAGCGGCCCGGCCAGGTGTCGAGCAGGCCCCGCAGCACCGCCGAGCCACCGCGGTGCTCCGGCAAGACCAGTGCATCCACGACCTCACGCGTCCCCAGGCGCATCACACGCCAGGCGGCGAGCAGCGGGATCAACCGGTCCATCACACCTCTTGACGTGCGGGTTGGGAAACGATAAGATGCGGGCGCTGTGCCGGCACGCCCTCACACTCCATACTCTCCGACACTGACCTGAATTCCAGCAGCCCGACCCCAGCCGGTCACGGGCTCACGCCCCCCTGACCCGCACGAGGCTCCAACCAGTGGATATCTCAGAGCTCAAGCAGAAATCCGTCGCCGAGCTGCACGCGCTCGCGCAACAACTCAACATCACCAACTACTCGGGCCTGCGCAAGCAGGATCTGATCTTCCGCATCGAGCAAACGCTGCTCGAATCGGACACGGTGATCCGGGGCGAAGGCGTCCTGGAGATTCTCCCGGAAGGCTACGGGTTCCTGCGCAGCCAGGACTGGAACTACCTCTACGGCCCCGACGACATCTACGTGAGCCCAAGCCAGATCAAGCGCTTCGATCTGCGCACCGGGGACACGGTGCTCGGCCAGGTTCGCCCGCCGAAGGAGGGGGAGCGGTACCTGGCGCTGCTCAAGGTGGAGAGCGTCAACTACGAAGAGCCCGAGAAGACCAAGCACCGGATCGCGTTCGACAACCTGCGGCCGCGCTACCCCGACAAGAAGCTCAAACTGGAGGGCAAGAAGGGCGATCTCTCCATGCGGGTGGTGGACCTGCTCGCGCCCATCGGCAAGGGGCAGCGCGGGCTGATCGTCTCGCCGCCGAAAGCGGGCAAGACGATCCTGATGCAAAAAATCGCCAACGCCATCGCGGAGAACCATCCCGAGGTGATCCTGATCGTCCTGCTGATCGACGAGCGGCCCGAGGAGGTGACCGACATGCAGGAGAACGTGCAGGCGGAGGTGATCTCCTCCACCTTCGACGAGCCGGCCGACCGCCACGTGCAGGTGGCCGATATGGTGATCGAGAAATCCAAGCGTCTGGTGGAGCACGGCCGCGACGTGGTGATCCTGCTCGATTCGATCACCCGGCTCGCGCGGGCGCACAACGTCGTGGTGCCCCACTCCGGCAAGATCCTCTCCGGCGGCGTGGACGCCAACGCGCTGCAGAAACCCAAGCGGTTCTTCGGCGCCGCGCGGAACATCGACGGCGGCGGGTCACTCACCATCATCGCCACCGCGCTGATCGACACCGGCTCCCGCATGGACGAGGTAATCTTCGAAGAATTCAAGGGCACCGGCAACATGGAGCTGGTGCTCGACCGCCGCCTCGCGGACCGCCGCATCTACCCCGCCATCGACATCCAGCGCAGCAGCACCCGGAAGGAGGAGCTGCTCATGGACAAGGACGAGCTCAACCGGGTCTACCTGTTGCGTAACTTCCTGGCGGATATGCCCCCGGTGGAGGCCCTCGAATTCCTGATCGAGCGGATGAAGCGCACCAAGACCAACAAGGAATTCTTCTCGACCATGAACCAGTAAGATCCGTGGGCCTTCCCGCCAGCGGCCGCCTGCTCGCCGTGGACTGGGGCGAAATCCGCTTCGGGCTCGCGCTCTCCGACGAAACCCAGACCATCGCCACGCCCTTGGCAACCTTAACCCGCCGCGCCGGCAAGCGCTTCCCGCTGCCCGCCTTTCTGGAGCTGGTCGCGGCGCACCGGCCCGTGGGCCTGGTGGTGGGGCTCCCCTTGACCCCCGAGGGAGCCGAAGGACCCGCGGCGCTGAAAGCCCGCGAGCTCGCGAGGCGGCTCGGCGGGCGGACCTACCTTCCGGTCGAGCTGGTGGACGAGCGGGTGACGACCGCGCGGGCCCATGCCGCCATTCGCGAGCAGGGCGGCAGCACCCGCGGGCGGCGGGAAGACGTCGACGCGCTCGCCGCCGCCGTGCTGCTGCAGCACTTTCTCGAAACCCGCCGCCACGCGAGGGGCTGATGCGCCGGCTGCTGCCCTGGTTGCTGTGCGCGGCGGCCTGCGGACCCGGGGCCGGGGCGCCCCAGGAGGTGGTGGTGATCCCTTCCGGCGCCACGCTGCACGCGGCGGCGGACAGCCTCGCCGCCCACGGGATCATCAGGTCGAAGGCGTGGTTCAAGCTGGTCGCCCGGGTGAGCCGCAAAGAACGCAAGCTGCAGTCCGGTGCCTTCTCGGTGGCGCGAGGCGCGGGCGGGATCGCGGCGCTTCGCGTGCTGACCGGCGGCCATCCGCTGCTGACGCGTTTCACCGTGCCGGAAGGCTTCACCCTGATCGAGATCGCCGAAACCGCGCAACGCGAGCTTGGCATCCCACGCGACAGTTTCCTGGCCGCCACGCGCGATACCTTGCTGCTGCGCGAATTCGGAGTGCCGGCAGGCTCGTTCGAGGGCTTTCTGCGGCCCGATACCTATCTCTTTGCCCGCGGCATCCTCGCCGAAGCGATCGTGCGCGAGATGGCCGCGACCTTTCGGGCGCAGTGGGATCCCGGATGGGATCTCGGGGCGCAGGGGCTGGGACTCGACCGCAGGGGGGTCGTGACCCTCGCGAGTATCGTTGAAGGAGAGGCTCGCGCGGACAGCGACCGCCCGCTGATCGCCGCGGTCTTCCGCAATCGCCTGCAGCGAGGCATGGCGCTGCAGGCCGACGCGACGGTGCTGTACGCGATCCAGCTTGCCACCGGCGAGCGCAAAGCCCGGCTCTACGAGAAGGATTACGCGTTCCTGTCGCCCTACAACACCTATCTGCATGCCGGGCTGCCCCCTGGTCCCGTGGGGGCGCCGGGCCGCAAGAGCCTCGAAGCCGTCATGCATCCCGCGCCCGTCCCGTATCTCTACTATGTCGCGGGGCCGGACGGACGGCACATTTTTTCAAGCACCTACGCGGAACATCTGCGGGCGGTGCGGAGGGCGCGGGCCGCCCGATGATCCGGATCGTCGAAGTGGGGCCCCGCGACGGCTTGCAGAACGAATCCCGCTTCGTTCCCACCGAGGTCAAGGTCGCTTTCGTGAATGCGCTCTCCGAGTGTGGATTCGACGAGATCGAGGTGTCTTCGTTCGTGCACCCGCGGTGGGTGCCGCAGCTGGCGGATGCCGAGGCCGTCTTCGAGCGCATCACGCGCCAGCCGGGGGTCAGCTATATGGCGCTGGTCCCCAACCAGGCAGGACTGGAGCGCGCGCAGGCAGCGCGAGCCGACAAGGTGGCGGTCTTCACGGCGGCAAGCGAAACCTTCAGCCGCAAGAACAGCAACGCGTCGATCGCCCAGAGCATCGAGCGGTTTCGCCCGGTCCTCGCCAACGCCGGCCGCCCGGTGCGCGGGTACATCTCCACCGCTTTTCACTGTCCCTACGAAGGCACGATCACCCCGGAGCGCGTGCTGCCGGTGGCTCGTGCCCTGCTCGATCTGGGCTGCGATGAGCTTTCCCTGGGCGACACGATCGGCACGGCAAGGCCCGACGAGGTGACGCGACTGCTGGAGCTGCTGCTGCCCGACTGTCCGCCCGGCAGACTGGCGCTCCATTTTCACGATACCTATGGCCAGGCGCTGGACAATGCCCGCGCCGCTCTTACCCTGGGGATCAGCACGCTCGATGCGAGTGCCGGTGGAATCGGGGGCTGCCCGTTTGCGCCGGGCGCGCCGGGTAACGTGGCGACCGAGGCGCTGGTCGCGGCGTTCGCCGGCCAGACCGCGATCGACCCCGAACGGCTCGCCGCCGCGAGCGCCATCGTGCGGCCCTATCTGACCTCGCACCGGTAAATTGGTCACCGGTCACCGGGCACTCCGCTATATTCCCGCCCGGTGAACAAAGTCTTCCCCGACGCATCCACTGCCTGCGCCGACATTCCCGACGGCGCCATACTGTTCGTTGGCGGGTTCGGCCTCGCAGGCGTCCCGGAAGAATGCATCATCGCCCTGCGCGACCTGGGCTCCCGCAACCTCACCATCGTCTCCAACAATGCGGGCACCACCGACCACGGCCTGGTGCACCTCCTGAAGCACCGGCAGGTGCGTAAGATGGTGTCGAGCTATGTCGGAGAGAACACGGTCTTCGAGCAACAGATGCTCTCGGGCGAGCTGCAGGTGGAGCTCACGCCGCAGGGCACGCTGTCGGAACGGATCCGGGCCGGCGGCGCGGGCATCCCGGCGTTCTTCACCCCCACCGGAGTGGGGACCAAGGTGGCGGAGGGGAAAGAAGTCCGCGAGTTCGAGGGACGTCACTACGTGATGGAGCGCGCCCTGCGGGGTGATTACGCGCTGGTCAAGGCCTGGAAAGGCGACCGGCTGGGCAACCTGGTCTACCGCAAGACCGCCAGAAACTTCAACCCGATGATGGCCATGGCGGGGCGCATCACCATCGCCGAAGTGGAGCATCTGGTCGAGCCGGGCGAGATCGATCCGGATCTGGTTCACACCCCCGCCATCTTCGTGCAGCGGATCTTCCAGGCCCGGGCGCCCTCGCACCTGATCGAGCGCCGCACCCTGCGAAAACGATGAGCGACAGCCGTGACGTGATCGTCCGGCGGGCGGCACGAGAGCTGCTCTCGCTCACCGACGAGACCGGCTATTACGTCAACCTCGGCATCGGCATGCCGACGATGATCGCCGATTGCGCGCCGGAGGGCGTGCCCTTCGTGCTGCATTCGGAGAACGGCATGCTGGGCGTCGGCCCCTATCCGCTCGAGGGCGAAGAGGATCACGATCTGATCAACGCGGGCAAGGAGACCGTCACCGAGCTGCCGGGCACCAGTTATTTCGACAGCGCCACCTCCTTCGCGATGATCCGCGGCGGCCACGTGTCGCTCACCATTCTTGGCGGGATGCAGGTTTCCGAAAAGGGAGACCTGGCCAACTGGATGATTCCGGGCAAAATGGTGAAGGGCATGGGAGGCGCGATGGACCTGGTGGCCGGCGCGCGGCGCGTCATCGTGATCATGGAGCATTGCGCCAGGGACGGCAGTCCCAAGCTCCTCAAGGAATGCACGCTTCCCCTGACCGGCCAGCGCTGCGTCCACCGCATCATCACCGAGCGCTGCGTGCTCGAGGTGACACCGCGTGGGCTCCAGGTGGTCGAGCTACTCGAGGGCTGGAGCAAGCAGCAGATCGAGGCGGGTACCGAGCCGACCTTGATCTGGTGATCCGCCGCATGCGTTGCGCTGCCCGCTAGAGCCGGTCCCCATGCGAGTCTTGCTGCTCTCCTTCGTCTTCCCGCCGCGTCCTGAGGTCGGGGCACTCCGGGCGGCGAATCTCCTCAGCGCATTCCGCGAAGCCGGACACCAGGTCACCCTGATCACCGAACCCCTGCCCGGGCAGGCGCCGGCCGTCCCCGCGGGGGCCGGTCCGGCGGTCCGCGTCATCACCGTCGAGCCCGGAGTGCCCTACGCAACGCGGATCAGCGGCTGGCTCCGCAGGTTCCGGAGTTCCGCCGGGAACCAGGCGAGTGTGGGCCAACGGGCTGGCGCGTCCGAGGCGGCGATGGCCCCGCCGGGTCCGTTGCGACAATTCCTGCTGGCGGCACTTTCGGTCCCGGATGACCTCAACTACAGCATCGGCGCCTTCACGCGCGCGGGAAGCGAAGTGTTGCGCGAGGGCACCGATCTGATCTACTCGAGTGGTCCACCCTTCTCGCTCCACTTGAGCGCCCGCCGCCTCCGCAGCCGGAGCATGGCTCCGTGGGTCGCCGAATTCCGCGATCCGTGGAGCCACCCGGGAACCAGTTGCCTCGCCGCGGTGCATCCACTCACGCGAGGTCTCGACCGCGCCCTCGAGCGGCGGGTGCTGACCAGCGCGGACGCGATCGTCATGGCGACGGAGTCCGCGAGGGAGTACGTCGCTCAGCGCTTGCCGGCGCAGCTTCGCGAGCGGATCCTGGTGGCGCGCAACGGTATTCCGGATTGGGGGGAGCCACCTCCCGTCTTGGTGGCTCGGCGGGGCCCATTCCGGATCGTCCACACCGGAACCTTCTACATGGGGCGCGATCCCAGCGGTTTTTTCGAGGCCCTCGCGCTCTACGTCGGGCGAAGCGGGATCACTCCGTCCCAGCTCCGGATCGAGCTGATCGGCGACGCGCGCCACTACCAGGGGACCTCGGTCGACGGGATAGTGGAACGGCTTGGCCTGAGGGAGTTCGTTCAAATCGAGGACTGGCTGCCTCACGCCGAGGTGCGCGAGCGGCTGTTCCGTGCGGATGCTCTACTGCTGTTCGCCCAGGGCCAGCCGCTGCAGGTCCCCAACAAGCTGTACGAGTACCTCGCGGTGCGGCGACCGATTCTCGGGTTCGTCGACCAGCAGGGCGAGTCAGCCAGGATCCTGCGCGATTTCCCGGAAAGCCACCTCTTCTTCCACCCGGACCCCGAACGGATGGTCGGGGTACTGCGGGAGCTGCTCGAGCGGCCCGGGGGCCAGCCGCTTGCCCAGGGGGACGCGGTGGCTATGGCCTCCCTCTCGACGCGGGTGCAGATGCGAGAGCTCGTGGCCGAGCTCGAACGACGCTTCGGGTGAGCTCAGGAACCCTGAAACGCTCGGGCGTACCGCCTCGCGGCTTGCGTCACGTCTGGTTCGGCGAGTATCCCGGAAACCACTGCGATGCCGATGCCGCCGGCAAGCCGCACCGGGGATACATCCTCGGGTGTCACCCCGCCGATGGCCACGCAGGGAATGCCGTCGGCAGCCGCCACGATCATTCGGAAGCCTTCCGCCCCTAACGCGGCACCGGCATCCCCCTTCGTCGCCGTGGAGCGCCAGGGACCGACTCCCCAGTAGTCCGCTCCCGTCCCCCGGCGCAGCTCTCCCGGCATCCCCACGGAAGCGCCGATCAGGAATCCGTCGGGTGCCGCCCGACGGGCCAGCCGGACGGGCAAGTCGTCCGGACCGAGGTGAACGCCGGCCGCTCCGGCCGCCAGCGCAACATCCAACCGGTCGTTGACGAGCACCGGCACTTCGAGCGCGGCGACGAGATCCCTGGCGCGCGCGAGCAGCTCGCGGGGAGAGGCGTGTTTGAGCCGAAGCTCGACACTGGTCACGCCCCCGCGTACCGCCGCCTGGCAGATGGCGACGAGGTCGCGGCCGCCCAGCAAGGCGTCGTCCGTGACGAGCATCAGCCGAAGTAGTGCGGCTAGATTCGGGGCCATGACGCGAATCATACACCAGCAGCGATGAGCGGCGGTCCGCGTCCCCACGCGGTGGTGAGCCACCGTGGCGCCGAGCGCTGGACCCGAGGCCATCCGTGGATCTACGCCAGCGATGTTGCCCATGGGCCACCCGAGCCCGGTGTCATCTCGGTGCGCGATGCGCGCGGCAAGTTTCTGGGCCAGGCCCTCTATTCGCCCCGCTCGGAGATCCGGCTTCGCCTGCTGGAACGGAGCGAGCGCGCCGTGGACGCGACCTGGTGGGAAGAGCGCCTCGCGACCGCGCTGGGGCGGCGCGCCGGCATTGACGCGACGGCATACCGGCTGGTTCACGCTGAAGGCGACGGGCTCCCCAGCCTCATCGTCGATCGCTACGACCGCTGGATCGTGGTCCAGCTGCTCTCCGCCGGTCTCGAGACCATGCGGGGCGACATTCTCGAGGCGCTGGGCCGCGTGCTCGCCCCGGAAGGCATCCTGCTCCGCAACGACGTCACGGTCCGGCGGCGCGAGGGGCTGCCCGAAACGGTCGAGCTGGCCTACGGCTCGGTGCCACAGGAGATCGAGGTCCGCGAGGGGGAGGTGCGCTACCTCGCCGCGCCCTGGACCGGGCAGAAGACCGGCGCCTTCCTCGACCAGCGCCCCAACCGCGTGCGCGCCGGCGAGCTCGCCGTACCGGGTGGGCACGCCCTCGATTGCTTTGCCTATCACGGCTCCTTCGCCCTGCACCTGGCGCGCCGGAGTGCCCACGTCATGGCGCTCGACAGCAGTGCCGAGGCCCTGACGCGCGGCGCGCGGAATGCCGCGCTCAATGGCTTCACCAATATTCAATGGGATGCGGGTGATGCGTTCGAGGTGCTGCGCGCCCTCGAGCGGGCGCGTACCCGGTTCGATACCATCGTGGTGGACCCGCCCGCGTTCGCCAAGGCCAAGGGCGCGGTCGCGCAGGCGCTGCGCGGCTACAAGGAGATCAACCTCCGCGCCATGCGCCTGCTCAATCCGGGCGGAGTGCTGCTCTCAGCCTCGTGCTCCTTTCACGTGCGACGGGGAGAGTTTCTGGAGGCCGTCGCGGCCGCCGCGCGCGACAGCGGCCGGATCCTGACCGTAATGGAGCACCTGGGACAGGGCGTCGATCACCCGGAGGTCCTCACGATCCCGGAGACCGGGTATCTCAAGGGGATAGTCCTGCGAGCGGAGTGACGCGAACCAGCGCGGGGCTCCGGGCACTGGGAATGGATGCCGG
>CAZYPO010000053.1:0-2413 GCA_964649225.1 uncultured Gemmatimonas sp. | reverse complement strand
CCCCGGCGGACGACCTGCTTCATATCACACTCTTTGGTGAACGGGAGATCTACCAGCAGATGCCGACATAGGTGCCGTCAATCTGATCGGGGCGGATCGCGCGGACCAGGTCGACGACCACTTGGTCGCGGCGGATGCGTCCCTCGATGGTCCGGAATTCCCCGGACCCGTTCCCGATGATGATTGTTTCCGCCTCCCGAATCACCGGATCCAGCTCGGGTCGCATCAATTCCCAGATATGCGGAATCTCCCGCAGAATGTATTCCCGGTTGGCCCCGATGATCTGCGCCTGGGACACCTCGCGGTCATAGATAGCGATCTCATAGCCCTTGCCGAGGAGAAGCTCGATGAGGGTGACCATAGGAGACTCCCGGAGGTCGTCGGTGCCGGCCTTGAATGCCAGGCCGAGCACGCCAATTCGTTTCCGGCCGGCGGCCACGATCAGATTGAAGGCGCGCTCGATCTGGCGTTTATTGCTGGTCAGCGTCGCGCTGAGGATCGGGGTGTCGAGATCGAGCTCCTTGGCCCGCTGGGCCACGGCGCGCAGGTCCTTCGGCAGGCACGATCCCCCAAAGGCATAACCAGGGCGCAGGTACGCCGGGGAAATATTCAGCTTGCGGTCCTCGCAGAAAACCCGCATCACCTCGTGGCTGTCGACACCCAGGGCCTTGCAGACGTTCCCGATCTCGTTGGCGAATCCGATCTTGAGACCGTGAAAGCAATTGCAGGCATACTTGACCATCTCCGCGACCCGGACTCCGGTCACGTGCACCGGGGCCTCGATCCCGGCATAGAGTACGAGCACAGCCTCGGCCCGGTTCGGATCGTCGGCACCCACGAGGGTGAAAGGCGGGTCGTAGAAATCCTTGATGGAGGTTCCCTCCCGCAGGAATTCGGGGTTCGAGCAGACGGCGAAGTCCGTGCCGTGTCGCTTGCCCGACGCTCGCTCCATAGCGGGAACCACAACCTCATGCAGTGTGCCGGGGAGTACGGTGCTTCGAACCACGACCGTGTGAAAGCCCGCTTTCAGACGGAGGGCCTGGCCAATCTGCTCGGCGACCCTCTGAACAAAGGCTAGGTCGAGGCCGCCGTTCGGCCGGCTCGGTGTGCCCACGCAAATCAGGGAGACGGCGGTCGCCGCGACCGCCTCGCCAATGTCAGTGGTCGCGCGAAGCCGGCCTGCCGCCACCATCTCGGCCACCAGCTCCCCGATGCCGTGCTCGACGATGGTGGCTTTGCCCTGGTTGATGAGGTCCACCTTGCTGGTGGCAACGTCTACGCCCACGACGCTGTGACCCTCCCGGGCAAAGCATGCAGCGGACACGCATCCGACGTAGCCCAGCCCAAAGACGCTCACCGAAGATGGCATTGGCTCCGATTCCTCGACTCGCTCGTCAACTCGCCGCGCCGGCCGTCGCCGGGAGGGCTCTGGTGCGCTGCACCGTGTGCTCGCAGATGGTCCCGAACTGCGCCGCGACGCCATCCCAGCCGAAGCGCGTCCGCACCAGCGCCGCGGCCCGCCGGGCCATGGCCCGGGCATCGTCCGGCGCGCGCAACAGTCGAACGACCGCGGCCGCAAAATCCGCGGGGTCGTCGGCAAAGAGGGCATGGGTTCCGGGTTCCACCGGCAGCCCTTCGGCACCCACAGCGGTTGTCACCACGGGGATCGCCATGGCCATGGCCTCGTAAATCTTGAGGCGGGTTCCACCCCCGATGCGCAACGGAACCACGAAGACGGACGCCGAATTCATATGGGGCCGGACGTCGGGCACCTCTCCGACCAGGCGGACCCCGGGATGTTCCTGAGCCAGTGCCGTCCACCGCGAAGCGTCCCGCACCGCTGCGACGCCGGCGCCCACGAGCATCTCCTCGCGTTTTCCTGTAAGGTGTGCCACTTCTGCCCCAGCTGCCACGCCAAGCGGATCGCCGGGTGGAGCCTGTGGCTCGAACGAGCCGTTGCTCGCGTCGGTGCCGCACCGTCAGGTGGTGCTGACGATCCCTAGCAAGTGGCTGAAAGAATAGCGGAAATGCGTCCGGCGTGGGTGAGGGAATCATGGGTTTGGAATGACCCTCCCAGGGAGAACGCCCATACGCGGTCCAGGCACCAGCGCAACGGATTGCAGGTCACCGGCGAGCGGTCGGCCTCACCAGGCCGTCTTCACCTACCGGCCCACCTACTCCTCCACCGGCAGCCCCGGCAGGAGCCATGCCTATCAGCTACCACCAGCGCCCGCGCCCCGATTAGCCCGCTTTAGGCCAAGAGCCAGCTTTCTTCGGCAACGCCTGCCTCGCCGCGCTCTCCTCCGAGACGCGAAGTCCGCGACACCCGATGATGCACCTCGACGAGTTCCGCTTGAGGAGCCGTCCCGCAGGGCGGGATGTGACGGAGCAGTACGCGGCGGCGTAGGCATTC
>CAZYPO010000052.1:9536-20582 GCA_964649225.1 uncultured Gemmatimonas sp. | reverse complement strand
GGGTTACTCGCTCAGATCCTCGACCCTGAGCTGACCCGCGGCGTCCTCGAGGACTTTCTGGATTCGGAGCTCCGCTTCGGCCAACCGCTCGCGCGCGGCGCGGAGCTTGGTGATCCCTTCCTCGAACAGCAGCAATGCCTGGTCCAGATCGGTGTCTTCGGATTCGAGCTGGCCCACGATCTCCTCGAGCCGTTTGAGATCGGTGCTGAGGGAGTCGGGAGTCGGGAGTCGGGATTCGGGAGACATGACTATCGGCTCTCCACGCGTGAGGGGACTTCTCCGTCGCTCACCCGCAGCGTGAACCCGGTGCCCGAGGGAAGATCGGCGGTGCGGCGCGCGACCCGGCCATCCCCGAGCCGAGCCACGCTGTAGCCCCGCGCCAGCACGGCCAGCGGGCTCAGCGCCTCGAGCTGCCCCGTCATCCGCTCCAGCCGCGAGCGCGGATCGCTGATCCGGCGGGTCATCGCCACTTGGATTCGGTCGCCGCTCCGCGCCAGCCGCTGGGCCACGATCCCGGTGCGCCGGCCCAGCCCGTGGGCCAGGCGGGTGCCCAGCGACCCGGCGTGGCGGAGGCACTCGATCCGGTCGGGCAGTGCCAATTCCATTGCGGCGGACGGCGTCGCGGCGCGGACGTCGGCCACCAGGTCCGCGAGGGAAAGGTCGGTTTCGTGGCCCACCGCGGAGATCGAGGGCATCCGTAGCGCAGCAATGGCCCGGCAGACGCGCTCGTCGTCGAAGGCCAGCAGATCTTCCCGGCTCCCCCCGCCACGCCCCACGACGCACAGATCCACCTGCTCGAGCCGGTTGACCAACCCGATCGCGCGAACCAGCGCGGCAGGCGCCCCGTCGCCCTGGACCTGGGCCGGGACGATCAGAAGCCGGACCCGGGGCCAGCGCCGCCGAGCCACGATGATGATGTCCTGGAGGGCTGCACCATCCTGGCTGGTGACGACGGCAAGCACGGACGGGAACTCCGGGAGGGCGCGCTTCCGCTCCGGGGCCAGCAAGCCGTCCTTTTCCAGCGCCGCCCGCACCTTCTCCTTGCCCAGCTGCTGGAGCCCGACCCCGGCGGTCGGGAGCATGACCACCACGGGCATCTGGAGCTCGCCCTTTTTCTCCCAGACCGTGGGGTTGCCGAGCGCGTAGACCTCGGTCCCGTCGGCGGGTGGAGCACCCACCTTGCTTGTGTATGTTTTCCACATGACGCAGCGAATACAGCTCTCCGCGTCGCGCAGAGTGAAGTACCAGTCACCCTTTCCATAAGACTTGAGAGAACTCACTTCACCCTTGACCCAGACGTGCCTGGCGCTGTTTTCGATGGCTCCCTTGAGCACGCTGACCAGCTCGGTGACCGAGAGGGCGGTCGGACCGTCGGACGAAAGCTTGCCGGCCATGCGATTACCGCCCGTCCGTCCGTCCATCCGACCGCACCACCTCAGACACGATCTGGCTCAGCCGCTCCGGCAGCCCAACGTTCTTCGCCGCCTGCAAAGTATTCATCAGCAACATGGCGATCGTCATCTTCCCCACTCCGCCTGGTACCGGGGTAATGGCGGCCGCGATCTCCGAGACCGGCCCGAAGTCCACGTCCCCCACGATCGAATAACCCTTCGGGTTGGAGGGGTCGGCAACCCGGTTGATTCCCACGTCCACCACGACCGCACCGGGCCGGACCATGTCCGCAGTGACGAATCGGGGCTTCCCGATGGCCACGACCAGAATGTCCGCGCTCCTGGTAATGCCGGGCAGGTCGCGGGAGCGGGAGTGGCAGACCGTCACGGTGGCGTTACCGCCGGGAGCATCCTGCAGGAAGAGGTTGGCCATCGGCTTGCCCACGATGTTGGAGCGCCCAATGATGACGGCGTGCGCCCCTCTGGTCTCCACTCCGGAGCGGACCAGCATCTGCTGCACCCCGAACGCGGTAGCGGGACGGAAGGCGGTGGGATCGCCCACGGCGAGCTTGCCGACGTTCATAGGGTGGAAGCCGTCCACGTCCTTCGCGGGCGTCACGCGGTGCAGCACCTTCCCGCTGTCGATCTGTTGGGGGAGCGGGAGCTGGACCAGGAATCCGTGGATCGCGGGATCGGCGTTGAGGCGATCCACCGTGCCGAGCAGCTCGGCTTCGCTGGTATTTCCCGGGAGACGGATCGTCTCCGAGTGCATCCCCGCCTCGCGGCACGCCTCGCCTTTGCTCTTGACGTAGATCTGGCTGGCGGGATCCTCGCCCACGATCACCACGGCCAGGCCCGGTACCACGCCCCGGGCCGAGAGGGCGGCCACTTCGCGGGCGATCTCGTCGCGGATTTCCCGGGCGATGGCGGCGCCGTCGAGGATCCGCGCGCTCACCGCGCCATCCCGACGGCGCGCGTCTCCCGAATGACGGTGACCTTGATCTGCCCGGGATACTGCAGCTCGCTCTCGATCCGCTTGGCGATGCTCTCGGCCAGCTCCTGGGCCTTGAGGTCGTCGATCTTCTCGGGCACCACGATCACCCGAACCTCGCGCCCCGCCTGGATCACGTTGCTCTTCTCGACACCCTCGAAGCCGTTGGCGATTTCCTCGAGCTTGGTCAGCCGCTTCACGTAGGTCTCGAACGCCTCGCGCCGGGCCCCGGGGCGGGCGCCGCTGATGGCGTCCGCGGCCTGCACCAGCACCGACTCGACGCTCTCGTGGGGCACGTCGTCGTGGTGGGCCGCGATGCACCCGATCACCGCGGCGCTCTCGCGGTACTTGCGCCCCACCTCTACCCCCAGCTCCACGTGCGTCCCCTCGTTGTCGTGGGTGAGCACCTTACCGACGTCGTGCAGCAGCCCGCCCCGCTTGGCCAGCGCCACGTCGAGATGGAGCTCGGCGGCCATCATGCCGGCGAGCCAGGCCACTTCCTTGGAGTGGTCGTAGATGCTCTGCCCGTAGCTGGTGCGGTAGCGCATCCGGCCGATCAGCTTGATCAGCTCGGGGTGCAGGCCGTGGATCCCGGTTTCGTAGGCGGCTGACTCGCCCAGCTCAACCAATTGGGTTTCCAGATCCACCTGGATCTTCTTGACGATCTCCTCGATCCGGCTGGGCTGGATCCGCCCGTCGGCGATCAGCGCCTCCAGCGCGCGGCGCCCGACCTCGCGGCGAATCGGATCGAAGCAGGAGACCACCACGGTATCCGGTGTGTCGTCGATGATCAGGTCGACGCCGGTGGCCTGCTCGAACGCGCGGATGTTGCGGCCTTCGCGGCCGATGATGCGCCCCTTCATCTCGTCGCTGGGCAGCGCCACCGCGGAGACGGTGGTCTCGGCGGTGTGCTCGGCGGCCAGCCGCTGCACCGCCAGGGCGATGATCTTGCGGGCGTCGCGCTCGGCGTCCTTCTTGGCCTGCTCGCGAATGTCGCGGCCGAGCGCGGCCGCCTGCGCGCGCGCCTCGTCCTCCACTTTCTTGAGCAGCTCGCGCCGGGCATCTTCTGAGGTGAGGCCGGCGATGCGCTCCAGGCGGGCGTGCTGCTCGCGAATCAGGCCGTCGATGCTGCTTTCCTTTTCCTTGACTGTCGCCTCGGCGCGCTCGCAGCTCTGCACCCTGCCGTGCAGCGCTTTCTCGGTCTGGCCGAGCTGCTCGCCCCGCCGGCCCAGCTCGCGCTCGCGCTCTTCGGTCCGGCGGTCCGAGCGGTCGGCTTCCTCACGCCGGCGGGCCAGCTCGCGCTCGGTTTCCTCCCGGTGGCGGAGCACTTCCATCTTGCCTTCGAGGACCGCGGCGGCCTTGGCCTGCTCGCGCTCCGACGCCACCGTCTGCAGGGCGGCGAGGGCCTTGGTTTCGGCGTCGGCGAGGAGGGTGGCGGCGTCCCTCCGCCGGGCGCGGAGGTACATCCGGGAGACGAGGAGCGCGAGCAGGATTCCAGCAACGAGCCCCCCGAGGGCGGGGAGCAGAAGGTCCGAACTCATGGAGTATCTCCGCACGCGACCCGCAGGGGGCCACGGGAAGGTCGGTCGGCCGGGCTACGCTCCCTTGGCTCCGCCGCCGCGTTTGTTCGCGGGCACCAGACGGGCCAGCCGATCAGTCATCCCGCGAAGCCGCGCGGCATGGGCCGCATCGCCTTCCCGGGCCTGGAACAACTCGTCCGTGATCGCCAGGCCGGCCAGCAGCGCGGCCCGGTGGGCGTCCACCGCGGGCACCGAGGTCCGGATCCGGGCGAGCACAGCGTCGAAATAGGTGGCCACCTGCCGGGTGTACTCCGGCGGGTGCTCCGAGCTGACGGTCAGCTCGGTTCCGCCCAGCGCGATCCGAACCGAATGGCGGGGCGGGGTCACGCGGCGTCTCCGGTGCCGCGGTCCTCGATGAAGCGTAGTCTCGTCCGCAGCCGCTCCACCTGTTCCCGCGCGGCCGAGATCCGCTGCCGCAGCAGGTGATTCTCTCCCTCCAGCAGCCCGATCCGCTGGCGGGCCTGCTGCAGGTCCGGGCCAGTCCCCGCGGCACGGCCCCGGGCAGTTCCCAAGTCCGGCTCGGGCTTGCCCCCGCGCGCGCGGGTGCCGGCCAGCTCTTCCTCGACCACGGCGAGCAGGCGCTCGAGCTCCCCGAGCGGGGTGCGATCAGGCCGAGCGTACGGTGACGTCAAGCGTCTTTTCCAGCGTGGCGAGAACCCGTGTGATCACTTGGTCCACCTCGGCGTCGCGCAGGGTGCGGTCCGTGGCGCGCAGCACCAGCCGGAGGGCCACGCCGCGCCGGCCGGCCGGCAACCCCTTACCGCGGTACTCGTCGATAACCCGCACCGACTCGAGCAGTGCGCCCGCCGCCTCCTGCACGATTCCCTCGACCGCCGCGACGGCCACCCGGTCCGGCAACAGCAAGGCCAGGTCTCGGGTCGCTGCCGGTACCGTCGGCAGCCGGGCATAACGCGCCGCCGGGCGGGGAGCCGGGTCTATGGCCACTTCGAGCCCGAAGAGGGGCGCCGCCCAGGGCGGCGCGTCGGCTGCGAGCGGCCCGGCACGCCCGACCTCGCGGCCGTCGGGCAAGCGGGCAATCCAGCCGTCGCTTTCAACTTGCACCGAGGCGAGAGGATTCGCCAGAGAGACCGCGCGCTCGAAGAGGCCCTTGAGATCCCACGCGTCGCAGTCGGGGGTCGCCCCGCCGTCCGACCAGTGCGCGGGCCAGCGGGCGCCGCTGACCAGCGCGCCCGCATGGGTGGCTTCCTCCGGCCGGCCATCGGCGCCGCCGGGACGGAATACCGTGCCGATCTCGAACAGGCGGATGTCGCGCACCTGATTGGCCCAGTTGGCCTCGGCCTGGCGGGTTAGCCCGGGAAGCAGCTCCGAGCGGAGATAGCCGTGGTCGGCGGAGATGGGGTTGAGGATCGGGACCTGGCGGCCGGTCGGGAGGTCGGTCGGTTTTTCTTCCGGACCCACTGCGAGGAGAATCGCCTCGTAGAGACCCTCCGCCACCAGGTGCTGCCGCACGGCGGCGGCGGCGAGCTCGATCGGCGCGTCGACCTGGTTGCCCGCGCGGAAGGGGCGCAGCTCGTCGGGAAAGCTCTGATACCCGTGCACCCGCGCGATCTCTTCGATCAGATCGATCTCTTCCTGCAAGTCGGGGCGCCACCCCGGCGCGTCCACCGCCAGGCGGCCTTCGGCGGGCTTGGACACCACCGTCGCCCCGACGGCCAGGAGACAGCGCTCGAGCTCGGCAACGGGCAACTCGACGCCCAGCACCTGGGCCACCCGTGCGGTGCGGAGGAAGATGCGCGGCGGGTTCGCGGGCTCCGGCCAGAGGTCCAGCAGCTCCTGGTCGAGGCTGCCGCCCGCGGTGGCGAGCACCACATCGATGCAGCGGCGTAGCGCGTCGGGCAGGCCCCAGAGATCGGTGCCGCGCTCGAAGCGGTGGCTGGCCTCGGTGAGCAGGCCCAGCGCCTTGCGGGCCTGCCGCAGCGGAGCGGGGTGCCACCAGGCCGCCTCCAGAAACAGGTCGATCGTCGCTTCACTGACTTCGCTGGAAAGGCCGCCCATCACGCCGCCGATCCCCGTCGCGCCGCCGGCATCGGCCACCACCGTGGTGCCCTCCGGCAGGGCCCGCTCCACGTTGTCGAGGGTGATCAGGCGCTCGCCCGCGGTGGAGCGCCGCACGATGAGCGCCGGGCCCGCGATCCGCGCCACATCGTAGGCATGGAGCGGCTGGCCCAGCTCCAGCATCACGTAGTTGGTGGCGTCCACCACATTGCTGATGCTGCGCATCCCGACGGCCTCCAGCGGCCGCCGCAGCCAGTCGGGCGAGCGGCCCACTTTGACCCCGCGAATCACCGCGCCGGTAAAGCGCGCACAGGCCGCGCCCGGTGCGATGGTCACCTTCACCCCACCCACCTCCCCGGTCCAACCATCGGAGGCCCCCACGGTGGGATAGACGATCTTGGCGCCGGGAATCTCCGGCAGCCGGAAGGTGGTGTTGTACGCGGCCGCCAGCTCGCGCGCGATGCCCTTGTGCCCCAGGAGATCCGGGCGCACCGGCGACACGTCGAGCTCCAGCCGATCGTCCTCGAGTCCGAGCACGGCCAGGAACGAGCTGCCCGGCTCGGCGTCGGTGTCGAGGGTCATGATGCCCTCGTGATCGTCCCCCAATCCCAGCTCGCGGGTGGAGCACAGCATACCCTCGGAGACTTCCCCGCGGATCTTGCGCTGCTCCAGCGTGATCCCGCCCGGAAGCGAGGAGCCCACCGGCGCGAAGGGATACTTGCGGCCCGCTTCGACATTGGGCGCGCCGCAGACGACGTTGAAGGGCCGGGCGCCGCCGGCATTCACCACGCAGAGGCGCAGCCGGTCGGCGTTGGGATGGGGACGGACCTCTTCCACCAGGCCGATCACCACGTCCTTGAGCTCGGCGTGCAGCGGCGTGACCGAGTCCACCGGCGCCCCCAGCATCGCGAGCCGCTCGACCACGTCCCGGCTGTCGAGCGGGCGGCGCAGAAACGCCTCGAGCCAGCGGCGCGAAGCCTTCACGCGCCGCCCTGCCCCGCGAGCTGCCGCAGGAAGCGCAGGTCGCCGCCGTAGGCCAGCCGGATGTCGGGAATCTGGAAACGCTGCTGCGCGGTGCGGCCGGGGCCCAGCCCGAAGGCCCAGCCGGTATAGCGCTCGGCATCCACGCCACAATTCTCCAGCACCTTGGGATGCACCATGCCGCACCCCATCAACTCCATCCAGCCGGCCTGCTTGCAGGCGGGACAGCCGCCCCCATGACAGAGGTGGCACTCCACGTCGAGCTCCGCCGAGGGCTCCGTGAAGGGGAAGTAGGACGGGCGGAAGCGCACCTTGGTGGTGGGCGCAAAGAAGCGGCGGGCAAAGTGGGTTAGCGTGGCCTTGAGATCGACGAAGCCGATCCCCTCGTCCACCGCGAGCCCCTCGATCTGCGCGAAGGCCGGCGCGTGCGAGGCATCCCAGGGATCGTTGCGGTATACCATGCCCGGGATGACCACGCGATACGGCGGCGGGCCGGCCTGCATCACCCGGATCTGCACCGGCGAGGTATGGGTCCGCAGCAGGACCCGCTCGCTGCCGCCCCCCTCGGTCAGGTAGAGCGTGTCGTGCAGGTCCATCGCGGGATGATCGGGGGGGAAATTGAGCGCGCCGAAGTTGTACCACTCGGTCTCGGCTTCAGGGCCCACCGCGACGGCAAAGCCCAGCTCGCGGAAAATCCCGACGATTTCATCGACCACGCGAGTCACCGGGTGGGGCGCGCCGATCCAGCGGCCGCGGCCCGGCATGCTGAGGTCCAGCGGCGCACGGGTCTCACCGCCCAGGGAGAGCTCGGCCTCCCGTGCGGCGAAGGCGGCCTCGAACGCTTCTTTAAGACGATTAGCCTCGGCGCCGAACCGCTTGCGCTCCGGGGGGGTCAGCGTGGCCAGCGAGCGGAGCGCGAAGGTGAGCGCGCCCTGCTTGCGCCCCAGCACCCCGATGCGCTCGGCGGCGAGTCCTGCCGCATCGAGGCCGGCCACGGCGGCGAGCCGCGGCAGCAGCAGATCGAGCTGGGGGTAACCGGTGGGGGCCAGCGTCACGCCGCCTTCGACTTCGCGACCTCCGCGATCCGGGCAAAGGCTTCGGGATCGTGCACCGCGAGATCGGCGAGGACCTTGCGATTGATCTCGATGCCGGCCAGCCGGAGGCCCGCCATGAACTTGCTGTAGCTCAGGTCATGCAGCCGGGCCGCGGCGTTGATCCGGGTGATCCACAGGGTGCGGAAGTCGCCCTTCTTCTTGCGGCGGTCACGGTAGGCGTAGCGCATCCCGCGCTCGACGTTCTCCTTGGCCGCCTTGTACAATTTGCTGCGAGCCTGGAAGCCGCCCTTGGCGGCCTCCATGATCTTCTTCTTGCGCGCGTGATGCGCGACGCCGTTCTTGACGCGGGGCATGGGTCGGCTCCTCTCAGGCCTGCAACAGGCGGTTCACGCGCCGGAAATCCGCGGAGCTCACCAGGGCGGCCTTGCCCAGCTGGTTTTTCCGCTTGCGCGTCTTCTTGGTCAGGATGTGCCGTTTGTTGGCGCGGCCCCGCTTGAGCTTGCCGCTCCCGGTGCGGGTAAACCGCTTCATGGCGGCGCGCTTGGTCTTCATCTTCGGCATTGCAATCTCCCTGAGGCGGCGCCGGCTACTTGGGCGCGATCACCATCGTCATGTTTTTGCCCTCGAGCCGGGCATCGAACTCGATCTTGCCGATGTCGGCGAGGGCCGCGGCCACCCGGTCGAGCACCGCTTTCCCCAAATCGATCCGCGCCATCTGTCGGCCGCGGAACATCATCGTCACCTTGCACTTGTTCCCTTCCAGCAGGAACTCGCGCATGTGGCGCGTCTTGAAATCGAAATCATGATCGTCGATCCCGGGGCGGAACTTGACCTCCTTGATGTCGATCACGTGCTGCTTTTTCTTGGCCGCGCGCGCCGCCTTGGCCTCTTCGAACTTGTACTTCCCATAGTCCATGATCTTGACCACGGGGGGCCGGGCCGTCGGAGCCACTTCCACTAGATCGAGGCCCCGCTCCTCCGCGGCCGCGAGTGCTTCTTCAATCGAAAGAACTCCCAGTTGTTCGCCGGCGTCCGAAATCACTCTGACCGGGCTGATCCGGATCATCCGATTGACGCGGGTCCGGCGTTCGCGCTCGTTTGTGCTCAGTGGGCAACCTCCCGTCGTAACGGAACAAAAAAAACACCCCGGGCGCGGGGTGTTCCGGAACGCTCTGTGGTGAGGCCCGGCGGGGTCTCAGGGAGCGAATCGGGAACCCGTTCGCCGCGCTGCTGGCTCAGGGTGGAGGGCCGCTAGACCCTCGCTTCCAAGTGCGGCAATAGTAATCGGTTAAGGGTGACTGGTCAACGCCGAGAGAAGAATCCTAATCGCGGCTTGCAGCAGCGAAGGTTGAATGGTAGGGTTGCTCGAATCGGCTCGGGGACGCGTACCCAATCTCTTGGAGGCCGCGCTCGGAGAGCGACCTCCGGGTAGCTGGTGGGGGCATTCTCAAGGCAAGGCATCCTTCTGCCTGACGCGCGCCGTCCGCGGATCGCCCGATATCCTGGTCTGCCACTTGGTCGAAGGCAGAATCACCTATGTGCATCGGCGGCTTTGGCCAGCCCTCGCCCAACTGCAGAGCCAATTCGGGGCAGCGGCGATCGAGGCCGTTGAGGAAGTGCACACGAACGCGGGCACACATCGGACGAGGCGCCTACCTTTCCGGCGCCGAGTTCCCGCGAGCGTCCTCCAGGCAGCCGCTCTGGGAGCCAGGAGGCTTCTGCTTATGAACACACGCACCGCGCCAGCGAGCTCTCTTGTGCTCCTGGCCCTCGCGGTTGCCGCCGCTGGTCACCCTCCGCCGCTCGCTGGCCAGATCCGTCCCGCACCGAGCTACTTGCGGGATCGCGGCCAGGGGATTCCCACCTCCCTCTTCGGGATCTTTGTCGGGCGGGGCCAATGGCTCGTCTTTCCGTTCTTCGCCTACAGCTACGATCATAACCGGGAATACCAACCCGCCAAGTTGGGCTTCGGACTCGACGAGGACTTCCGCGGCAAGCTTCGCAGCACCGAGGAGCTCCTGTTCGTCGCGTATGGAGTTACGGATTGGCTCACGCTGGAGCTCGAGGCGGCGCGGATCAGCGCGACTCTCCACAAGGCCCCGGCCGATCCCTCCGCGATGCCAAGCCGAATTCACGAATCGGGCATTGGAGACCTCGAAGCCCAGGCCCGTTTTCGGTTGCTTACCGAGGGCCCCCGGCGGCCTGGCTTGTTCGGCTTCCTCGAGATGACTCCGGCAACGCTCCGACACAAATTGTTGATTGCCGAGCCGAATTGGGACCTCAGGCCAGGCATCGGTCTGATACGGGGATTCTCCTGGGGCACGCTCCAGCTTCGCATCGCCGCGGAATGGAACCGGGAAGCGAAGAGCCCGGATCTCGGGGAGGTAACGATCGAATACCTCAAGCGGCTCTCGCCTTCGTTCCGTCTGAACCTTGCGCTCGAGGGAGGAGAGACGGGAGCCAACGATGAGTGGACCGTCGTGGTCGGCGGCCACTACCGCCTGACCAACGCCGTATCGCTCAAGCTCGATACCGCCCTCGGGATCATGTCGAAGGCGACTGATTTGGAGTCTCAAATCGGTCTCCTGCTATGGCTTCGCCAGTGAGAGGCGGTCTCCCCCGCCCCGCTGCGCGGCTTCGGGCCGCTCGGCATCCTCGCGATGGTCGTCATCGTCGCCGTCGGTCCGATCTTCGAACCGCTCGGGGCCATTCTGGTGCTGGCCTGGGCCCGCCGCTCGCGCACGCCATGGCGCGAGCTCGGCTTCGTGCGGCCCCCGAGCTGGCTCCGCACCCTGGCCCTCGGCATCGGGTTCGGCAGCGCGTTCAAAGTCCTGATGAAGATGATCGTGATGCCACTGCTCGGCGCCGATCCGATCAATCAGGCGTATCACTATCTGGCGGGAAACCGGGCCGCCCTTCCCGGAATGCTGTTTGATGTAGTTGTCGGCGCGGGCTTCGGAGAAGAGACCGTGTTCCGCGGGTTCCTGTTCGAGCGCCTCGGCAAGCTATTCGGACGCGGAGTCGGCGCGAAG
>CAZYPO010000052.1:3293-9436 GCA_964649225.1 uncultured Gemmatimonas sp. | reverse complement strand
GTCGGGCTGGTATACGGGACTATCTTCGCGATCACGGGCCGGATCTGGGTGCTGATGGTTGCGCACGCCGCGTTCGACGTGACCGCCGTCCTGATGATTTACCGGAACCTGGAATCCTGGGTCGCGCACCTCGTCTTTCCCTAGGCCCGGCTCCCTCCGAAACCGTTCGGCCTCCTTGCGCGTCTGATAGGAAACAGCCGCCCCTCGGAGAGCCGTACGATGACCCGGCAGGAAGTGCTCGCCTCGCTCCGCGCTCGAGTCTCCTTCAGGCTGCTGCGCCGTGTCGCCCTCGCCGTCACCGCCATCGGCCTCTTGGGCATCGGCATCGAAGCGCTGGTCCGCGGCAAGCTCACCGCACCGCGAAGCCGTCTCCCCACCGCCCTCTACACCCGGCCGGTCCCCTGGGGCCAACCCGGTGAGCGGCGCGCCCCCATCGCCATCGGAACCCTCGACGGGGCCGCGCTGGAGCAGCGCGCTCCGGTCAGCCTCGCCGAGCTGCCCCAACAGTTGATTCAGGCCGTGCTCGCCGTCGAGGACCAGAGATTCTACCACCACCACGGCCTGGACCTGCGGCGGATCGGTGGCGCGCTGCTCGCCAACCTCAAGGCCGGCGGCATCAGGCAGGGCGGCAGCACCGTCACCCAGCAGCTGGCGAAGAACCTCTTCCTCAGCGCGGGCCGGACCCCCCTACGCAAGCTCCGCGAAGCGGCCCTCGCGCTGGTGCTGGAGGCGCGCTACGACAAGGCGACCATCCTCGAGGCCTATCTCAACGAGATCTATCTCGGCCAGGACGGCGCCCGCGCGCTCCGCGGCGTCGGCGCGGCCGCGCGCTATTACTTCGGAAAGGACGTCCGAAGGATCACCCTGGCCGAATCCGCCCTGCTGGCCGGAATGATCAGCGCCCCCAATCGCAATACCCCGACCCGGAACCCCCACGCCGCCCGCCAGCGCCGGGACTTGGTGCTCCAGCTGATGGTGGACCAGCAGCGCATCACGCGGGTGGTTGGGGCCCGCGCGAGTGGCGCGGGGATCGCCACACGGGCGTATCCCGCCCGCACGGTGGAGGGACGCTGGTTCCGCGACCTCGCAATTCCGGCCGTCCCCGACCGGCTGCCCACCCGCGGCGTTGCGGTGTACACCTCGCTCGACGCGACGCTGCAGCGCGCCGCCGAGCGTGCGGTACGGAACGGCCTCGCGAGGTTAAGAACCGCCGGCGCCGAAGCGTCGCTGCTGGCGATCGATCCCCGGACCGGCGAGGTCCTCGCCCTGGTCGGCGGGCGCGATTACGGCGCCTCGCAGTTCAATCGTGCCACCGACGCCCACCGCCAGCCGGGCAGCGCCTTCAAGCCGGTGGTTGCCCTCGCCGCGCTCGAGCGTTCCGAGGGGCATGACCCCGCGTTTACGCTCGCTTCCGTGGTCGAGGACGAGCCATTGCGCGTCAGGACCCCGAGCGGCCCGTGGCAGCCGAGCAACTACGACGGGCAGTTCCGTGGTTCCGTCACCCTGCGCGAAGCGATGGAGCAATCGCTCAACGTGCCCTTCGCCCGGATCGGCCTCGCGATCGGCCCCGAGCGCATTGTGGCCACCGCCAGGCGACTCGGTATCAGCAGCCCGCTTCGCGCGGTCCCCAGCCTGGCCCTCGGCAGCTCGGAAGTCACTCTGCTGGAGCTGGTCCGCGCCTACGGAGTGCTCGCGGCCGGAGGCGATCTCGCCGCTCCGCGCAGCATCGTCGGGCGCGCGCGGTATGGCGAGGCCGTTGCAGAAGCCGGCACGACGCAGGCTTCCCGCGTGGTCGATCCCGCCGTTGCCTACTTGGTGACTCCACTCTCGAAGGCGTCGTGACCCGGGGCACTGGTCGTGCCCTCAACGCGAACGGGCGTTTCGAAGCCGTGGCGGGAAAGACCGGTACCTCGAACGACTGGCGGGACGCCTGGTTCATTGCCTATTCGCCGGCGCTCGTCGTGGGAGTGTGGGTCGGATTCGACGACGGCCGGAGTCTCGGGATGACGGGCGCCGGGGCCGCGTTGCCCATCGTGGCACGCTTCCTCGATGACGCCGGCTCGGGTGGCGGGTGGGAATCGTTCGAGATTCCCGAGGGCATCACCGAAGCGTATGTCGGCCCGGGCGACGGCGGCTGGTTCTCTGCGTGCGGGGAACGGGAGCTCTTCCTCGCGGGCACCGAGCCCGCGGATGGCGGTTGCATCGCCTTCGAGCTGCCGCGCTGGGACGTGCCGCGCGAATGGGGCGGTGAGCTGAAGCGCCGGGCGGCGAGGCTCCTGGAAGAGCTGTTCGCGCAGGAGTCGGAGCAGCGGCGGACGCGGAGGTAGCGCCGGGCGGATAGTTTTACCCTATGCGCCTCCTCCCTGGGTTGCCCCCGCTCCTGGCGGTGCTCGGACTCCTCTCACCAGCGCCGCTCACCGCGCAGGCCCAGGGTCCCGGGCAGATTCGGCCCCGCCCCGCTGAGGGCCGCGAGCCCGAATTCCCGCCCCCCAGCATTCGGGACTACAAACCCCGCTCGACCCTCGTGGTGCCGGTGCACCTGGTCCCGCGCGCCAGATTCCCCGTAGTCGACATTCACGGTCACCCGCCGGCGCTCACCTCGGCCGAAGTGATCAACCAGGTCGGTGCGGCCATGGATTCACTGAACCTGCGCGTGATGGTGAACGCCAGCGGAAGCTCGGGTGACCGGCTGACCCGGCAGCTTGAGGCCGTGCGCGCCAGCAGCTACCGGGATCGGTTCGTCATGTTCACCACGCTGGATCTCCGCGACGTGGGTCCGGGGTCCGGCGCCAGGATCGCCGCCCGGCTCGAGGCCGACGTCAGGGTCGGCGCCGCGGGCCTGGGCGAGATCGGCAAGGGATTTGGCCTCTCGGCGCACAAGGCCGACGGCACGCGGCTCAAGCTGGATGACCCCGAGCTCGACCCGGTCTGGGTAACCGCCGCTCGCCTCAAGATCCCCGTCTTCATCCATGTCGGTGATCCGAGTGAATTCTTCGAGCCGCTCGACTACCGCAACGAGCGCTGGCTCGAGTTGGCGCTCTATCCCAGGCGCCGCTATCAAGACCGCTCGCGGTTCCCCTCCTTCGAGGAATTGATGGCGGAGCGGGATCGCCTCCTGGCGCGGCACCCGCACACCATCTGGGTGCTGGCGCATCTCGGGTGGCACGCCAACGACCTCGCGCGGCTGGGGCGTATGTTCGACAGCCTGCCCAACCTCTACAGCGAAGTCGGCGCGATCCTCTACGATCTGGGCCGGCAGCCGAGCGCGGCGCGTGAATTCTTCCTCAAGTACCAGGACCGCCTCTTGTTCGGGAAGGACAGCTTCCAGCCGGACGAGTATCCCTATTATTGGCGCGTGTTCGAGACCAACGACGAGTACTTCGACTACTACCGGGACTACCATGCGTTCTGGAAGCTCTACGGGATGGGACTGCCCGATACGGTGCTGAAGAAGCTCTACTACGCCAACGCGCTGAAGCTCATTCCCGGAATTCCGCGCGGCGGTTTTCCGGCTGCGCCTTGACACGACGGGGCGGTGTTGCAGCATCTTCAGGTACTCGAAGCGAGCGAGCTGGTCACCCGGTAGCATTAGACCTCAGCGAGTAAGCCATGCTCATCCCCGATCTCCGCTACGCCCTCCGCAGCCTCTCCCGCGCCCGCGGCTTCACCTTGACCGTAGCGCTCACCCTCGGGCTCGGCATCGGCGCCAACACCGCCATCTTCAGCGTAGTGCGCGGGGTGCTGCTCAAACCGCTCCCGCACCGGGACGGCGGCCGCCTGGTGTTCCTCCGCCAGTCGGCCCAGACGCCCGGCGGCGAGAATATCGCGTTCTCGGTTCCCGAGATCACCGACTTCCGGACCGGGTCGAAGACCCTGGGCGGCATCGCCGAGTATTCACCCATCACCTTCACGATGGTGGAGAAGGGCGAGGCGGTCCGGATCGACGTCGGTCTCATCACCGGTAACTACTTCTCGGTGATGGGTCTCTCCCCGGTGCTCGGCCGCGCCTTCGACCAGGGCGACGACGGCCCCGGCGCCGCGCCGGTGATGATGCTGACCCACGAATATTGGATGAAGCGCTTCGGCGGCGACAGCGGGATGGTCGGAAAATCGCTCCACGTCAACGGAAAGGCCGTTCCCGTGGTGGGCGTGCTCCAGGCCGCGCCGGCCTTCCCGCAGCGGATGGACGCCCTGATGAACATGGTGAACAGCGAGCACCACTTAAGCGCGATGATGGTGACCGGGCGCACCCACCGGATGACCCAGATGATCGCCCGGCTCGCCGCCGCCGCCACGGTCGCGCAGGCGCGGGCCGAGGTCGCCACGATTACCTCGAGGGTCCACGCCGAGCATCCCGAAGCCTACGACGCAGGCTCGGGCTATCAGGTCACCCTCACGCCGTTTCACGAAGTCCTCGGCCAGAAGGCCCGGCTCACCGTCTGGCTGCTGATGGGGGCCGCGGCCTTCGTCCTGGTGATCGCCTGCGCCAACGTTACCAACCTGACGCTCATGCGCGGGGTGCGCCGGGAGCACGAGCTGGTGGTGCGCGCGGCCCTGGGTGCCGGCACCGCCCGGCTCCGGAAGCTCCTCCTGGCCGAAAACCTGGTGCTGGCGCTGCTGGGTGGCGGGTTAGGGCTCCTGCTTGCCTTCGGCGGGGTGGGAATGCTGATCAGCTTTGCCGCGCGGATGAGCCCGCGCGCCGGCGAGATCCGGGTGGACGGCGTGGTCCTGGGCTTTACCCTCGGGCTGACCCTCGTGGTCGCCGTGCTGCTCTCCTACGCGCCGAGGCTGACCCGGGAGAACGCCTTGAGCGCCACCCTGGCCGCGGGCGGCAAGCGGACCACCGGCGGCGCCCGGCGCCAGCGGCTGCAACAAACCCTGGTCGTGGCGCAGATCGCGGTCTCGGTCGTGCTGCTGACCGGCGCGGGCCTGCTGACCCGCACCATGCAGCGGCTCAGCGTCGTGGACGACGGCCTGACCGGTGGCAACCGCCTCACGCTCCAAGTGCCCCCGGACTACACCCAGCCCCACGACGCCGCGGTGGCCCTCTACGAGCGCATCCAGGGGCAGGTCGCCGCGCTTCCGGGGGTCAAGGGCGTGGGACTCGGGTCCACGGTACCGCTCCGCTCGGAGCTCTTCGCCCTCGACATCAAGGCCGAGGGCCGTCCAATGGCGCCAGGCGAGGCGCAGCCGCACGCCGAGGGCCGCACCGCCAGCCCGGAATACTTCCGCGCCGCCGGAATCCCGTTGCTCAAGGGGAGGGAGTTTGCCAGCACCGATCGGAGCGGTTCGCCGCTGGTCGTCATCCTCAACAAGACGCTGGCGGAGCGGCTCTTCCCCGGCGTGGATCCGGTCGGCCGGCGGGTGGCCTGGACCGGCGAGGTGCTCAAGTTCATCGGGGTCTCGGGAGCCTGGCGCACCGTGATCGGCGTGGTCGGAGATACCAAGGACGGGGGGCTCGACGCCGGGCCGATTCCGGTGCTGTTCGCGCCCTTTGCCCAGGCGGAGGTGTTCGGCAGCAGCCTGGTCATCCAGACCGGGGGCGACCCGGCGGCGCTCGCGAGCGCGGCTACCCGCGCGGTCCGGGGCGTCGCCCCGGAGCAGCCCATCGAGAGGGTGCTCACTCTGGAGCAGATCCGGGACGAAAGCGTAGCGCCCCGCCGGCTCAACGCGCTGCTGGTCGCCTCGTTCGGCCTGCTCGCGGTGCTCATCGCGGCGGTGGGGATTGCCGGCGTGCTGGCCTTTTCGGTCAGCGCGCGGACCAACGAGATCGGAATCCGGATGACCCTAGGCGCCGACGCGGGGAAGGTGCAGCGGATGGTGCTGGGCGAAGGCGGAGTCCTGCTGGCGCTCGGCCTCGCGATCGGCGTCGTCGGGGCGCTGCTGTTGTCGCGGCTCATCCGCGGGCTGCTCTTCGGGGTGGCGCCCCACGACCCTGTGACGCTCACCGTTGTCGCTTTATTGATGGCTGCCGTCGGAGTCGCCGCGTGCTGGATCCCGGCGGCGAAAGCGGCGCGCATCGATCCGGGCGTGGCCATCCGCAGCCAGTAACGCACCTTAACCTTTAGGAGCAACCCGATGCCGCAACACGGTTCAAGGATTCCCCTCGCGCTGTTCGCCGCGGTCCTCGCTGCCTGCACGAA
>CAZYPO010000052.1:0-3193 GCA_964649225.1 uncultured Gemmatimonas sp. | reverse complement strand
ATGTTCTGGGAGTCCATGGGACATCCGCCCGGCCCCTACCTGACGCCGCACTTCGACTTCCATTTCTACATGGTGCCGCCGGGGGAATTAGCCGCGATCGACTGTGCCGACTTAGCCAAGCCGGCCGCGCTGGCGGCGGGATACAGCCTGCCCGACGTGCCGTTGCCACCGCCGATGGCCACGATGACCGGTGTGAACACGTTGATTGGCCTTTGCGTCCCCCAGATGGGCATGCACTCGCTGTTGACATCGGAGCTGGATAGCAAGGACCCCTTCCGGGGCAGCCTGGTCATTGGCTACTACCACAGCAAGCCGATTTTCGTCGAACCGATGCTCACCCGCGCGATGCTGATGGAGCAGCGCTCCTTTGAGCTTCCCATCCCGAGCATCCCGGGGGCGAGTGGCCGGTATCCGCGCGCGTTCCACGCCGAGTACGACAGCCAACAGCGGACCTACCGCTTTGTGTGGTCCGCATTTGCGGCGGGCGATTAGCGCTACTCGGCCCGGAGTGCCACGGTGCCTCTTGATCCTCCTCGCTGCGGGGGCGCTCACTGCGTGCCGGGACGAGTCCGTGACGGGGCCCTTCGGGCTGCGGTTGCGAGAACGGCGGAGCGGCGGCTCCGTCGCCTCGGCCATCCGCCGCGATGCGCTGAACCGCCCCGATTGCCCGTCCCTACCTGCTCTTAACACCGGCTGGACTGTGCGAACCCTGACCAAGCCCGCCGGACGGGTGTCGCTCCCTCCCCTTCTGATGGCCTTAACAGCCCCCACGACCGAGGTCACGTTCCTCGCACCTGATATGACGGCCGGAGCGTTCGTGTTCGACGCACCAAGCCTGGCCAGCCTCGAGGTACCGGAGGACTCTCCCCTGCCGCGCAGTGCGATTGTCAACTGTCGAATACGAGCGGGGGCGGTGGACGCGGTGGTCTACCTCATCTCCCAACTCCATCCTGCTCGATCCGGAGACTCGGTGCATTTGGTCTTCCTCCAGGTTGTAGCCCCCGGCGACCAGGCCGTACGGGCAGGCGCCTTTGCGACGACCCGTGCGCTCCGAGACAGTTTGATGGGCGCACTGCTCGCCTTTCAGCCAGACCCGCGGTGAGGATAGTGTGTCGTTACGACCTCGCCGCGTGGGCCTTGAGGATCTGGACGATGTCCCACCTTCCGAAGAAGTCGGCCCAGCCCATCGCGTCGCTATCGTGTTTGCTGTCGCGGATGCTCGGGTCGGCGCCGGCGGCGAGAAGCAGGCGCACGACGTCCGCGTGACCCCCCAAAGCAGCAAGGTGCAGCGGGGTCACCTCGGCGTCCCAGTGTTCCCATCGGGCGTTGGGGTCGACGCCGTAGTCGAGCAGCCATTTCACGGCCGCAACATTACACCGCTTGGCCATCAGGTGCAGCACGCCGGCGCTCGCCCCGCCGGGCGCGACCACACCGGGGTTCTCGCTGAAGAGCCGAGCAGCCGTCTCCCAGTCGCCCAGCGCCACCGCGGTGAAGAGATCCGTCGGGCCGCGCGCGCGGATCATCTCCATCACTGACCGGTCGATATCCGGCGCCGTCGCATAGGCCGCTGCCGGCATGCCCGAACCATCCCGTGCCAGCGGATCGGCGCCCAATTCCAGCAGCAGCGCCACCATGTGCGGAAGATTCTTGCGCACCGCGAAGTGGAGCGGCAGCTGAAAGTCCTCGTTGCGACTCATCGGCCTTGCCAGCGCCGAGGAGTCGGCCGCCACGATGCGGCGAACTTCGTCCGCGAGGTTCAGCGCGAGGGCGGAGAAGATGTGGTGCCGCGCGCCGCGACTCACGAGGAATTCCGCGACGGCGTGGTGGGTGGCGTCGTCGCACTCGTCCCAGTCCGTTGCCCAACCAATGACCTCCAGCTCGTGGTCGTCACCGTGCCCGACGACGTCGCCGCCCGCGTCGGCCAGCCGCCGCACGACGTCCAGGTGACCGGCCGCCGCGGCCCAGTGCATCGCGTAGGTGTTGTCTCCCTTCTCACGGGCGTTCACGTCCAGACCGCGTCTCAGCAGCAGGTCGACGCTCGCCAAATGCCCGGCGAACGCCGCGAGGTGCAGCAGGGTGTGCTCGTAAGGCTGGTTACGGACCTGCAGCTTCTCCGGGTGTTGGTCGAGGAGCCCGGCCAGCGTGTGAACGTCGCCGTTCCGCGCCGCCTCGAACAGCTCGCCGTCCAGCGTCAGTGAGTCGACCTGCGCTTTGAGCGCGCGCCAGCTCGAAAATCCATACTGGGTGGCGAGGTCGAACTGCGCGTCGGCCAGTTTGGCGGCCGGATTCTCCTTCCGCAGCTCGTCGAGCCGGCGCTTGGCCTGCTCGCGAAGCCAGTCTAGGTTGGGGGCGTCCGGGAGTGACAGCGAATCGGACATGAGACACCTTCCTTCCTGGTCGCCCGTGGTCCGCAGTTGGGGCGAGGAAGCGAAGGAATTGGCCGCCCTCGCGGCACTTGGGTAAATGGTAGCGCACGGCTGGGAGTGCGACAAGAGAAAGAGGAGCGCCGCGGCGAGGTAGCTTATGCGTTTCTGGCACTTCGGAGGAGACCCGATGATGAGCAAGGTGAAGCCGATACCCGACGGTGTCCCAGTGGTAATGCCGATGCTGGTGTGCCGCGACGCTTCGGCTGCAATTGACTTCTGCAAGACCACGTTTGGTGCCGTAGAGCTGGTGCGTCGACCTGGACCAGACGGGACTGTGGCCCATGCGGCCCTGACGATCGGCGGAGCTATGCTCATGATCGAAGGAGAATGTGCTCCGCAGCGGGACGGCACCTCGCCGGTGGTGATCTACGTCTATGTCGAAGACGTGGACGCAGTGATCGAGCGAGCGGTGGTCGCCGGGGCCAGGGTCCTGATTCCGGTGAAGAACCAGTTCTGGGGCGATCGCACCGGGCGGATCGTCGATCCGTCGGGACACGTATGGACCATCTCTACTCGGGTCGAAGAGACTTCGTCTGAGGAGAGAACGGAACGGTGGTCCCGCATCCTCAAGGGGTGATATGCGGGCGATGCTCCCGCTCCCGTTGCTGCTCCTCTCGGCCGCCCTGCTCGGGCCGAGCCTCGCGCGGTCGCGCGATTCGCTCGCCAGGTACCTCGGGCACGGCATATCGCATGAGCTGGCGGTCTGGCGCGCGAACACCGTGCGCGCGGTGGGCTACGATCTCGCCCTGGATCTCACCTCACCCGAC
>CAZYPO010000051.1:0-21804 GCA_964649225.1 uncultured Gemmatimonas sp. | reverse complement strand
GCCCCAGCCGCAAATAGCCCACCCCCGCGAGCGAATAGTGCTCGCGAAGCCGGGATTCCCAATACTGCCGGTTGTCGAAGGGAGTCACCGGTCAACGCTCACCGGTCACGGGTCACCGCCTACCCCATTGCCTCGCGTACTTCGCTCGCCGCGGCGATGGCGTGGTCGACATCGCGCGAGATGGCCCGGGCCTGTTGGGTGGCCTGAGTCAGGTCGCTCAGCACCGCGCCCACCCCGGCCGATTTGAGCCGCAGCATGTCGAAGCGCATGTTCTGCATCGCGAGGATGCTCGATTCCAGCCGCGCCGCGATCTTACCCCGGCGGTCCATCAGCTCCGAGGCGGTCTTCATCTGGCGCTCCAGGATGCCGATCTGCCGTTCCCGCTCCGGGCCATCGGCCTGCATCGTCAGGAGCTCGAGGCGATGCTTGATGCGCTCCGGGGTTTCCGCTCCGAAGCTGGTGTCGATGTCGTTCAGCGTGCGCGCCAGCTCCAGGGCCCGCTGATAGAGCTCATCGGTCGTCTCGGCGATCTCCTCTGGAAGCATCTGGCGATCGCTCGCCGGGAGCCGCTGGATCAGCGAGATGATCATCTTGCGGTCCTTGTACGCCGCTTCGATCCGGTCGAAGTAGCGCCCGTATTCCTCCTTGCGCGGTGCGGCCAGGACCTTCCTTCCCTTGGCGCCGGGAACCCGCACCGCATCCGCGGCCGGCGGCGGATTCATTACGTCGCGCCAGCTGTAGCCCGCCTGCCAGAGTCGCGAGTAGTTGCGCAGTAAGCCGATCGCCATGCCGCCGGCCGGAAAGAGAAACCAGGGCGTATCGAGTCCCGTCGCGATGTTCAGCAGGAAGAGCCCCACGCTCGTCGCCGCCCAGCGCGCGAACTGGCCCCGAACCTTCTGGACGATCGCCGGTTCTCCGGTGTCCGGGACCGGCAACTCGCCCGCTTCGGTGCGCACCCACTCGCCCCGGTCGTTCTTCCGCCACTGGCCGCCCACCACTCCGCCGGGTGGTCGCGGCGAGGGCACGGGGGGCCGCGGGCTCCGCGGCGCCAGCGGGCCTCCCTGCGGCCTGCGCTCCTGGCTCGGGACCGGTCGCGGCCGGGTCCCGGTCGCCGGCCGCGGACTCACCCGGACCGCCGCCGTCGTGGGGCGATAGCCCGTCACGCTCCGGCTCTCCAGCGAGCGCCGCAGGGAATCGGCGGTTGGCCAGCGGTTCTCCGGATCCTTTTCCAGGCAGCGCGCAATGGCCAGCGATAGATCTTCCGGAACCCCGTCCAGCGTCTCATGCAGCACCGGCGCCGGTTCCGTGATCTGTTTCATCAGGATGCCCGCGACCGTCGGCGCATTGAAAGGCAGCTGGCCGCTCGTCATCTGATAGGCCACCACGCCGAGGGAGTAGAGGTCGGAGCGGCCATCGATCTCGCGCTCCCCAGCCGCCTGCTCCGGACTCATGTACTGCGGTGTCCCGATCGCTACACCCACCCCCGTCAGCGTCGAACCGGAAACTTGGGAAACCGCTTTCGCGATGCCGAAGTCGGTGACCATCACCCGTCCGCGCGTGCCCTCGAGCAGGATGTTGTCCGGTTTGATGTCGCGGTGGATGATGGAGACGGCATGGGCGGCGGAGAGCGCGTCGGCCGTTTCCTTCATGATCCGCCTGACCTCGTCCGGCGGCAGCTTGCCGCGGCGCTTGAGCCGGCCTCCCAGTGACTCGCCTTCCACCAGTCCCATGATGAAGTAGACCACGCCCGATCCCTCGCCCACGTCGTGGATCGGGACGATGTGCGGATGCGACAGCCGGGCTGCGGTCTGTGCCTCACGCGTAAAGCGCTCGCGGATCTCTTTCTGGAAAGCCAGCTCGGGGGGCAGCACCTTGACGGCCACACGGCGGTGCAGCCGCTCGTCGCGGGCGCGATACACGACGCCCATGCCGCCACGGCCAATCTCGCCTTCGATGGTGTACTCCGCGCCTAGCGCCTCCTTCAGACGTTGGGCGAGGGGTCGCTCAAAGTGGTCGGCTGGAGTCGTCATCCGCCCTGGGTGTCGCGTCAGAAACGCCGGGAACACAACAGCTTACCAATCTGCCGGTTTCCGGGCAAACCGGCAACCCGCTTTTCTCCCTGCCATCTCGGCTCGCCCCGTCGAATTGGCGGGGTGAGAGCCTTCGGCAACCTGGCTGCCAGCGCTCGGCCCCCAACGCTTAAGTGCAACCGCCGTTAGCTGATAGCCGTTAGCTGTTAGCTGAGGTCTCTTGGCATCCTCTGTGCGCCTCCCCTCCTGATCCTCCGTCCCTCCTCACGCCACCTGGCGTCTGGGATCACGGAGGCTGAAATTGAAATAGGAATCCAAATGAACGAGCGACTCATCCTCCCGGTGCTCCCGCTTCGCGACGTGGTGCTGCTTCCCGGCGTCACGACCTCGATCGGCGCTGGGCGTCCCGGAACGGTGCGAGCCATTGAAACCGCGCTCGCCACTCCCGACCGCCTGATTTTCGCCATCTGCCAGCGGGAAAACACCGAGCAGGTGACTTCGGAAGGGCTCTACACCATCGGCACCATCGCCAAGGTCGGCCAGCTGCAGCGCGGTTTGGCCGGCATGCAGCTCCTGCTCCACGGCGAGCGTCGCGGCATCGTCATGCACGTGTCGGAAAAGCACGGCTACCTCGAGGCCATCGTCCGCGAGGCGGAGGAAATGCAGCCGCTCAATTCGGAGGATGCGGCCTTCGTCGGCCTCTATCGCGAGGTCCGCGAGCGGGCCGCCGAGCTGGGACAGAAGTCCGGCCTCCCCGAGGAAGTCGTGCAGCAGGTCCTCCAAGGCGTGAACGAGCCGGGCCGCTTCGCCGACTTGGTCGCCGGCTACATCGACATCGGCACCCAGCAGCGGCAGGCGCTGCTGGAAACGCTCTCGGTCGAAGAGCGGCTGCGGCGTGTCCTGGTGCACGTGCAGCGGCAGATCTCGGTGCTCGATGCGCAGGAGGAGATCAAGTCGCAGGTCCAGGAAGAGCTGGGCGAGCGGCAGCGGGAGATGTTCCTTCGCGAGCAGATGAAGCAGATCCGCAAGGAGCTGGGCGAGGAGGACGAGGCCGACGACCTCGAGGAGCTGCGCCAGAAGCTCACCGCCCTCGAGCTGCCGCCCGAGGCGCGCAAGGAAGTCGACCGCGAGCTGGCTCGACTCGATCGCATCGGTCGCGAATCGATGGAAACCCAGGTCATCCGCAACTATCTGGAGACCATCGCCGAGCTGCCCTGGAACGAGCGCAGCGAAGAGCACCTCGATCTCAACCTGGCCTCCGATATCCTGGAGGCGGATCACTATGCCCTGGGAGACGTGAAGGACCGAGTGCTGGAGTTCCTGGCGGTGCGGCAGCTCAAGAGTATGTCGGAAAGTCGGGACGACGGGAAGGCGGGAAGCGAGCCTGAGAGCGAGAAGGCTGCGGCGCCAGAAACGTCGGCCGACGAAGTCTCACCTCCCGACCTCCCGACCTCCCGACCTCCCGACCAGACCGACCCCGAAGCGAAGCGCGAGGCCAAAGGCCCGATCCTGTTGTTCATCGGCCCCCCCGGCGTCGGTAAGACCTCCGTGGCCAAGTCCATCGCGCGAGCCATGGGGCGCAAGTACGTGCGGATTTCGCTCGGCGGCGCGCGCGACGAGGCCGACATCCGTGGCCATCGCCGCACCTACGTCGGAGCCATGCCCGGCAGGATCATCCAGGGGCTTAAGCAGGCGGGCACCAAGAATCCCGTCTTCCTGCTCGACGAAGTGGACAAGCTGGGCGTCTCGTTCCAGGGCGATCCCGCTTCCGCGCTGCTGGAAGTGCTCGACCCGGCGCAGAATGACAGTTTCACCGATCACTATCTCGGGGTGCCGTTCGACCTGAGCCAGGTGCTCTTCATCGCCACGGCCAACTTCCTGCAGAACATTCCGAGTCCGCTGCTCGACCGCATGGAAGTCGTGGAGTTCTCGGGCTACACCGAGAGGGAAAAGCTCGAGATCGCTCGCCGCTACCTGGTTCCCCGCCAGCTCGAGGAGAACGGCCTCGCCGGCCAGTCGGTCAGTTTTGGCGACGCGGCCGTCGCGCGGATCATCTCCGGGTACACCAGGGAATCGGGGGTTCGTCAGCTCGAGCGCGAGATCGGCAAGATCGCGCGTAAGGTGGCGCGGCGCATCGCCGGTGACGGCGCCTCGGCGGTCGAGATCGACGCGCCCATCGTGGCCGATCTGCTGGGCCGCCCGAAAGTGCACCCCGAAAAGGCCGCCTTGGGAGATGAGATCGGCGTGGCCACCGGCATGTTCTACACCCCGGTGGGCGGCGACATCATGTTCGTCGAGGCCTCCACCATGCGCGGCAAGGGCGAGCTGGTGCTCACCGGCCAGCTCGGTGATGTCATGAAGGAAAGCGCCCGCGCGGCCTGGACCTACGCGCGCTCGCACGCCGCGGCGCTGCGCATCCCGGACGAGATGTTCGACCGGGACGTGCACATCCACGTGCCCGCCGGCGCGATTCCCAAGGATGGCCCTTCGGCCGGCGTCACCATGGCCACGGCGCTGATCTCGGCCATGTCCGGGCGCACCGCGCGCCATGACATCGCGATGACCGGCGAGATCACCCTGCGCGGACGCGTGCTGCCGATCGGCGGCCTCAAGGAAAAGATCCTCGGGGCGGAGCGCGCGGGCATCACCCGCGTGGTGATTCCAAAGGAGAATGAGCCCGACGTGGCGGATCTTCCGAAGGAAGTGCTCGACAAGATGGAGATTTTCCCGGTCCAGGAATTGGGCGAGGTGCTTGCCCTGACCCTCCGCGGTGCCTCCTTCCGCGAGGGCCGGCTGCTGTTCGGGGAGGAGTCGCCCCGCGATGTGCAGCCGCTCTCGGCCGGATATCAGCACTAGCAACTAGCGGCCTGCTAGATTTCTACCGTCTCGACCGGAGCGTCCCGTTGTTGCTCGCTGCCCTCCTCTTCGCCAGCCCCTCCCTCGCCGACGCGCGCATCCCCCGCGCGCCGGCCGATACCATCTATGCCCTCGCGGTCGACTCCACCAAGTACCGCGAGGAGTCCTTTGTCTATCTCCTCGACGACGGCGTGCTCCGCTATGAGGCGGACGGCCGCGGCAGCACCACCTACCGCCAGGTCATCCAGATCCTCAGGGAAGGCGCGATCGAGCAGTGGGCCGAGCGCTCCTTCGGCTACGAGCCGCGCCACCAGCGGCTTACCGTCAACTGGGTACGGGTGGTGTCGCTTACGGGGCAGCTCATCAGCGACAAGCCGGCGATCGCCCAGGATGCGGACATTCCCGCGCCGATGGGCGACCCCACGTACGCCGAGCAGAAGGTGCGCCGGCTCTCGCTCTCCAACGTGCGCCCCGGAACCCTGATCGATTACAGCTACACCGTCGAGGAGCTCAAGCCCTTCCGCGCCGGCGACTTCTTCTCCGCCTGGCGGGTGACGACGGGATTGCCGGTGCGCCGCTCGCGCCTGGTGCTGGACACGCCCGTGGCGATCAAGCCGCGCGTGGTCGAGCGCAATCTCAACTTCAGGCCGGTGACCGTCGAAGCCAACGGCCGCCGGGTGACGACCTGGGCTACTCAGGATGTGCCCAAGATCGAGCCCGAGCTGTTCGCGGCCGATTCGAACGACGTGATGATGACGATCCAGATCGGCGCGCCCGCCCAGTGGCGGGATATCGGGGCGTGGTACGCGGGGCTCGCGCGCGATCGCTACGCCATGACGCCCGCCGTGGAGCAGCAGCTGAGCGCGGTGGTCGCGGGGGCAGGGACCCTGGAGGATTCGCTCAAGGCCCTTCATCGCTACGTGACCGCCGACGTTCGCTACGTGGCGATCTCGCTCGGCATGGGTGGCTATCAACCCCGTTCGGCGGCGGACGTCGTGGCCACCGGTTACGGCGATTGCAAGGACAAGGCGACCCTCTTTATCACCTTTCTGGCACGGCTGGGCATCGAGGCCAACCCCGTCCTGCTTTCCGCCGGCGGCCAGGTGGAGCGGCGGCTGCCGACCATCGCCCAGTTCAATCACGCCATCGCCGCGGTGGAGCGCCCCGGCGGCCGTCTGTTCGTGGATCTCACCGCGGCCGGCGTGCCCTGGGGCAGTCTGCCCGGGGCGGATCAGGGACAGTTCGCGCTCGTGGTCCATCCCGACGGGCGCACGGAGGAGACCACGCTGCCGGAGCGCGACGACACCTCCGAGTGGAATCGGCTCGAGCTCACCGGGACCCTGGATACTACGGGCTACGCCACTACCCGCGCGGAAACCGTGCTCACCGGAGGCGCGGCGGACATGTACCACGGCATGATCACCCGCTCGGCGCTTGACTCCACCGCGCGCTCCCGCGTCTTGAGAGGATTGGCGGCCCGGATCTATCCGGAAGCCGAGGGAGACAGTCTGCGCTTTACCGACAAGACGGAGAATGGCGGCGACTTCCGCGTCAGCTTCGTGGCCCGCCACGGCCGCGCCGCGCGCCTGGCCGGACCGGTGGCGATTCTCTCCCTTCCGTTCGTTCGCCTCCCCGGCGATATGGGGCCGCTCGTTACCGAGCTCAAGGCACACCCGCCCCGCCGCTTCACCATCGATGCGTCGGAGGTGCCTCCGCCGGGTAACGAGGAGAACCACCTGCGGCTCGAGCTGCCCCCAGGCTGGCGCGCGGAGCTGCCCAAAAACGTGGCCCTTTCGGGTCCCTTCGGCGAGCTCTCGATTACCTATGCGCAGGAGGGACGGGTGCTCGATATCCGCACCCGGCGCGTGGCCGGCAAGGGCATCCTGGCGCCCGAGCGGATTAACGAGGTGATTGCCTGGCTGGAGCGGGTGGGAGAGGAAACGCGGGAAGCCGGTTCGGTCGTGCTGATGCGGAAGCCCTAACCCGCGACGACCACCCGATCCCGCCCCGTTTCCTTGGCCTGCCGCAGCGCGCGCTCGGCCGCCAGCACCAGGTCCCGCATCCCGACCGCATGGTCGGGATACGCGGCGATCCCGCCCGAGAGCCGCACCGGCATCGGCGTCCCCTCGACGATCGGCGGGGCCGCCTCGACCGCTCTTCTGATCTCATCCGCCACCGCCCGGGCATCCTCCGGCGAGCAGCGCCGGAACAGCACCCCGAACTCCTCCCCGCCCATCCGCACCACCAGGTCGCTCGCGCGGACCCGCTCCCGGATCACCCGTGCGAGATGCGCCAGGATGTGATCGCCCGTCTCGTGGCCCAGTTGCTCGTTGACCCGGCGGAAATGGTCGACGTCCAGCAGCAGGAAGCAGAGCTGTTCTTTCCCCCGCCGGGCATAGGCCAGCACGATCTCCAGCTCGTCGGCCAGCGTCCCCGCGGTGAGGAAGCCGGTCAGCGCGTCCCGCCGTACCGCCTCGTCGAGCCGCCGCGCCCGCGCGGCGCGATGCAGCACCGTCGGCACCAGCCGGTCCCGCCCGAGGGGGCGCAGCAGCAGGTCGTCGACTCCGGCGGCCAGCGTCTCCTCGCGCTCGTGGTCGGTATCGAGGCTGCTGAGCGCCACGACCGGCGTCAGCACGAATCGTGGCGACCGGCGTAGCATGCGCACCAGCGCCGCCGCCTGGCCCTCGGGCAGCGCCCAGTCGAGCAGCACGACATCGGGGATTTCCCTGCGCAAATGCTCATCGGCCGCCGCGGGCGTGCTCAGCGGAGTCACCCGCACCCCCGCCGCCTCGAGCCAGGTGGTGACCGTGGCGCGCTCGCCAGCTTCCGTCGACACCAGCAACGCCGAGACGGGAGCGTCTGATGCGCGCGCCACCGCGCGTGCCCAGCGGGGGATTTCAGTCTCGGCCCGCTGCGGCTCCACGAAGAGATCGAGGCGGGCGTAGGGCTGTCGCAGGAGATCCAGCGAACCCGGATCGGCCACCAGCGCGACGGCCAGGTATCGCTCGAACGGGCCGGCGGTCCAGCGCCCCACCGACTCCGCGGGGTCTTCGCCGGGGCCGGGAATCAGCACCGCGATCTCAGGGCGCTCCGAGGCGGGAATCGCGGAGGGATCCGCCGTGAGGGGGGCGGCAGTCACGGCGTACTGCGCATCGCGCAGTGATGCGGCCAGTCGCGCCGCGAGCTCGCTGGTTCCTCCCACCAGGCTGGCCCGCCAGCCGAAGGGCGGCGGCCGTTGAGGCGGCGCCGGAAAGCCCAGCTCCCGGGCGGCCTCATCGAACGCCGCCGCGACCCGGCCGATCGCCACGCCCAGGAAGGCAAAACCGTTGTCATCCGGGTTAGGATGTTTGCCCAGCCAGTCCTCCGCCTCGCGGCTGGCTTCGCTGATCGCCGGGAAGCCGTAACTGCCGCCCGAGCCCGCCAGCCGGTGGAAGCGCGACTTGAGCGACTCCAGCGCTTCCGGCTCGCCCGCCCGGATCGCGGCGAGGTCTTTCCGGAGCTCGCCCAGGCGGGCGGGCGCCTCCACCAGGTACTCCCGGCGCAGCTGGAGGTAGTACTCCTCCATCGGCTCTTCGCCCGCTTCGCTCATTCGCTTCGGCGCAACCCTTCGATCGCGAGGGTGGCAGCGGCGATGAGCGTCGGCGCGCTGCCCCAATGGCCGCTCACCCGCTCCCCTTCACGGGCGGCCAGCAAGGCGCCGCGTCCGTCCACCACCAGCAGGAACGGCTGGCCCGGCCAGTCGGCGGAGCCCGCCGCGACCGTCACGCTCGCGAAGGGCAGCTCGACCGCTCCCGTCGCCGAGAGCGAGAGCGCCACACCGCTCCCCGCCGCTTTGCGGAGGGCCGGCACCAGCGGGAGATAGGCGTCGGGTGTGGCGTGCAGCAGGATGTCCCGGGTCGCCCGCGCGACTTCGCGCGAGGCGATCTGCAGCGCGCCGCGCGCCGAAGACAGCTCGACCAGGGTGGGTGTGGCCGGCACCGAAATCTGCTCCAGGGTGCGGCTCACTTCATCGAGCGCCTGGCCCTGCCGTTCCAGGATGCGGGCCACCAGGGCGGTGGGCGGCTCCGGCCGGTACCGCTTGGGGCGGCCCTCCTCGACCCGGGCCGCGCCCTTGAGCACCAGACCTTCGAGGGCGCCGTAGGCGTTCGCGCGCGCCAGGCCGGCACTGCGTGCGATCGAGTACCCCGTGCCCGGTCCCCCGCGCAGGAGGACCTCGTAGATCAGACTCTCCGTGGGGGTAAAGCCGAACGTGGTGAGGTCAAGCGCCGCCACTACCGGTACTCCAGCGGCCACCCGAGCAGACGAGCGATCAGCGCCAGCCGGAACGTGACATCCACCAGCCGCGATTCCGCCGCCTTGGTCTCCTGCTGCAGCGGATACATGTGATAGGTCACCTTGTGGATCGCGCGCGGCGCCGTTTTGAGCGCCTTGGGGCGCCACACCCCCTGGTTGTCGCACTCCGACATCAGCCGGGCGAGAACTTTGGTGGCGACGGGGTTGGTGTGCAGCGCGCTGATCCGGGCCAGCAGCTCGATGAAGTGCAGGGCCAGCGGAATGTCCTTGGCGTTGCCCTTCGAGTCGGCCACGATCGGATCGCCCAGGAGCAGCAGCTCCGGCTTGATGACCTTCTTCCCGATCTGCCAGACGAAGGCCTTCTTCGACATCGCCAGTCCGAGGTACTGGCCCAGCCGCTCCGTGAACCCCGCCCGTTCGCGCTGCAGGTTGGGCATCGCGGCGATCATCGCCACCGAATACCAGGTGGGCGGGTGGGCCTCAGGATTCAGAATCGTCTTCGCTCCCGAGCGCGAGAACGGCTTTTCGGCCAGGGGACTGCGCAGGAAGGCCGACACCGACGAGGCGATCTTGTGCGCGGCCCCGCGCAAGCGCGGATCCTCGATGTAGCCCGCCTCCGCTAGTGCCGCGGCCGCGGCCTCCCGCGCGTGCTCGCGTGCCCATTCGCCCGCCCGAGCCGAATCCCGGTACAGCTTGCCGAACTCGAACTGGAGAAACGGGTCCTCGTCCCGCGAGAGCAGTCGGAACAGAATCCGGTCCGCCAGCTTGAACGGGCGGCCGGCGCGCGGGTACCCCAGTTGCAGCAGGCGACGGTACTGCGGAATGGTCCCGACGTCCTTGATGCCGTCTTTCGCCAGCGGGGCGAGGCCCAGCAGGTTGCCCCCCCAGACGCCGTTGTCCTTCTGTTTGCGGATGACGGCCTGGGCCTGCTTCGATTCCACCACCGCCGCTTCGTCGGTCGCAACGGTCTCGGGGGGGACGGTGCCGGGGTAGGCAAGCTCCCGGCGGGTGCGCAGCCGGATTGATTCGCTGCCGTGTTCGAGCAGCCAGGCCACCGGAACACGATGAGAAGTTGGCAGGTCCAGGGGGCGCTCTCCCGGGTAAGGATGGGGCGGGGGCTTTTGAGGCGCGCCCAAGATAGTAGTGTTTGCTCCTACGAGCTAGTGGCGCACCCCTCCACTAGCTATCGCTAACTAGTGCATTGACTTATCCATAGTCCCCTGATCCATGATCTCTGATCTCTAGCAGTCCCGCTTCGCCACAAACTCCCGAATCGCCGCAATCACCGTATCCGGAATCTCCGCATGGGGCCGATGAAAGGCGTTGGGCAGCGGCAGGTAGCGCACGCAGGGGATGGTGTGGGACAGTGTATCGCCCACTGAGAAGGGAACCACGGGGTCGAGCCCCCCCCAGATCAGCAGCGTGGGCTGGGTGATCTCACGAAAGCGGGAACGCAGCGCGACAAAATCGAATTCCTCCAGCACGCGCGCGGCCGCCCGGCTGTAGCTGCTGTCTCCAGTCTGGTCGTAGTTCGCGCTGGAATCCGGCTCGCCCAGCCAGCCGGGGTCGTGGATGGGGGTGACGAAGGAGCGGAGCGCGAGGTAGCGGCCGATGGTACGCGCCTTGGACGGCGTCATCGACCCGGCGATTCCTCCCAGGCCGATCCGGAATCCCGCCGGCGCAATCAGCACCAGCAGCTTCACGCGGTCCGGTCGCGCCAATGCCAGTGCCGCGGCCAGCTCGCCCCCCATCGAGTGGCCCACCAGGACCACCGGCCCGCTGGTCCACCTGTCCAGGAATCGCGAGAGCCGCTCGGTCATTACCGGCAGCGAGTACGGCACGTCGGGCTTGGCGCTGCCGCCGAACCCGGGAAGATCGATGGCTACCACCTTGCCCCCGCGGGTCAGCGGATCGAACACGGCTCGCCAGGTGGTGAGCGATTCTCCATAGCCGTGCAGCAGCAGGAAAGTGGTATCGCCCGACCCGGCGCGGACCGCCCGCACCAGTACTCCGCCCGCGTCGAGCCACTCGGCTTGATGCAGCGGCCGGGGCCGGGGTCGGTCGAGCAGGGCCCAGAGCCCGGCGAGGAGCGGCGCGATCAGCCACCAGCGCAGCAGCCGGATTCTCATAGCCCGAAAACCATCAGCACGCCGCCCGGATTGGTGACCGTCGCGAGATCAGGGAACGCCCCGTTGCCGCCCAACCCCCACCAGCCGCCCATCCCGCACAGGATCGCGATGTATTCCCGGCCATCAGGCCCCAGGAAAGCGATGGGATTCCCGACGATGCCCGAGGGAGTTTTGAACCGCCACAGCTCCCGGCCGGTTTTCTGGTCGACCGCTTTGAGCCACCCCTCCATGGTCCCGTAGAATACCAGACCGCCGGCGGTGGCCAGCGCGCCGCCGGCCACGGCAAGCGGCTCCTTGATCTCCCACGCGATGGTGGCGGCAGCGGCGTCCCAGGCGATGAATCGGCCGCGTGTGCCGCCCGGTCCCGCGGTCAGCCTCATCGTCGCTCCCCCGAAGGGCTGCCCTGCCACGTAGCTCGCGGGCCCCGTCCGCAGCTCCATGCAGAGATTGTTGAGCGGAACGTAGAACAGATTGGTGAGCGGCGAGAACGCCGCCGGTTGCAGCCACTTGGTGCCGATGCTGCCCGGGCAGATGCCGGCGGTCGTCACGGCGGCCGCCACGGAACGCGCGCCTGGCTCCGCGGCGGCGGGCGCGGCGTAGCGCGGATCGGTCTGCGGCACGCCGCTCTGCACATCGATCGCACGCGCCCAGTTGGTGGGGCCATACTTCTCGGCCAGCAGCACCCGGCCGGTCGCGCGATCGAGCGTATAGGCAAACCCGTTGCGGTCGAAATGCACCAGTGCCTTCACGGCGCTCCCGCGCACCGCAAGGTCGACCAGGATGTTCTCGTTGGAGCCGCCGAATCCCCACTCATCGTGCGGCGTCACCTGGTAGGCCCAGCGTACCCGTCCGGTCGTCGCATCCCGCGCGAAGATCGTCGCGGTCCACTTGTTCTCGCCGGAGCGAAGCGCCGGATTCGATGGTGCCGGCTGATCTGTCCCGTAGTAGACCAGGTCGAGCGCGGGATCGTAACTCAGCCAGCCGGAGGTTGTCCCACCGCCCTGGCGCCAGGTTTCGCCCGGCCAGGTGCTGACGCCCAGGTCGCGCCCCTGTTGCGATGGGTAGGCGGAATTCGCGGGGCCGTCGAGCAGTACATCGCTATCAGGACCGGTGCTCCAGCCGCGCCACACCAGGCGCCCGCTGAGCGCATCGTACGCCGTGAGGTGTCCGCGGACTCCATATTCCGCGCCCGACACCCCGACGATCACCAGGTCACGCACCACCATTGGCGCGCCGGCCACGGTCGCTCCGTTGCGCCAGTCGGCGTTCCGGACCCGCCAGATCTCCCGGCCGCTTTCGGCATCGAGCGCGGCAAGCTCGCCGGTAAGCAGGGGGACGTAGAGCTTTCCGCTCGGGTGATACGCGAGGCCGCGGCTGCCGACATCGCAACAGCCGGTCGGCATCGCGGGAGCATTGCGCGGAGTCGGAGCGGCGTATCTCCACTTGATCGGCGCCCCGGGCTGCGCCAGATCGAGCCCAAAGACCACATTCGGATAGGGCGTATGGACAAACAGCATCGAGCCCACGACCAGCGGGTTGCCTTCGTGCGCCCTGAGCACGCCAGTCGAGAAGCTCCACACCGGCCGCAGCTGCGCGACGTTGGCCATGGTGATCTGCTCGAGCGGACTGAACCGGGTGAGCGCGTAGTCGCGCCCCGCCAGCTGCCACTCCCCAGGTGGCGGACCCGAGCCGGCCGGCGCGCCGGCCACGCGCTGAGCGCGGAGTCCCGCTGGAGCGGTCAGCGCAAGGGCGGCAATGAGAACGTGGAACGCGCGGGGCATGCGGTCATATTAATCGGTCCCTTGCCAGCGTCCGACGGAGGACTAGGATTCTGCCGACCAGCGACCCTTCACCGGGACCGACGATGAAGATCAGTATCAGCTACTGCGTGGTCTGAAACTACGAGCCCCGCGCCGCCGGTCTGGCGGCGGAGCTCCGCAGAGAAATCCCCCAAGCCGAGGTGAAACTGATCCAATCCTCGGGCGGCGTGTTCGACGTCAAACTGGATGACGACCTGGTCTTCTCGAAGAAGCGGGTTGGGCGGCACGCGGAGCCGGGTGAAGTTCTGCGGCGGATTCGGGAACGGAAGGAATAAGCGAGAGGACTCCCCCTGCGCATCGCGATCTCAACGGGCGGCGGTGACGCCCCTGGTCTCAACGCCGTCATTCGTGCCGTGGTGCTGTCGGCTTTCCAGCGAGGCTGGGAAGCCTTCGGCATCAGCCGCGGCTATGATGGGCTCTTTCTGCCGGAGACCCGCGGCACCCCAGCACGCCGGCAGGGCGACGTGGCCGCGGGGCTGATTCCGCTCGGTCCGGCCGACGTCCGCGGCATCACCCATCTCGGCGGCACCATCCTTGGAACCACCACCCGCGGCAACCCCTTTCGCTGGCTCGCCCGGCGGGATGACGGGACCATGGGCGAGGTGGACCGCTCCGACGATCTCGTCGCCGCCTTCCGCGCCCACCGGCTCGATGCCCTCATCGCCATCGGCGGCGACGGCAGCCTCGGCATCGCGTACGAGCTCTTCCGCAAAGGGATCCCCGTGGTGGGTGTTCCCAAGACGATCGACAATGATGTCTCGGGGACCGAATCCAGCTTCGGGTTCGACACCGCCGTGAGCACGGCGACCGACGCGCTCGACAAGATCCACACCACCGCCGAGAGCCACGACCGGGTCTTCGTGGTCGAGCTGATGGGGCGCTATGCCGGATGGATCGCGCTGCACAGCGGCCTCTCGGGCAGCGCCGACGTGATCCTGATTCCCGAGCTTCCCTTCGACATCGCGAAAGTCTGCGAGAAGATCGTTGAGCGCGAGCACCGCGGCCGCCGCTTCTCGATCGTCGTGGCGGCGGAGGGCGCGCGTCCGAAGGGCGGTCGCATGGTCTACCGTGAGCAGGCCGCGCCGGGCCGCCCGGAGCGGCTCGGAGGCATCGCGGAAGAAGTGGCCAGGGAGATCGCGCTGCGCACCGGCAAAGAGACTCGCAGTGTGGTGCTGGGGCACCTGCAGCGGGGAGGCTCCCCCACCACGTTCGACCGGCTGCTCGCGCTGCGCTTTGGATCCGCGGCGGTTCGTGCCGTCGGAGACGGGGAATTCGGCTGCTGCGTCGTGTACACCCCGCCGACGGTGGGCCGCGTGCCGCTGGTCGAGATCATCGGGAAGCCCAAGCTGGTGCCGCTGGACAGCGGAATCATCATGACAGCCAGGAACCTGGGAATCAGCTTGGGAGACTAGGCAGGAGGGTGAGAATGTCCGAAAAAGAAGCAGCCCTGTCCGAGGCGGAAATCCGCGGCCGTCTGGACGAGCTGAAGGGGTGGGCCTACCAGGCAGGCACCCTGCAGCGCAGCTACCAGACCGACGGCTGGCGTGGCTCGATGCTGGTGGCCAACGCGATCGCCTTCATCTGCGAATCCGCCGACCACCATGCGGATCTGACCGTGACTTGGCCCAGGGTGGGCGTCGCGCTTTCGACCCACAGCGCGGGCGGCATCACCCCAAAGGATTTCGAGGTGGCGGGACTGATCGAGGCGGCGGTGCTCTGGAAACCGACGGCGAGCTCCAGCCTGAAAGGGCCGGCTAAGCCGTTCGTGAAGTGATCGTCGTCCCGGCGAGAAGCCGGTCACCCCTGCATCGAAAGCCTGCAGTACCCGGATTGCCCCGCGCTCTCCTCCACCTCCACCTCGATCGCCTCGAGGTGACTCATCCCCTCCTTCCGCAGGTCGTCCCGCACCCGCTCCGCGAAGTATTCTGCCAGCATTTCCGCCGTCGTATTGCTGATCGGGAGTAACGCGCAGTTTGAGCGCGGAAACTCGAATTGCTGCTTGCCGAGGTACTCCACCAGCAGGCGCTCGCCCTCTTCCCGGAGCTCGAGCTTGGGGTTCACGGTCGGGAGCAGGACGCGATGGTCGACGGCTTGCACGTACGGTCGCACGATCCGCTTGAGGATTCCGAAGTCCACCACAAAGGCGCATTCCGGATCGATCCCTCCTTCGACCGTCACGCCGATCCGGTAATTGTGGCCGTGGAGCGACTCGCACTGGTGCCCGGCCAGCGTGATGAAGTGGGCCGAGGAAAAGCTCAGGTACTCCTTGGCGACCGACACTTTGAACGCGTGGGGCACGACCATCGCCTCAGTGGGAAGGGACCCGGGGCGGAATAATAACTGTCTCGCGCTCGCTCGGGGCTGTCCCGCTGGGAGGACAAGTCGGTACCGCCGGCACGCGCTCCGTCATGTGCCGCAAGGAGATACGGTCTGGCACGGGGCTCGCTTCGGTTCCCCGCATCGTTCTCGCAGTACTCGTTCTGGTTCTCGGAGGACATATGCGTATTGGATCTCTTGGGTTCGGTTCGGCCGTTCTTTTCTCTCTGCTTTCAGCTGGCTCCGCCAGCGCACAGCGCGTCAGTGCCGATATCCGGATCGGCGGCCGGGGTCCGGTTAGCGGTCACGTGCGGATCGAGTCGCGGGATCGGTACCGCGACCGCTACAACCGCGATTACGGCTACCGGCCGCGCCAGATCCGGGTCGAGGTCTTCCGGCGTAACGACCGCGGACGGCACCTTGGCTGGTACCGGCAACTCCAGCGGAGAGGGCGGATGGCGGTCGTGTATTACGACCGCGACGATGACTGCTATTACGACCGTCGCTTCTACCCCGGGCTTCAGGAAATCCGGGTGTACGAGCGCGATGGCCGCTACTACCGGCCGGATGACGACCGCGGCTACGATGATCGTTATGACGATCGCTACGATCGTCGCTCCGACGGCCGCTCCGATGGACGCTACGATGGTCGCAGCGGACGTGACGGCCGGGACGATCGGGATCGTCGCGACGGACGCAACTATTGATTCCGCAGGGCCGGGACAGTGGCGGGCCCATCCCGCCGGCCTGGTAGCGAACGGCCCCGCTCTCGGGCGGGGCCGTTCGCTTGAATAAACCTCCTGGGTGCGCCAGCTTTACCCCCATGATCGCCTTGGTACTTTCGGGCGTGTTACTCTCCTTCCCCGGCGTTTGCGGCCTCGGCCCCGCCGCTCCGCTCGTGGCGAGCTCGCCCGTCACCGCTTCCGATAGTCTCGAACGCCTCTACGCCACGGGTCGCAGCTTTAAGGAGTTTCTCGCCAGCCAGTCAAAGCCGCATTGTGGTCCCACCAGATGAACCTGACCGGAGGGAGGGAGTTATGGGGATGAGTCGTATCGGGATCTCGGCACTCGTGCTCTGCGCCGCAGTCGTGACTGTTGCGCCCGCGCAGAAGAGCATCGACTTCGGGGTCGTGGCAGGCGGAACGTTTTCGAAATTTGGCGGGAAGGACAATGGGGATTTTGACAAAACTAAGGTCGGAATCGCCGGCGGGGTCTTCGTCACCCTCGGTATTGCCCCGCAGTTCGCTGTGCAAACCGAAGCCCTCTTTGCGCAGAAGGGCGGCAAGAACGAGGTGGACGATGAGTCTTTCAAGATCTCCTATGTCGAGATCCCGGTCCTTGCCAAGTTCCGCATTCCCGCCAAGGGCAACGGGAGTCAATTCAGCCCGCACGTGTATGGAGGGGGTGCGCTCGGAATCAAGTCCGGCTGCACCGCGAAGTCGGGCTCGACCACATCGACTTGCAAAGCCATCGGCGCCGAGATCAAGAGCACCGACTTCAGCCTCGTCTTCGGGGCCGGAGTGGATATCGGCCGCGCGATGATCGATGCGCGATTCGACCTGGGACTCTCGACGATTGACAATTCGTCCTCCGCGGAGGACGTCAAGAACCGCACTTTCTATCTGCTTGCGGGCTGGACCTTCCGCACTCCCCGCTGAGACCAGCCCCGCTCACTCTCCATCCGCCCCCATCGGTCCATCGGTGGGGGCGGTTGGTTTTGAGTTAGCTTTCCCCGATGCATCCGGCCCGCGACCACCATCTTCCGCTCGATCCGGCTGCGTACAAGCGGGCACCCCATCCCCGCGGCCGGATCGTCGTCATCGCTCCGACTCGCGCGGCCTGCGAAACCATCGAGCTCGCCCTCGGGGCCGAAGTCGAGACGCTGCTGCAGCGCAAGCACGGAGAGGCTTTGCTCGAGTGGGCCCGTACGGGAAAGCCCTTCGGCGTGGTGGCCGGAACCGGAACCGGCAAGACGCTGTCGATCCGTCCCATCGCGCAGGCCATCCTGGGCGAATCGCTCCGGTACGGTGTGGTCAACCGCGAGCGCGAGGCCACGCCGGAAACGCCTTCCTGGAACGTGGTCATCGTGACCACGGGAATTGCGCGGCGCTGGTTCCAGGACGACCTCATCACCGGCCGGGACACGCTCATCGTCGACGAGATCCATCAGACCTCCGCCGAGCTGGAGCTCTGCCTCGCGCTCGGTAAGCGCGCCGGCTGTCGCTTCATCTGGCTCTCGGCGACCGTCGATCCGGCATTCTACGCCCAGTACCTCGGGAGCGCGGAAGTGCTGGAGACCAGCGCCTTCGATCCCGCGCTTCGTGCCAAAGTGCAGGTGGTCCCCAAGGACGTGAACGAACTGTTCGACGATCGCTTTCTGCGCCACGTCATTCGCGAGCAGCGCGGCGTCGCGGTGTTCGTCCCCACCCGCGCCGAGGTCGAGCGCCTAGCCGCGGACCTCGGCGAGCGCTGGTCCCGGCTCTCGACGGCGTTCTATCACGGTGGCGAGCCAATCCGGGTCATCCGTCCCTTTCTGGAGGGCGCGGTGAAGCGTCCCTTCCTGCTCGCGATGACCGCCGCGGGGCAGTCCGCGCTGAACATTCCGGGGCTCGACACCGTGGTGATTTACGATGCGCGCTACGGCAACGTCGTCGATCGCGGGCGCAACGTGCTTCACCGGATGTACCTCGGTGCCAACGAGATTCTGCAAATGGCCGGGCGCGTCCACGGCAGAGTGCCCAATGGCGAAGTCACGATTCTCTCCGATCGGACCCTCGATTTCGAGGCGTTGCGGCCGGGGCCGCCGGAGTTCCAGCTCGCGGGTGACGCGGAGCGCGTGGCGCTCACCTGTGCTGCGCTTGGCGTCGACGCGAGAGATCTCGAGCTGCCGGTGCCGCTCGACCGGCTGGCCTACGCCAAGGCCGTCGAGCTGCTCACCGCGCGCGGCCTGGTGGCGCAAGGCCGGCTCACCGACTACGGCCGCGAAGTGGAGGCCATGCCGGTCGACCGCGCCTGGGCCGAGCTGCTGGTTCGCGCCGAGCCGGATGTGGTCCCCCTGGTGGCGGTCTGCTCCAACATCGACTCGTTGCACCGGATGACCCGGGAGGAGCGGGACCTGCACGGCGTGGTCGTCAATGGCAGCGATCATCTCACCGGCTTCAACCTGTACGCCGAGGCGGTGAACCAGCACGGTGCGCTGGGACAGGTGTACGGGCTGCCGCGCCACGTCTTCGATGAGGGGCTCGATGAATGGGGCGAGCGACGCGGCGTGCTGGTCAAGGCCATCGAGGATGCAGCGATGGGCACCGCCTCGGTGTACCGCTCGCTCGAGCTCCCGCTGCCGCGTACGCTGCCCTATGCCAGCCGGGAGCTGCGCGCCCGGTTCGCGGACCTGCTGGCGGAGTGCATGCCGTTCGATCTGGTGATCGATCAGCAGACCGCCGATGGACAGGAGGTCCGGGTCTCGAAGACCTCCGTCGCCGGGACCTGGGGTGCCGTGGCCGGGAACATCCGCTTCTTCGCCGATCGCTTTGGGGTGCCGCGCGCTTCGGTCGAGGGGACCACGCTCTCGTATGACCTGGTTCGGCGGCATGCGAGGATGGGCCCTCCGACGATCGTGCTGATCGGGCCCCGCAAGCACCAGCAGCTGTCGGTGGCGCGGCGGCTTTCGTACTTCGGCTTCGAGCTCGAGACCGACGTCGAGCCGCTCAGCGGGCGCGTTCCGGACGAGCTGCTCCCGCTGGCGCGCGAGGCGCTGGCGGCCGCGCTGCTGGATGGCCAGACACCGCACCCCGATCAGGGTAGGATTCGCCGGGCGGCGTCCCAGCTGCGGGAGTGGTGGCGGCGGTCGGGTGGCACGCTGGAGGCCGCCACCGAGCCGGCGCTGCACGCCCGGATCGCGGTACAGCTCGAAGCGATGCGGTCGTGGCAGGACTTTCTGGCGACGCCGCTCACGCTCGAAGCCGAGTCCCTGGTGCCCGAGGGCGAGCGGCGGCGGCTCGAGGCGCTTCCGGGCATGGTTCGCCTCCATGGCGACGCAGTCCAGCTGGATTACGAAGTGGAAGGAGGCCATGGCATGGTGCGGCTCCGTTTGCGCGAGGGACAGGCCCGCCGGCTGACGACGCACGAGCTGCCCGCGCTCGACCGGCCCCTGCGTTTCGAAGTGGTGCGTGGAGGTGACCCGCCGCTGCGCGCACAGACGCTGGAGGAGCTCAAGCAATTGCTCCGGCAGCCGGGACGGCGTGCCCAGGCCCACCGGCACGGAAACCGGCAACCCCGGCGCGGTGGTCGCCGCCGATGACTGCGCTTCCGGAGCAGATTCCGCTGGGCGCGATTCGCGAAGCTCGTACCCGCATCATGGACTCGGCCGTCCGCACCCCGCTCGTCCGGCTTCCCGGAAGCACGTCGCCCGAGATCTGGCTCAAGCTCGAAACGCTGCAGCCGGTCGGCTCCTTCAAGATCCGCGGGGCGCGCAACGCGATCGGCGGGCTCGACGCGGCCGCGCTCGCGCGGGGCGTCTATACCGCGAGCGCCGGCAACATGGCGCTGGGCCTGGCATGGTGCGCGCGCCAGCGAGACGCCCCCTGCACCGCGATCGTGCCGGAGCACGCCCCGGCGGCCAAGCTGTCGAAACTGGAGGGACTTGGCGCGAGCATCGTGCGGGTGCCGTTCGAGCGCTGGTGGCGGGTCTTGCGCGAACACCGCTTCGATGAGATGGAGGGGCGCTTCATCCACCCCGTCGCCGACGTTGCGGTGATGGCCGGCAACGGCACCATCGGGCTCGAGATCCTGGAGGAGCTTCCCAGCGTCGAGACCGTCCTGGTGCCGTTCGGCGGCGGCGGCCTCTCCTGCGGCATCGCGAGCGCGCTCGCGGGGGTGGGGTCGAAGGCGCGGGTCGTCGGGTGCGAAATCGAGACGGCCACTCCGCTCCGGACGTCGCTCGCAGTGGGCGCGCCCCGGACGGTTGAGCGGACGCCGAGCTTCGTGGACGGAATCGGCGGGGCAGGGATCCTGGCCGAGATGTGGCCGCTGATCCAGCGCCTCATCGACTCCGACGCCGTGGTGTCGCTGGCCGAAACAACGGCCGCGATCCGCCTCCTCGTGGAGCGGGTGCACGTCGTGGCGGAAGGTGCCGGAGCGGTGCCGCTGGCGGCGGCGCTCTCAGGGCGGGTGACGGGACAGGTGATCTGTTGCATCATTTCGGGCGGGAACCTCGATACCGCGGTACTGCTGGACATCCTCGCCAACAGAGCCTAGCGGGTTAGGCATCCCGTGACCCCTGGCCCCTGACCTCTGACCGTGAAAGTCCTCCTCTACGGCGCCACGGGCTACACCGGCCGCCTGATCCTGGAGCGCTGCCTGGCCCGCGGCTTGCGCCCCGTGCTCGGCGGTCGCAGCGACGCGGTCCGCGCGCTCGCCGGGCCGCTCGGGCTCGAGGCGTGCATCGCGGACCTCGAAGATCGCGCGCTGCTCCGGCGCTCCGTGGAGGGTATCGGGGTGGTCATGCATTGCGCCGGGCCCTTCTCCCGCACCTCGAAGCCCATGGCGGAGGCGTGCCTCGCCGGGGGCGCGCATTACCTCGACATCACCGGGGAAATCAGCGTCTTCGAGGCGCTCGCGGCCCGCGACGATGCCGCGCGTGCAGCCGGGGTGATGCTGCTCCCCGGGGTGGGCTTCGACGTGGTCCCTTCGGATTGCCTGGCCGCGCACCTCAAACGGCGGCTGCCCGAGGCGACCTGGCTGAGGCTCGCGTTCGAGTCATCGAGCGGGCTCTCGCGCGGAACCGCCACCACGATGGTGGAGAACGTCGCGCGGGGAGGTGCGATTCGCCGGGGCGGTGTCATCGTACCGGTGCCGGCGGCCTGGAAGACCCGCGTCGTCGATCTCGGCGAGGGACCGGTTCAGGTCACCAGTATTCCCTGGGGAGATGTTGCCACGGCATGGTACAGCACCGGCATTCCCGATATCGAGGTGTATACCCGGATGAGTGCCGGCCGGCGCCGGCTGCTCGCCGCCACTCGCTACCTCGGCTGGCTGCTCGCCTCACGCCCGGTGCAACGCTGGCTCAAGGCGCGCATCCGGAGCGGCGCACCCGGTCCGGGTGAGCGCGCGCGTGCCCGGGGGAAGTCACGCGTCCTGGGAGAGGTGGGCAATGCCGCGGGCCGCACCCTGCGCTCGCGGTTGACCGGACCGGAAGGCTACACCCTCACTGTGCATACCGCTGTGGCCGCGCTCGAGCGCGTCCTGGCGGGCCAGGCCCGGCCCGGCTTCCAGACGCCGTCCCTCGTGTTCGGACCCGACTTCGTGCTGGAAGTCGCAGGCGTGGAGCGGGAAGACCTGTAGCTTTGCCACACCCGGAGG
>CAZYPO010000050.1:0-21922 GCA_964649225.1 uncultured Gemmatimonas sp. | reverse complement strand
GCCCCCGCCCCCGCCACCCCCTCCGGGTGCCGGTGCGCCGGGCACCGCGGCAGCGCCGGCCGGGGTCGTTTCGCTGTTGGCCGCCGCGGCACCGGCGGTCGCCAGCATCGCCGTGCCGCTCTGGCCGGCATAGATCTGTGCGTAGACGACATTCGGATTGGAGCGGGAGACGTCGAGCGCGATCCGACCATAGGTGCCGGGTGGAAGCCCGTGGCCGGTCAGCTTAGTCCAGGTTCGCCCCGCATCTTCGCTCTTCCAGAGGGCGCTGCCGGGCCCTCCGCCGCTAAAGCAGCAGCCGCTGCGGAGTCTCTGATAGCTGGCGGCATACAGCACGTTGCTGTTCGACGGGTCGATCGCGAGGTCGGTGAACCCCGTGTAGTCATCCACGAACTTGAGCTGGTTCCAGGTCTGGCCTCCATCTGTGGTCTTGTAAATGCCGCGATCGGGGTTCGGCCCGAAGAGATGCCCCGGCGCCGCGACATACACGACCTCGGGATTGCGGGGATCAATCACGATACGCGCGATCGACTGGGTTTCCCGCAGGCCGATGTTGCTGAAACTCCTGCCCCCGTCGGTGGTTTTGTAGATCCCGTCGCCGAACGAGGTGGTCTGCCGGTTGTTGGGCTCGCCGGTGCCGACGTACACGATGGAGGGATTGGTGGGATGGATTGCGATGTCGCCGATCGAGGCGGTGGCATAGCTCTGGAAGACCGGCTCGAACGTGGTCCCGTTGTTTTCCGACTTGAATACGCCTCCGACTGCGTACCCGACATAGATGATGTTGGGGTCGCTCTCGGAGACGGCGATGTCGTCGATGCGGCCGCCCATGCTGGCCGGACCGATCGAGCGAAAGCGGAAGGGCGCCAGCAACGGGTCGCTGGAGCCATTGAGCACCGGCCCGCGCGGCGGGGCCGGGGGCCCTCCCTGCGCGGCGAGGATCGAGGCCATGGCAACCAGGGCCAATGCAAAGGCGGGGTAGCGCAGGCGAGGCAACGGTCGGAGCATGGTGGGTGTCCTGATGCGAGGTGATGCGATGGTGCCCGTGAGAATCTACTCCCGGCTCCTCGGCTTCGTTGCGAGGATGACGCGGAGCCGGGCCGGATCCAACGGCTTGACGCAGTGATCATCGAAGCCGGCCGCCCGCGAGCGGCGGCGCTCCTCCTCCGAGCCGAATCCCGTGATTGCGATCAGGCGCACGTCGTCAAATATCGGATCCGCCCGGATTTGCTCGGCGACCTCGTAGCCGTCCATCCCCGGCATGCCGAGGTCGAGGAGCACCAGTGAGGGCCGGAAGTCGCGCATCGCAAGCAGGGCGGAGGGACCATCGTAGGCGACGTGGGGATCCGCTCCCATGGTCTGCAGCACCATTGCCAAACTGTCGGCGCCATCCCGGCTGTCATCCACGACCAAGACCCGCGGTCTGATCCCCGGCAGATTTCCTCTGGCTTTCGCATCGGGAGCCGCGACGGCAGGTAGCGCGCGCCCGCTGAGAGGAATGTGCAGCACGAACTCGCTGCCCTGGTCGAGACCGTTGCTGTGCACCTCGATGCTGCCACCGTGCATCTCAACCAGGCTGCGAGCCAGCGCCAGACCGATGCCCAGCCCACCCTGGGAGCGTTTGAGGGTGCGATCCACCTGCGCGAACATGTCGAAGACGCGCGGCAGCATGTCCGCGGGGATGCCGAGGCCGTTGTCGCGGACGGTCACCACGACTTCGTCGCCGGCTTGCACGGCGGTCAGCGCGATCCGGCCGCCCTCCTGGGTGTATTTGGCCGCATTGTTGAGCAGGTTGGAGATCACCTGCGCCATCCGCACCGGATCGGCGTCGACCACGAGCGGCTTGGGGCTCAGCTCCACGCTGAGCTCGAGTGCCGCGGCCTCGATCAGCGGGCGGCTGGTGTTCACGGCGCTCTCCACCACCGTCGCGAGGGCGACCGGTTCCTTGCGCAGCTCGATCTTGCCGCTGGTAATGCGGGAAACCTCCAGCAGGTCATCCACCAGCCGGACCATGCGGTTGAGCTGCTGTTCCATCATTTCGTAGATCCGGTCGGCCCGGCCGTCCCCGCCCCGGCTCCTGAGCACATGAAGGGAATTGCGCAGCGGCGCGAGCGGGTTGCGCAGCTCGTGCGAGAGCGTCGCGAGGAACTCGTCCTTCCGGCGGTCGGCCCCGCGGAGCTCCTCCTCCGCTCGCACCCGCTCGGTGATGTCGATCGCCATGCCGCCCACCAGCCGAATCCTGCCTTCAGGATCGAAAATTGGAAATTTGCTGACGATGGAATGGCGGACGCTGCCGTCGGGCAAAGGCATGTGCTCCACGACCTCGATGCCCCTGTTCCCCGTGACGGCGCGCTGGTCGTTGGTGCGAAACTGCGCAGCCGTCTCGGCCGGGAAAAGCTCCAGGTCGGTGCGGCCGTAGATTTTCTCTCGGGGTTGGTGGAAAGCCGCTGCCCCGGCGTCGTTGATGTAGACGTAGCGGCCCTCGAGGTCCTTGATCCACGCCAGGCCGGGGAGGTGCTGGGCAAAGCGCGCGAACCGCTCTTCGCTTTCCCGCAGGCGCAGGTCGGCATCCCGCTTGCTGGCCGCGGCGGCCTCGCGCAGCTTCCGTTCCATTTGGCGGCGGACCGTCAGGTCGCGCGCGATCACCAGGAAGCAGCGCGGTGTCCCGTCGTCCTGGACAACCGCGGTAATCACCACGCTGGACCAGAATTGCGTGCCGTCCTTGCGCAGGCACCAGCCATTCTCGCTGACGCGTCCAGTCTTCGCCGCGAGCTGGAGATGACGCGCGGGCACCCCTTCCGCCCGGGCCTCTGGGGTATAGAAACGCGAGCCGGGCTCGCCCAGCACCTCGGACTCGGCATAGCCCGTGACTTGCTCAGCCCCCGCGTTCCAGGTCGCAATCCGGCCCTCCGGGTCGAGCAACAGGATGGCATAGTCTTCGACGCCTTGGACGAGGCTGCGGAAGTGATCTTCACTCCTCCGGCCGACCCCTCTGGCGGGATCGTATTTCGGGAGACTCTTGCGGCGGCGGGGAGTGGGCATGGGGGATCGGGTCGCACAGGGGGGACTGCTGCGGTCACCCGGCGCCGGAGACTCCCAGCTTGAAGGGGTTGTAGCGGGTGGCCGTCGGATCGTCCAACTGGTCGAAGGCCTCGACCCGTTTCAGCCAGTTGGCCAGGCGCGTGCTGCCCGGGAGGGCGAGGGCTTCGACGGCCACCTTGATCAAATATATGGTCAGGATGGTCGCAAGTAGCTCCCGCGAAGGTAAGACCCCCAGGAACGCCCCCGTCGTGAAGACGACGGAATCCACCGCTTCGCCAACCAGTGTGGAGGCCAGAAATCGCCAGCTCTGCGACAGTCCGAGCCGGCCCCTCTGGGCGTATTTCATTCGGGAGAGCACGAAACTGTTGGCGAATTCCCCCGCCAGGTAGGCCGTCAGGCTGGCCAATGCGATGCGCGGCACCACGCCCAAGATGGTCGAATAGGCCTGCTCGTGGTGCCAGAAAGGAGCGCTCGGCATGCGACCCACGAGCCAGAAACTCCCGGCCGCAAGAACCTGGCAGGCCATTCCGGTCCAGATGACCCGGCGCGAGCGGGCGTAGCCGTAGACCTCGGTCAGCACGTCGTTGAGGATGAACGCGATCGGAAACAGCAGGGTGGCTCCGGGAACCGCCAGGGGTCCCAAAGCGATGAACTTGGAATCCAGCGGCGGCGTGAGGAGGAGCACGGCGATGAAGAAACCGGTGCAGACCGGCAAGAGCCGCAGCTCCCGCTCCCGCGTGGCCATGGTCGCTCCAACGGAGGAATCCTGAACTACTACTTGCGCCGGGGCGCTCCGGTCAACCAAAGAGGCGCGAACATCAGGGCTCCCCGTACATTGAGCGGAGATTGACGGGGCCGGCAGGCAACTCGGAGGGGTGATTATGGACAACCGCGAAGATCTCGGAAAGCTGCTGCTGCGACTGACGCTGGGCGGCATCCTGCTCTTTCACGGGATCTTCAAGCTGACCCATGGCGTGCAGTGGATCGAGCAGCCGCTCGCGACCTTCGGGCTTCCTGGATTCCTGGCCTATGGTACCTACGTTGCCGAAGTCCTGGCGCCGGTGCTGCTCCTGCTCGGCTACAAAGCCCGCCTGGCCGCCCTCGTCATCGTGACCGACATGCTCATGGCGATCGTGCTGGTGTTGCGGCCGCAAGTCCTCAGCATCAAGGAGCGGGGCGGCGGCGGCTGGGGCATCGAGCTCGAGGCGATGATCCTGCTGGTGGGTCTCACGATCTTCTGCCTCGGGTCGGGCCGTTTTCGACTTGGCCGCGGCCGTTGGGATTAGCCGACCTGGACGGGAAGGGGGCCGGATCCTTGACTAAGGCCGGGCGGTCACGCGGCCTTCGGGCGCCGGCGACCACCCGCTGGAGAGACATCGATGGCGAGCGCCACCACAATTCCCGCGACAGGCCAGAAGCTCCATTGACCGGCAAACCAGTGCTGCACCGCGGTGTACCAGAGCAGCGTCGTGGGCAGGAAAATGAAGCCGAGCAGAGGCCAGAGGATCGAGGCGAAGATTCCCTCGAACCAGTGCGTGAAAAACCAGAGGACGGCTACCAGCAGCCGTGGCGTCAACAGTGCGAGCACCGCGAAGAGGCAGGGCATCAGGGGGCGAGCACGTCGTGATCCTGCAAGACGGGACCGATCTCAAGCCCTCGCGCGGCTACAACGCCCACCTCGAAACGGGTGCTGGGCGGAGGCTTCCAGCCCTCAGGAGCCGCCGCGGCGCAGCCAGCGTTGCGCGGCCAGCTTGGCCTTTCTCGAGCCGCCATAGAGGGCGTCGGAGAAGAGACGGCTGCGAAAGCGGCGGCTCTTGGTCTTCGGATTCACCTTGCCGAACGGGAGGCGGGCTTGCCAGCCCTTCGTGCTCGTAGAGCGAACTCGGACGATCCAGCTCAACCTCGGGCCTCCGAAGAGAAGGTAGGGAGGAAGTATAGATCGAGCATGCTGCCTTGCGCCACTAAACTCCGAGCGCGGCCCTGATCTTGGCCAGGTGATGGAAGCTGTGGCGCAGCGCATGGTCTTCGATGAAGAACTGCGCGGTCAAGGGCGCATCGGCGTTCAGGGAGACCGGGGCCGCCCGATCCAGCATCTCGTCGGAGAGGGCCCGGACCGCCTGGGCGGCCACCTGACTGTTTTTCAGCAGCAACGTGAGCGTCTCCGGCTTGCCGATCGCGGCGTTCTCCTTGGCATGCCCGGCATTCATCGTCGCCACCGCGTCCCAGGTCACCCCGGTGATCGGCTGGCCGGCCGCCAGCGTCGAGGCCAACTGGATTTCGAGTGGATAGACGCTGGCGACATGGTGTACGATCACGCCCACAGTCCGGCCATCGGGTGGCACCACCCTGCGCCATTGTTCGTCACTCAGGCCCTGGGCGAACGCCGCCAGCACGCCAGCTCCCTGCTCGATCCGTCCCGCGAGGGCATCGGCCCGCTTTCCCATAAGATTCCTCCTGCTCGATAGTCATTTCCCGGCGCTCGCGGACTGCAGGAAGCCTGCGACTTCCCGCGACAACTTCGCCAGCGAAGGGAGCTGAATGTACATCATGTGCCCCGCCTCATAATAGCCCCGCGTGATGTGATCCCGCAGCGACGGGTCGAGCCGGCTTCTCCTCCGTGGCGGGAAGTGGCGCGGGTGGCGCCGGTCTGACCGTGTCTGCCGGCACGGGACGAGGTGGAGTCGTCGTCGCGGGCGCCGCCGGGGCCTGCAGCACGAGAAGCAGTGGGAGCAGCGGCATCTCTCCTCGCAGCGAACGGTTGGCCGAGCGGGAAGAATAGAATGTATACATTTACCCCCTCAATGGCCGTCCGCATCCTGAGCCAGGCCGAAGTGACCGCGCTCCTCCCCATGGAGGAGTGCATCGAGGTCATGGAGGCGGCATTGCGCACCCTGGCGGACGGTGGCGCGCAGCTCCCGCTCCGCAGCGTACTCCGGTTGCCGGAGGCCAAGGGGCTCTTCGGGGTAATGCCGGCGCGGCTGGCCGACCCGGCGACGCTCGGGCTCAAGGCAATCGCCGTGTTCCCCGGCAACGAGGGCACCGCGCTGGATTCGCACCAGGGGGTCGTGATCCTCTTTGATCCCGAGACCGGCGCACCCATCGCGGTTCTGGATGCCAGCAGCATCACCGCGATCCGCACGGCGGCCGTAAGCGGTGTCGCGTCGCGCGCCCTGGCGCGCGACGATGCCGGCGACCTGGCCTTGCTCGGCAGCGGGGTGCAGGCGCGGACTCACCTGGCGGCGATGCGAGCCGTCCGCCGGCTCCGCCGGGTTCGCGCCTTCGGGCCCAATGCCGAGCGCCTGGCGGGTTTCGTGCGCTGGGCGCGGGAGCACCTCGCGATCGAGGTCGAGCCCGTCCAGAACCCGCGCGCCGCGGTGAGCGGCGCCGACCTGATCTGCACCGTGACCGCGTCCCCCACGCCCGTGGTCGAAGGGGACTGGGTGGGCGAAGGTGCTCACATCAATGCGGTGGGCTCCAGCATTCCAACCAGCCGGGAGCTCGACACCCGGACCGTAGCGCGCGGGAGGTTGATCGTGGACCGGGTCGAATCCGCACGCAATGAAGCGGGAGACTTCCTGATTCCGCGCGCCGAAGGCGCCATCACCGACGCCCACATTCTGGGCGAGCTTGGGGAGGTCCTGGTGGGCCGGGTCGTGGGAAGAGCCAGCGCTTCCGATATCACGATCTTCAAGTCGCTGGGGCTGGCCATCGAGGATCTGGCCGCGGCGCATCACGTGCTTCGCAAGGCCGAGGCGCGGGGAGTGGGTATCGTCGCGGAGCTGGGTGGGCTCCGGGGCTGAGCCATGGGCATGGCGGCGCGGGTCAATCCCTTTTTCGAGCCCGGGTTATTGCAGCGCGCCCCAGAGGGCGAGGTGCGGTCGTTCCATCGCTCGCTGCCGGAATACGCGCCGACGCCCCTGCACACCTGCTCCGCGCTCGCGCAGTCGCTCGGTCTCCGCGAGCTCCTTGTCAAAGACGAATCCTGGCGGTTCGGACTCAACGCGTTCAAGGGCCTGGGCGCCTCCTGGGCGCTGCAGCGGATCCGCGCGCAGCAGGCCGGGCCGATGACGGTGGCGGCCGCCACCGATGGCAATCATGGCCGGGCGGTCGCGTGGGCCGCGCGCCGGCTGGGTCTGCCTGCCGTCATCTTCATTCCGGCCCACTCGGCGGCAGCGCGAATCGAGAGCCTTCGGAGGGAAGGCGCCCGGGTCGAGCAGGTTCCCGGCTCCTATGACGAGGCGGTACGGCGCTGCGCCGAGGCAAGCGCGGCCCAGGGCTGGCAGGTGGTGAGCGATACGGGATACGAAGGTTATCTCGAGATCCCCGGCTGGATCGCGGAGGGCTACGCGACACTCTTCGAGGAGTCGGCGGAACAACTCGAGGTCGCCGGGCTCGAAGGGCCGGAGGTGGTGCTCGTCCAGGCGGGGGTGGGCGCGCTGCTGCACGCCGCCGTCAGGCACTTCCGGGCCAGGGCAATTCAGCCGATACTGGTGGCAGTGGAGCCGGTTGCCGCGGACGCGCTCTTCGCGTCGATCAATTCTCCCGGGGGGGTGCCGACTCGCTCCCGCGGCGCGCAGGACTCGATCATGGCCGGGCTCAATTGCGGCCACGTTTCGCGGAGCGCGTGGCCCCTGGTGCGGCGGGGCGTCGAGCTGTTCGTCACGCTGGAGGACGGCTTCGCCGAGGAGGCGACGCGGCGCTTCGCCCGGCCGCAAGGCGCGGATCCACCGATCATCGCGGGCGAGACCGGCGCGGCGGGGCTCGGTGCATTGCTCGCGCTGCTGTGGTCCCCGGAGCTCGCGGCGGCCAAGGAGTTCCTGAAGCTGGGTCCCGCGAGCCGGGTCATGGTGATCAACACCGAGGGAGCCACCGATCCGGTCGCCTACGCGCGGATCACTGCCGTCAAGCGTTGACCGTCAACCGTCCACCCCAATTCCGGAGTCCAGCCATGGCCCTGTTCCCACCCATCAATCTCAAATCCTGGATCGAAGAGCACCGCGCGCTCCTCAAGCCCCCGGTGGGCAACAAGATGATCTGGCAGGACTCGGAGTTCATGGTCATGGCCGTCGGGGGCCCCAATCAGCGGAAGGACTTCCACGTCGAGGAAGGCGAGGAATTCTTCTACCAGGTCGAGGGAGACATCACCCTTCGGATCATCGAGGACGGTAAGCCGCGGGACATCCCGATCCGGGAAGGCGAGATGTTCCTGCTGCCGCCCGGCATTCCCCACTCGCCGCAGCGCCCCGCCAACACCGTGGGGCTGGTGATCGAGCGCCGCCGGACCGAAAGCGAAGAGGATCACCTGCGCTGGTTTTGCGAGCGCTGCGGCGAGATGCTCTACGACTCCAACTTCCAGCTGGTGGACCTCGGCAAGCAGCTTAAGCCCATCATCGAGCAGTTCTACGCCGATGAGAAGCTGCGCACCTGCAAGAAGTGCGGCCAGGTGATGCAGGTGCCGGTCCCGGCCGCGGCCAGCAAGTAGTGCTGCGGGTCGATCTTCACACGCACATCCTGCCGGAATCGTGGCCGGACCTCGCCTCCCGCTACGGCTATGGCGGATGGGTGTCGCTCGACCACCATGCGCCCTGCCGGGCCCGCATGATGATCGACGGCACCCTGTTCCGGGAGATCGGGGACAACTGCTGGTCGCCGGCCAGGCGCCTGGAGGAATGCGATCGCGACGGTATCGCGGTCCAGGTGCTCTCCACGGTCCCGGTGATGTTCGGGTACTGGGCCAAGCCGGAGCACACGCTCGATCTGGCGCGGCTGCTGAACGATCACCTGGCCGGCGTGGTCGACCGCCATCCGAAGCGCTTCGTCGGGCTCGGAACGGTGCCGTTGCAGGATCCCGAGCTGGCGGCGCGAGAGCTCACTCGCTGCGTGGAGCTGCTGGGCCTTGCCGGCATTCAGATCGGCACCCACGTGGGTGACTGGAACCTCGATCATCCCGCGCTGTTCCCGGTCTTCCAGACCGCCGAGCGCCTTGGCGCCGCCGTCTTCGTGCATCCCTGGGACATGCTGGCGCCCGAGCGGATGACGCAGTACTGGCTGCCCTGGCTGGTGGGCATGCCGACCGAGGCGGCCCTCGCGATCTGCGCGGTGATCTTCGGCGGGGTGCTCGAGCGGCTGCCCCGGCTCCGCATCGGGTTCGCGCACGGCGGAGGGGCGTTTGCCGGGATTCTCGGCCGGCTGCAGCACGGGTTCGCCGCTCGACCGGACCTCGTGGCGACGCGCTGCCCCAATCCCCCCACCGCCTACCTCCGCCGTTTCTATGTCGATTCGCTGACCCACGACGCCGATGCGCTCAGGCTGCTGCTCCGGCTCCATGGAGCGGAGCGGGTCGCGCTGGGCTCGGACTATCCGTTCCCGCTAGGGGAAGCGCACCCCGGCAGCCTGATCGCTTCGATGCCGGAGCTGGACCCGCAGACCCGTGCACGGCTGCTGCACGGGACCGCCCTGGAGTTTCTGGACCGGCGGATGGAATCCTTCGCGTGATGAGCGTCGAAGCGGCACCGGAGAGTTGGGCGCTCGAACAGGACCGCGGTGACGCTTTAGGCTGGTGTCGCAGCGAATTCGAGCTACCCAGCGGTGCCGACGGCAATCCGCTCATCTATTTCTGCGGCAATTCGCTTGGCTTGATGCCCAAATCGGCCAGGACGCTGTTGGGGGCGGAGCTCGCGGATTGGGCTCGGCTCGGCGTGGAGGCGCATTTCGCCGCTCAGACGCCGTGGTACACTTATCACCAGAATTTGCGTGAGCCCCTGGCCCGGGTCGTCGGGGCGCTGCCACACGAAGTGGTGGCGATGAACTCGCTCACCATCAACCTCCACCTCATGCTGGTCAGCTTCTATCGGCCGGCCGGGCGGCGATTCAAGATCCTCATCGAGGAAGCGGCCTTTCCTTCCGACGCCTACGCGATTGCCTCCCATCTCGAGGCCCGAGGCATCGGTTCTGATGGGGTGCTGGTGGCCCGCCCGCGCCCGGGCGAAGCGCTGCTGCGGAGCGAGGATCTCGAAGCGTTGCTGGCGGAGCGCGGGAGCGAAATCGCTCTGGTCTGGCTCGGAGCCGTGCACTATTACACCGGCCAGCTGCTCGCGCTGGAACGGATCGCCCGTGCCGCGCGCACGGCCGGGTGTGTCGTGGGCTTCGACCTGGCGCATGCGGCGGGGAACGCCGTCCTCCGGCTGCACGACTGGGAAGTCGATTTCGCCGTCTGGTGCTCCTACAAGTACCTGAACGCCGGGCCGGGAGCGGTGGGTGGGTGCTACGTGCACGAGCGGCATGGCCGCAATCGCAGCCTGCCGCGGTTTGCCGGCTGGTGGGGCAACGATCCCGACACCCGATTCCAGATGCAGGCGAACCCGGAATTCGTACCGGTCGAAGGAGCGGATGGCTGGCAAGTCAGCAACCCACCGATTCTCGCGCTGGCGCCGCTGCGCGCCGCGCTCGCGCTGTTCGACCGGGCCGGGATGTCTGCGCTACGCGCCAAGTCGGAGCGCCTCACGGGATATCTGGAGTTCCTTGCCGGGCGGCTCGCTGCAGACCGCGTGAGCCTGCTGACGCCGCGGGAACCCGCCGCGCGGGGCTGCCAGCTCTCGCTGCGAGTGGGCGGCGGGGCCGAATCGTTGGTGCGGGCCCTCCGGGGGCGCGGCATCGTCACCGACTACCGCGAGCCGGACGTCATTCGGGTCGCCCCCGCGCCGCTGTACAACAGCTTCCATGAAGTGTGGCGATTCGCTCGCGCGCTCGAGGAGCTGATGGGAGCCGGATGACGCCCTTCGTCATCGCAGGCGCCGGGTTGGGGGGCGCCCTGCTGGGGACGCTACTGGGACGAGCGGGGCATCGCGTCGTGCTGCTGGAACGCCGGCCCGATCCGCGGCTCGACCTCCGGGAGGCCGGTCGCTCGATCAATCTGGCGATCTCGGCTCGCGGCCTGCACGCACTCACCCGGATCGGGCTGAGCGAGCGGATCCTCCAGATCGCAACGCCGCTGTACGGACGGATGATCCATCCGGTGCGTGGCCCGCTGGCCTTCCAGCCCTACGGCACCAAGGGTCGCGCGATCCACTCGATGTCGCGAGCCGGCCTCAACGCCGCCCTGCTCGATGCCGCCGAGGGCTCGGGCGACGTGCGGATCCGCTTCGGTCGCTGCGTCACGGGGTGCGACCTCGCCGCCGGCTCGGTGAGCTCGGTCGATGCTCCCGACGGGGCGGACCCGCAGACGGAGCAGGGCACGGTGATCGGCGCCGATGGCGCCTATTCTGCGATCCGGGCGGAGCTGCAGCGCCGCGAGCGCTACGACTTTTCCCAAGCGTTCCTCGCGCACGGCTACAAGGAGCTCCACATCCCCGCCGGGCCGGCCGGGACCCACCGGCTCGAGGCCAACGCCCTCCATATCTGGCCACGGGGCGGCTACATGATGATGGCCATGGCCAATCTGGATGGATCGTTCACCGTGACCCTCTACCTCGCGTTCGAGGGAGCGAACAGCTTCGCGGCGCTGCGTACCCCGGAGGAGGTGCAGGGGTTCTTCGAGCAGAGCTTTCCGGACGCGCTCCCGCTGCTTCCCGCGCTGGGTGAGACGTTCTTCTCGAATCCGGTTGGGACACTCGTCACCGTCCGCACCCGGCCCTGGCATCTGGACGGCGCGGTGGCTCTGCTGGGCGACGCGTGCCATGCCATCGTTCCGTTCTTCGGGCAGGGGGCCAACGCGGCCTTCGAGGATGCGCTGGCCCTCGACGCAGCGCTCGCGGGTCATCCGCAGGACCGTGCGGCCGCCTTCCGCGAGTATGAGGCCATCCGGCGCCCCAATGCCGACGCGATCGCCGATCTCGCGCTGGCCAATTTCCTCGAGATGCGCGACCGGGTAGCCTCGCCACTCTTCAGGCTCGAGAAGCGGGGCGAAGTGCTGCTCCACCGGCTGTTCCCGCGCTGGTATTTGCCGCTCTATAGCATGATCTCATTCACCCTGATCCCGTACGCCGAGGCCCGCGATCGGGCCCGGCGGCAGAAGAACGTGGTACGGGTTATTCTCGGGGTGCTGGGTGCCTTGCTGGTGGCCGCGGTAGTCTTGGCGCTCACCTGATGCGATTTCCGCGGCGGGAGGGCACGGCCCGTTGACCCTGACCTATTCGAAGTACCTGCAGCTCCCCGAGCTGCTCGAGCTCCAGCGGCCGCGCTCGACGCCGCCGGAGCACGACGAGATGCTCTTCATTGTCATCCACCAGGTCTACGAGCTCTGGTTCAAGCTGGTGCTCCACGAGGCCGACAAGGTCGAACGAGTCTTCTCCGCCAACGACCTCTACGGGGCCATCGCCACCTGGAAGCGCCTGCGCACCATCTTCAAAACGCTGGTGGGGCAGCTCGACATCCTGGAGACCATGACGCCGCTTTCCTTCGCCTCCTTCCGCGACCGGCTCGACACCGCGTCGGGCTTCCAGTCATTCCAGTTTCGCGAGCTCGAGTTTGCCTTCGGCTACAAGCGGATCCAGGTCACGGGCTCCATTCCGGAACAGGAAGGACGGCGCGAGCTCGTGGAGCGCCGCCTGACGCAACGCTCGGTCGTGGACCATTTCTACGATTTCTTGCGGCAGCGCGGCGTGCGGGTGCCCGCCGAGCTTTTCACGAAGGCCATCACCCTGCCCACCCAGCCGAACGAGGCCCTGCAGGAGGAGCTGCTGCGGGTCTATCACGAGCAGCCCGAGCTGGTGATCCTGTTGGAGCTGATGACGGACTTCGACGAGGGCTTCCAGGAGTGGCGCTACCGGCACATCAAGCTGGTGGAGCGGACCATCGGAGCCAAGCGGGGGACCGGCGGGTCGCCCGGAGTCGAGTTCCTCAAGCAGTCGCTCTGGAAGCCGCTCTTCCCGGACCTGTGGGCAATCCGGCACCGGATGTAGGGATGCTCTACGACATCTCCCCTCCGATCACCAGCAGCCTCGCGGTCTGGCCGGGAGACACGCCGTCCTCGCGCGAAGTGTTGCTCGACCTGGGGCGGGGGGACAGCGTCACCCTCTCCACGCTCCACGCCACCATGCACCTCGGGGCCCACGCGGACGCGCCGAGCCACTACGGGCGCGACGGGGCCGACATCGCGAGCCGGCCGCTCGAGCGCTACCTGGGCCCCTGCGAGGTGATGCGGGTGCCCGTCGCGCGCGGAGCGCACATCACCCCGGCCGACCTGCCGGGCCCGATCCGGACCCCGCGGGTTCTGTTGGCCACGGGAAGCTATCCGGATCCCTCCCGGTTCAACGAAGATTTCGCGGCGTTGTCGGCCGGGCTGGTTGACCACCTGCAACAGGCCGGGGTAACCCTGGTGGGGATCGATACGCCGAGCGTCGACCTCTTCGGTTCGAAGGACCTTCCGGCGCACCAGCGCTGCCTGGCGCACGACATGGCAATTCTGGAGGGATTGGTGCTGGACAACGTGCCGGAGGGAACCTACGAGCTGATCGCGCTGCCGCTCCGGCTGGTGGGTTTCGACGCGAGCCCGGTGCGGGCGGTGCTCAGATCGTCGCGATGACCTTGAGCTCGATCGCGATCGGTGTCGGCAGCCGCGACACCTCGACTGTGGTGCGGGTCGGCCGGTTCTCGGGAAACGCCTCGGCGTAGAGAAGGTTGAAGGCCGCAAAATCGCGCTTGAGGTCGGTCAGGAACGCCGACACGTCGACAATGCGGTCCCAGGAAGAACCGGCATCCTCGAGCACGGTGCGTACGTTCTCGAATACCTGGCGGCATTGCCGTTCGAAGTCGTAGCTCGCCACTTCGCCCGCGGAGTCGAGCGACACACCGGGCACTTCCTTGCTGCCGCGGACCCGGGGGCCGATGCCGGAAAGGAACAGTAGCTGGCCCGCCCGTCGGGCGTGGGGGTAGGGGCCGACCGGCTCGGGCGCGCGGGAGCTGGTGTGGCTCGCTGAATCCATCGTTTGCCTCCTTGCCTAGAGACGCACGCACACATTCTTCGCGTCTGTAAAGAACCGCAGCGCCTCCTCTCCCCCTTCCGCGCCGAGCCCGCTCTGTCCCATACCGCCGAACGGGACCCGGAGATCGCGCAACAGCCAGCAATTCACCCAGACAGTGCCGCACGCGACCTGATCCGCCACGCGGTGGGCGCGGGCCAGATTGCTGGTCCACAGCGATGCAGCCAGGCCATAGGGGCTCTGGTTGGCCAGCGCCACCGCCTCCGCCTCGTCCGCGAACGGCGTCACCGTCACCACCGGACCGAAGATTTCTTCCTGGTTGACGCGGCAGCCCATGGGCAGCCCGCTGATGACGGTCGGCTCCAGAAAGAAGCCCTCGCGGCAGCGCGCCGGAAGCCGCGCCGGTCGCCCCCCGCCACAGTGAATCCTCCCTCCGTCGGTCCGGGCCGTCTCGAGGTACGCCTCGATCTTGGCTCGATGCGCCGCCGAGACCACCGCGCCGATGTCGGTGCCGGGCTCCAGCGGGTCGCCGACCTTGAGTGCGCATACAGCCGAGACGAACCGCGCCAGGAACTCTTCGAAGATCGAGGCCTCCACCAGGACACGGGAACCGCACAGACAGATCTGCCCCTGATTGGTGAACGCCGCCCGGACGATTCCCGGAAGCGCCAGGTCCAAGTCGGCATCGGCAAAGAGAATGGCGGGATTCTTCCCCCCCATCTCGAGCGTCAGTTTCTTGAAGTCGGGGGCCGCCGCCCTCGCTATGGCCGCGCCGGTCGCGGTTCCACCCGTAAACGAGATCGTCCGCACCGTCGAGTGCGTGACCAGCGCCGCGCCCGCCGACGGGCCGGCTCCATGTACGATGTTGAGGACACCCTTCGGCAGGCCGGCCTCATGGCAGAGCTCGGCCAGTCGGGAGGCGGTGAGCGGCGCGAGCTCCGACGGCTTGGCCACCGCCGTGTTCCCGGTCGCGAGGGCGGGGGCGACTTTCCAGGAGAGCAAATAGAGCGGAAGGTTCCACGGCGCGATCAGGCCAGCCACTCCGCGCGGCCGGCGCAAGGTGTAGTTCAGCGCCGTGTGGTCGGTAATGTGGGCCTCCGAGTGGCCGTGCAGGATCGCGCCGGCAAAAAAACGGAAGTTGGCCGAGGCCCGCGGAATGTCGAGGGTGCGAGCCAGCTCGAGCGGCTTGCCGGTATCCAGCGACTCGTCGCGGGCCAGCTCCTCGAGACTGGCGTCGATCAGCTCGGCGAGGTGGAGCAGGATGCGCGAGCGCTGGGCTGCGGGAGTTTCGCTCCAGGCCGGAAATGCGGCCGCCGCCGCTGCTACGCCGCGCGCGACATCGCGGGCATCACTGTCCGGGACTCTCGCGAGCGGCTTCCCGGTGGCAGGCTCGATGTCCTCGAGGTACTGCGCCGATTCCGGCGGGACGAGCTCGCCTGCGATGTAATTGCTGAGGGTCCGCACAGGCTCAGAGCGAAGCAAGCCGGCCGCCGTCCACCGGGAGGCTGACGCCCGTGATATAGCTCGCTGCGGGAGAGGCAAGGAAGACCACCGCGGCGGCGATTTCCGCCGCCTCCGCGAAGCGGCGCAACGGAATCTCCGCCGTCATAGCCCGCTCGACCGTTTCCACGCTGGTGCCGGCGGCCTTCGCCCGGCTCGCGATCACGGCGTCCAGGCGTCCGGTCCGGGTGGATCCGGGCAGGATGTTGTTGACCGTGATCCCATCGGGCCCCAGCTCCTTCGAGAGCGTCTTGGCCCAGCCGGCTATCGCCGCGCGGATCGTGTTGGAAACCCCCAGTCCCGCGATCGGCTCCCGCACCGAGGTCGACACGATACTCACAATCCGGCCGTAGCGCTCCGCGCGCATCCCCGGTACCAGGGTCTGGACCAGCGCATGGTTGCAGAGCAGATGCATCGCGAAGGCGGCGCGAAAGGCTTCTTCAGTCGCCTCGAGCGCCGAGCCGGGAGGCGGACCTCCCGTGTTGTTGAGTAGAATGTGAAACGGGGGGTGATCGCTGAGGTATTCGTTCACCACCCGGCGCAACGCGACGGGATCGGAAAAATCGGCGACCAGGGAGTCATGGACGACGCCCTCGCCGCGGGGCAACGCGTCCCGTACCGCGCGAAGCTGCTCCTGGTTCCGGGCCAGCAGCACAACCTCCGCTCCGGCGCGGGCCAGAGCTTCCGCACTTGCGCGACCGATGCCCTGGGTGCTGCCGCCGACCAGCGCGCGGCGTCCTTGGAGAGAATTCATGCCGCAACAAGCTACCCCCGCCGCCGGAAGCGCGGGAGTGGCCTGGCGGCGATTTCAGGCGGCGAGCCGGGAGCCGCGCAGCGCGAGCTTCGCGCTCACCTGATTGAGGGCGATCCGCACCTCGTGCACGCGCTCCGCCGCCGTGCGCAACACTTCGTCGAGCCCGATGCGCTCCGCCAGTTGGTGCTCTGAGGCTTCGGCGTAGCCGCGCCCACCCACGTTTTCGTAGTAGGACACATCGGGCCCGCCACGACGGAGGCGCTGGGCCGCGATCCGCTCCGGGAAGACCCCCGAGAGCCAGAGCGCGTAGTTTCCCAGATGGACGGACACTTTGAACTGCCGCTCGCCGGTGGCCGCGGACAGGCTGGCGAGGATGTCGACCAGATAGTGATGATCCTGGTCATCGACGGCATCGACGCGGGTGGACCGCCGGTGGTTGCCGAATTCGCGCAGCACGGCAGCGAAGTAGTCGGCCACCGTTGGATCTTCGACGCCCACGTCGAGCAGGGCGTGCCGCACCAGAACGTAGAAGAGCAACGACGCGGACGGGCCGGGAAGCGTGGCGCTGAGCAAGAAGGTCCCGACCTCGCGGCGATCGAGCAGCGCGTCGAGGCTGCGCAGGCGCGCCGGTTCAGTCCCCAGGCACGAGCCCAGCAAATCCACGTCCTGCGGGGTGATGCGGCTTCTGGCGTCGGCAGTAATCACGTCCTGACTGCCTCCTCGGTTCGAGTCTGGGGCCGTCTGTTGCAAACACCGTACCGCGACCGGCCCTTGTGCCTCCTCCAATCGAGACGTATTGCTAACTTTCGCTCTACACGCTGGTTCGCGCCGGGGGAGGCGACCGAACGACATGCAAGGACTCATGATGCGGTGGCCGCTGGTGTTGACACATTTCCTGGATCGCGCCAGGCGGCTGCATCATCGGCGGCTCATTGCGAGCCGCCATGCCGGCGGAGTTTTCCGTTACAGCTTCGGCGAGTGGGCGGGCCGGGTGGATCGTCTGGCCGGCGCCCTGACCGCGCTGGGCGTCCGCCGCGGAGACCGGGTGGCCACCTTCGGCTGGAATTCTCACCGTCACTTCGAAGCGTATTTCGCGATTCCCTGCCTGGGCGCGGTGCTGCACACCATGAACGTGCGGCTCTTCCCCGAGCAGCTGGCCTGGGTCTTCAACCACGCGGGGGATCGCGTGGTCCTGGTGGATGCCTCCTTGCTTCCGCTCTTCGAGAAAGTCCGGCCGCAGCTCACGACCGTGGAGCACGTCATCGTGATGGGCGACGATGCCGTTCCCGCGGGCGGGTCCTATCTCGACTATGAAGGCCTGCTGGCCGCTGCCCCCTCACGCTTCGACTGGCCGGCGCTCGACGAGGAAGAGGCGGCAGCGCTCTGCTACACCTCGGGGACCACGGGCCATCCCAAGGGCGTGCTCTATTCGCACCGTGCCCTGGTCCTCCATACCATGGGTATTGCGCTGACGGATGCGTTCCAGATGCGGGAACGGGACGTCCTGCTTGCCATCGTGCCGATGTTCCACGCCAATGCCTGGGGCCTGCCGTTCGCGGCGGCCATGCTGGGCTGCGGCGTTGTGCTGCCCGGCCCGCATCTCCAGCCGAAAGAGCTGGCCGATCTGATAGAGAGCGAAGGAGTGACCTTCATCGGCGGAGTGCCGACCATCGTGGCCGGCCTCTATCATCACTTGAAGCAGGAGGGCCGGAGCCTGCCGACGCTCCGGCAAATCATTGTTGGGGGCTCTGCGCTCCCGCAGGTCCTCCTGGAGGGCTTCGAGCGGGAGCTCGGCGTGGAAGTGGTGCATGCCTGGGGAATGACCGAGCTGGCTCCGGCCGGCTCGGTCTCGCGACTGCGCGCCGAAATGGAGCAATGGCCGAAGGAGGCCCAGACCCGGGTTCGGCTCATGCAGGGCAGCCCCTTTCCTCTGGTGGAGCTGCGCGTCGTGCAGGAAGACGGAACCGAGGCACCCTGGGACGGCAGCACTGCGGGAGAGCTCCAGGCTCGCGGCCCCTGGGTCGTGCGCCAGTACTACAATGACCCCGGGAGCGCGGAGCGTTTCGACGGCGAATGGTTTCGCACCGGTGACGTGGCCACCATCGATGAGCGCGGCTACGTCCGGCTGGTTGACCGCACCAAGGACATGGTGAAGAGCGGCGGCGAGTGGATCTCCAGCGTGGACCTGGAGAACGCCATCATGAGCCACCCGCAGGTGGCCGAGGCGGCTGTGGTGGCGATAGCCCATCCCAAATGGACCGAGCGGCCCTTGGCGTGCGTGGTGCCCAGGCAGGGGAGAGCAAGCGAGATCACCCGGGACAGCATCCGGGCGTTTCTCAAGGGCCGGGTGGCCGACTGGTGGTTGCCCGACGACGTCGTGGTGCTCGACACGGTGCCCAAGACCAGTGTCGGCAAGTTCGACAAGAAGGTGCTGCGCGAACGATTCAAGGACTACGCCTGGCCGGAGGCTGTGTGAAGCAATCGCTTGCGCTGATCTTGCTGGTGTGCGGCGCGGCTCCGGTCGCGGCCCAGAAGCCCGATCCCTATCTCGCCCTCGCCAAGCGAGTGCTGCGCACCACGCCGCTGGTCGATGGGCACAACGACCTGCCCTGGCGGATCCGCGAAGATTCCATCGTCAAAGGCGACGTCGAGGCCTACGATCTCCGCAAGCCGACGCCCGGAATGACGGACTTCGCCCGGCTGCGGAGGGGCATGGTGGGCGCCCAGTTCTGGTCGATTTACATCCCGGGGGAAATCCGGGATTCGGGCTATGCCAGGGTGCAGTTGGAGCAATTCGACATTGCGCGGCGGGTGATCGCGAAATACCCGTCCGTCCTCCAACTCACCACCACGGCGGCGGGCATTCGACGGGCCTTCGCGGCCCGGCGCATCGGATCACTGCTCGGGCTCGAAGGTGGTCACGCGATTGAGAATTCGCTGGGGGCGCTCCGCGTCTATTATGAGCTCGGGGCGCGATACATGACGCTCACCCACAACGTCACCCTCGACTGGGCCGACGCCGCGCTGGATGAGGCGAAACACGGCGGATTGACGCCGTTCGGAGAGGAAGTGGTGCGCGAGATGAACCGGCTGGGGATGCTGGTTGATCTCTCGCATGTCTCGCCCGGCGTGATGAGCGACGCGCTCAATGTCACCGAGGCCCCGGTGATTTTTTCGCACTCGGGAGCGCGCGCGATGGTGGACCACCGCCGCAACGTCCCGGACTCCATCCTGGCCCGGCTGGGGAAGAACGGGGGCGTTGTGATGGTCCCGTTCGTGACCTCCTTCGTGTCCCAAGCGCGGCATGCCTGGGATGATTCGATTACCGCGGTGCGGGGAATGGCGCAGCAGCAACTCGGCGGCGACACGGCCGCGGTGCGGCGCCAGGTCGACACCTGGAGCGCGCAGCTGCCCAGGCCGCGGGTGACGATCGCGGACGTGGCGGACCAGATCGACCACATTCGGAAGGTGGCCGGGGTGGACCACGTCGGCATCGGCTCCGACTTCGACGGCATCACCGATACGGTCGAAGGGCTGGAGGACGTCTCCACCTTTCCGGCGCTGTTCGCCGAGCTGGCGCGGCGCGGCTGGAAGGAGGCGGAGCTGCGCAAGCTGGTGGGCGAGAACATTCTCCGGGTGATGGCTCAGTCGGAACACGTAGCCACGAGACTGCGGAAGACCCGCGCGCCCAGCACGAAAACCCTTCGGCAGCTCGACGGACAGGCGCCCGCACGCTAACCCGCGTGGACGCTCTGTTCGAGCGGCTCTCGTCGCTCTATCTCATATTGGTGGGCCTGGCGGTGCTGCTGCCGGCGGCGCGCCTCCGCGCGCTGGCCGGCGTGGGTCTCGCGTTGCTGGGTCTTGCCGCCGCCGCCGATCGAGTCGCCGCGGCGGGCGCTGACAGCGCTTTCAGCAATATCAACGAGTTTCTCGCGCTGGCAGGAGTAGTCGTGGTCCTGGCGGCTCTCCTGCTCACGGTCGGGGTCCGGCGCCACGATCCCGGCGAGCCGGGTCGGCCAGGTTCGATCTTGACGGCGGCGCCCTCCCCTCTTGATCCGCTGCTGCTCGCCGGTCTAGGTATCGCGGCGCTCGCGCCGCATCTGCTCTTGCTCGGGCTCGGCGCGATGCTGGCGCTCGCGTCGGCAGTCCGCGTTACGCTCCGCGCTCGAAGGCCGGCAGCGTTGATCCCGCTGCTCACGGGCGCGCTATGCCTGGGAGCCGCGCTGGGCTTGATCCTCACCATCCGCGGTCCGCTCGGCGGTCAGCTTGCCGATCTCGCCACGGGACCATTCAGTCTCGCCGCGGAGCGGCTGCTGGTGCTGCTGCTCGGTGGTGCCGGGCTCCTGTTCGCGGGTGTGCCACCGCTCCACCAGGTACCCTGGCAGCGCTCGCTGGCCCCGCTTTCGGCCGTGCTACTGGCCCGGGTGATCGGCGCGGCGTTCCCGGAGGGACTCCTCACCTGGCAGATGCCCGCCATGCTCGTCCTGGCGGGTGGGCTCGCTTGGTCGGCCGTGCAGCGGCGCTGGACGCTCGTCGCCGTGGCCGGAGGGCTGCTAGCTCTCTGGAGTGGTGCCGGCGGGGGCGCGGTGGCGGGCGGTGTGCTGGTGACCTGGGGCTGGGTGGTCGAAACCGGTGCCGTGGCGGCGGCGCCGCGGGGAATCACCCTGCGGGCGCGCTGGGCGGGACTTGCCGCCCTGCCCGCCGCGCTCGCGGCCTTGCCGGCGCTCACCGCGGGACTGCGTGCGCAGGTGCTCATTTCCGTCGCGGCAGTCGCGGGGTGCGCGGCCGGCCTTGCGCTGCAATGGAAGCGCGGCTCCCGTGCGGTTCGAGCACCGTTATATTAGCGCCGACCACGTCCCAGCCGGATGTCGGCACCGGTCGCGGCCCACGTTTCTGGAGCCTCCCAGGTCGTTTACCCTGGCTCGGCTTCCCTTCGCCTACAACGCGGGAGAGCCGTCCATCGACGAGCAGACGATGCGGTGGGGTGCTTGCCTCCACTTGGGCAGGAAGTAACTTGACCACTGAATTCCCGATTACCGGAGGGTGACATGGGACTGTTCACGGATAGCGCGGGGGTGCAGTTCCTGCTGCGATGGGTTCATTTCCTGACTGGCATTACCTGGATCGGCCTGCTCTACTACTTCAACTTCGTTCAGGCCCCGTTCTTTGCCGAGGCGGATGCCGCGACGAAGAGCGCCGCTACCCAGAAGCTGGTGCCAAGGGCCTTGTGGTGGTTTCGATGGGGCGCCATGGCCACGTTCCTGTCTGGTGCGGGGATTCTCCTGATGCAGGGCGCCGCGGGCGCCGGAGTGTGGAATACCTCCTGGGGCATCGCGATCCTGACCGGTGCGGCATTCGGCACGATGATGTTCCTCAACGTCTGGCTGGTGATCTGGCCCAACCAGCGGGTGGTGATCGGCTCCGCGGTGGCCGTGGCGGGTGGTGGAGCAGCCGACCCCCGGGCGGCTGCAGCGGGCCGGCGGGCCTTCCTGGCGTCGCGCAGTAACGTGGTGTTCTCCTTTCCCATGCTGTTCTTCATGGGTGCGGCGTCCCACCTGGGCTTCGGGGGCCACGCCCTGGGGACGTATATGCTGCTGGTGGCGCTCATCCTCGCGCTCATCGAGTCCAACGCCCTGATCGGCTCAACCGGGCCTACCAAGAAGCCGCTCGAAACCGTGAGGTCTGTCATCACCACGGGCCTGGTGCTGAC
>CAZYPO010000049.1:0-22328 GCA_964649225.1 uncultured Gemmatimonas sp. | reverse complement strand
CTGGGAGGCACAGTGATGGTGACGGCGGTCAATGGAGTCGCCACCTTCAGCAATTTGACCCTGGCCGGCACAGTGGGGGTCGATTACGTCCTGCAATTCACCGCAAATCCGGCGCTGACCGCAGCCAATTCGAACAACGTCCAGGTAACGGCAGGGACTCCCACGCAGCTAACCATCACCCAGGAGCCATCACCCACGGCATCAGTCAACACCGCGTTCGCCCAGCAGCCGATCATCCGGCTGCGGGACGCGGAGGGTAACTTCGTGAATCAGAACGGCGTCGCAGTGACCGCGGCGATTGACACCGGCACGGGTGGCGGCGCGCTCGCAGGCACTACCACCATCAACACGGACAGCAACGGAACGGCCACCTACACCAACTTGAAGATCAACAAGACGGGTAGTTACACGCTGATCTTCAGCTCTGGCGCGCTGACCCCGGCGATCTCGATCATCACCATCACCGTCACCCCCTAGGCCTCCTCCCCTCGGTGATCTCCATCACAATTCCCTAGACGAAATCCCCCCATTTTCCCCGGGCAAAGAGTTGCACTCGTGCCCGATTTTCTGCCCGTCTCCCGCATTCGCGATTCTCGTCCCATCTTCGTGCCTGTGAAGGACTCCGCAGCCGTCTCCCCTGCCGAGGGGGAATGCGGATCCTCCGGCATTGGGTGATCAGAGAGGCGGAGTTTGAATTGATGCGGCCTGCCCAGCGCCTCCTCGCTTGCCTCGGGCTTTTTTCGCTCGCCCTCTCTGCCTGCAAGCAATCGGATAGCGTGGCCGACGTGCTCCTCGTCGCCCGGGTCGACGTGTCGCCGCCCACCGCAACGCTGAGTCCCCAGGAAACCCAGCAGCTCGAGGCCCTGCCCAAGACCTCCGGGGGATTGCCGCTTCCCGCCCGGGAGGTGAGCTGGACGTCGAGCGCACCGACGATCGTGTCGGTCTCTCCGGAAGGACTGGTGCGCGCGCTGGCCGTGGGGGGACCGGTCGCCATCGTCGCCACGGTCGAGGGCGTCGAGGGCGAGGCCTCGATCAACGTGACCCCGGTGCCGGTCGACCACATCACGGTGCTGCCCGGCCAGGTGAACCTGACGGTTGGCGGCGCAGCCCCACTCACGGCCACCGCCTATGACGCCGGGGGAAACGTCCTCACGGGCCGAAGCTTCTTCTGGTCATCGAGCGCACCCGCAATCGCGCCGGTCACCACGGATGGCCTGGTCATCGCCCAGGCCGAAGGTGGACCGGTCACCATCACTGCGACTTCAGGGGGGAAATCGGGAACTTCCAGCGTCTCGGTGAGCCACCGCCCGGCCACCCGGCTCGGTTTCGTGCAGCAGCCCGGCCCAGCCATCGCGGGCCAGTCGATGGTGCCAGCCATCCGGGTCGCGATTCAGGATGATCTGCTTGCCACGGTGACCAGCGCCCCTAACCCGGTAACGATCGCGCTGGCCGGCAACCCGGGAGGAGCCACCCTGAGCGGAACCAGGACCGTCGCGGCGGTGAACGGCGGCGCCACCTTCAGCAATCTCAGTCTCGATCGCGCCGGCACCGGGTACACCCTGTTGGCCACCGCCAGTGGACTGACTTCGGCCACCAGTATGCCCTTCGATGTGAGTGCCGGCTCCGCCAACCGGCTCAGCTTCTCTACCGCACCGCCGGCCACGGCGCGGAGCGGAATCGCCTTCACTCCGTCCCCCGTCCTGCAACTGCGGGATGGCGCGGGGAATCCCGTGGCGCAGGCCGGAATCCTGATCACAGCCTCGTTGGCCTCCGGACCGGGAACGCTGGCGGGCACGACGACCGCGACCACCAACGGCTCCGGCGCCGCCACGTTCTCCAACCTCTCGCTGGTGGGGAATGTCGGCAGCTACACCGTCGCCTTCAGCGCCCCCGGTGTCCCGGCGCTCACCTCGGCTTCCATCGCGCTGAGCGCCGGCGTGCCCGCAGCGCTCAATATCCAGGCTCAGCCTTCGGCCTCCGCCCAAAGCGGCGTGGCACTTTCCCAGCAACCCGAAATCCAGCTGCGGGACCTGTCCGGCAATGACGTGGCTCAGCCCGGTGTAGCTGTAACCGCAGCTATCGCGTCGGGACCGCCTGGCGGGTCGCTGGGCGGCACCACGGTGGTCACCACAACCTCGAATGGAAGTGCCAGCTACACCGGCCTGAGCCTGAGCGGTCCGGCCGGGAGCTACACGCTGCGGTTCTCGAGCTCGGGTTTGACGGCCGCGACCTCCAACAGCATCGGGCTCGGCGCGGGCGGAGGCACCAATCTCGCCATCACCACGCAACCGTCCGGCAGCGTGGCGAGCGGGGCGGTCTTCCCCCAGCAGCCCGCAGTCCAGCTACGCGACGCCGCCAACAATCCGGTGGCCCAGGCCGGCGTCCTGGTCACCGCCTCGATTCAGACCGGTGGCGGTACCCTGGGCGGCACGGCCACTATCGCGACCAACTCATCCGGAGCGGCGAGCTTCGCGAATCTCTCGATCCAGGGCACCGCGGGTAACCGCACGCTGGTCTTTGCCGCGTCCGGATATGTGAGCGCGGTTTCGAATCCGATCGTGGTGACGGCCGGAAGCGCGAGCCAGCTCAGCATCGTCACCCAGCCCTCGAGCAGCGTGAGCAGCGGAACCAGCTTCCCGCAGCAACCGGTCGTCCAAGTCATGGATGCCGCCGGCAATCCGGTGGACGGCATCGTGGTCACCGCCGCGATCGCTTCCGGCGGCGGAACCCTGGGCGGCACCGTGACCGCCACCTCCACCCCGAGCGGCGCGGCCGCGTTCACCGATCTCGCGATCAGCGGATCGGCCGGTAGCCGGAGCTTGAGTTTCAGCGCACCCAATGTGTCCGCGGTGATCTCGAGTCCGATTAGCGTGGTCGCCGGAGCAGCGAGCCAGCTCAGCATCACCACCCAGCCCTCGAGCAGTGTGCCGAGCGGCACGCTGTTCCCGCAACAGCCGGTGGTTCAGGTGACCGACGCCGCGAACAACCCGGTGAGCGGGGTGGTGGTGACCGCCGCGATCGGGACCGGGGGAGGAACTTTGGGCGGGACCGTAACCGCCACCTCGAATGCGAGCGGCGCCGCCAGCTTCATCGATCTGTCGATCACCGGTACGGCGGGCGACCGAACCCTCGACTTCAGCGCGACCGGGATTCCCGCGGTGTCCTCGAACAAAATCAGCCTCACCGCGAGCGCCAGTCAGCTCAGCATCAAGACCCAGCCCTCCAGCTCGGCCCAGAGCGGCGTGGTCTTCGCGCGCCAACCGGTCATCCAGGTGAAGGATGCCTCGAATAATCCAGTGGCCGGCATCAGCGTAACGGCGGCCATCGCTTCGGGGGGTGGAACGCTGGGCGGAACGGCGACCGCGGTTTCCAACGCGAGCGGTGTGGCGAGTTTCACCGATTTGTCGATCAGCGGCGTCATTGGCAACCGCACCTTGAGCTTCTCGGCGACGGGAGCCCCCACGGTCACCTCGAGCCCGGTCAACCTGACCGCCGGGCCCGCGAGCCAGCTCGCCATCACCACCCAGCCGGCAGCCTCCGCCCTGGCCGGCGTCGCGTTTCTCCCACAACCCGTCATCCGGCTGCGTGACGCTGATGGGAATTTCGTGAATCAGAGCGGATTTGCCGTGACGGCGGCGATCGACACCGGCTCGGGCGGCGGCACGCTCGGCGGCACCCTCACCGTCAACACCAGCAGCACGGGGACGGCGACGTTCACCAACCTGAAGCTCAGCCAGGCGGGAACCTATACGCTGAGCTTCAGCTCCGGCGCGCTCACCCCCGTCATCTCCATCACCATCACGGTCAACTGAGCCGTCACATCCCCGGGGTGAACATGACGTGCGCCTTCGGCGTCCCCGGGAACATGATCCAGGGCGCCGTGGGCGACGGCTTGGCCGAGAGCCCCGTCGACTTGGCGGTGGCAAAGGGGATGTAGATCACATACAGCGGTCGGGCACCGCTGACCTGACCCGTCGCCGCATCGAAGCTGCCGCCGAAATACTGATACATCACCGCCGGTCCCTTGGGCAGGGGCAGCCTGCCCTGGCGGACTTCGCGGAAGCGCACCGAATCAACCTGTGGATCGGTGACCCCCGATTCACGCAGCGCCCGCCCGCGAGCCATGAACGGCTCCATCACGTTGTGATAGCACGCGACGTGAAAGGTCTCGTCCTTGGGGTTGTGGCCGAGACAGGTCATGCCCCCGGTGCCCTTGCGGAGGGTGACCAGCTTGCCGGCGGCGTCATAGCCGAGGACCGTAGCGCCGGCCCGCTCCTCGGCGGGCAGCGCCGAGACGGCCGCGGCAATCTGCTGCTCGGGAGCGGGAGGCGTGGGAGCCTGCGCCGACAGTGCCGAGGCCAGCAGCGAGAGGGCGATGGTGTTTCGTGCGAGCATGACGGTTCTCCTTAGAGGGCTTCGTACGCACAACCGTGTTCCTGGCAGAGTCCGATCAGCATCGTGTGGGCCGGCACCAGGATGACGCCGGGATTGAGACCGGCTCTGAGCTCGGTGTAGACTTCCGGTTCCGGCCGCGTCACCGCATTCCCGATGCGGCTCGCCACCGCGTGCAGGGCATTGTTGCACATCCAGAAGATGGCGCCGCGAGCCTGGAGCGGGTGCACGCCCGCGCCGAGGAACGGCGGCGCTTTTCCTCCCTCGAGGAAACTGTTCCGCAACGCCGGCTTGCCGGTGTCGGGGTCGTTCACTTTCCAGAGCTCACCGATGGGAAACTTCGCGTAGAGCGCGTCACTGGCATTCACCGGAAACGCGTGGCCGCCGATGCCGACCACCGCGTTGACGCGAGGATACTTGAGCCCGTAGACCGACTCGTGCGCGTCGAGCCAGTTCATCACCACCAGCAACCCGCGCTCCAAGTCGCTGAAATCGAACACCTGCTTGTGCTTCCCGTTGAGCCGGTCGAGCCAGGACATGTCCCACTTCTCGTCGGGAGGTCGGAAGGTCGGGAAGTCGGGAGAATGGGTGAGTCCCTTCCCGACAACCAGCGGCGCTAAACCCGCTCCGATCAGCGCTCCCAGAAACCCGCGTCGCTCGACCATGGCTGCTTCCTTTCGTAGGTATTCGCGCGCGCCGGAACTTAGCCCGGCACCGACACGGCCGACCAGAGCCGGGTGGGCGAAAGTGCCCCGCTCAGCGCGGCGCCGCCGGTGACCACGCGCCGGTGATAATCGAGCTGTCCAAGGTGATAGCTCAAATGACAGGCGAGGTGCACCAGGAAGTCTCCGGTGTTGACGCGCATTTTAGCGACGGGCTCGGGGTATTGCTGCTCCAGCTGCGCCGCGTCGAGACCCTGCAGGGTGTCTCTGACGGTCGCGATCGTCTGCTCGATCTGGCGGGTCAGCTCGGACCGGGAAATATCCCGGGAGGAAAACTCCGCGTCGCGATTCCGCACGAAGCCGCTCTTTCCCAGCACCGCGCCGATAAAGTGCTGCAGATTCCCGCTCAGGTGGAGCGCAAGGGTTCCGCCGGAATTGCTGGTGCCGGGCACGCTGCGCCAGAGGTCCGCTTCGCTGGGATATGCCTCGACCTCCATGCGAAGGGTCGTGAGCTCCCGGCTGAAGATGGCCGCGAGCGAATCCGTCAGCGTCGTCATCCCGCCTCCTGAGCAAAGGTTCGGAGCAGGGCGGAATCGACCCGATGCCCCCCGTCGAATCGATGCACCACCGGCAGCATTCCCGCGGCGGCCAGCCGCGCCTGCTCGCGATCGATATCCACTTCCGGGATGGAACGGTCCCGGGTCCCGATGGCGAGGGTCAGTCCGGCCCGGGTGAGCGCGGCGCCGTACTGGTCGAGCGGAAGGTCGGGAGGGATTCCACCGCTCCACAGTACCAGCCGGTCGACCCGCACGCGGCCGAACGCGACCCAGCGGCACGCCGTCGCGGTTCCCTGCGAAAAAGCGTGCACCTCCACCCGCAGCGTGCCGGACACGCCGAGCCGGATCTGCTCGTCGAGCAGGTCGAGGTAGCGGACGTAATCCTCGATTTCCGCCTCGCGATCTTCCTTGGTCATCCAGGAGGCGCCGACCCTGCGCACTCCCTTCTCCTCGAAGTAGGCGCGCGACAGGGCCTCCGGCGCCACCAGCAGCCGGCCGGGCCGGGCCGCGGGCTCGAACTGCCGGAGGAACGTCGCCGCGAGCATGCTGTAGCCATGCAGCAGAAACCAGATCTCGGACGCGCCCTCGATCTCGCCCAGGGTCAGGTAGCGCGCGGTGCGCGGGACCCGCAAGTGATGGGAGACGGGGGTCAGGACCAGACGCTCTCCTGCTAGGGCTGGTAGGTTCCCCACGCGGTGCGCAGCGTGTCGCTGATCTCCCCCAGCGTGGCGCGGGCGCGGACCGCCGTGATGATGCGGGGCATCAGCTGCTCGCTGCCCGCGGCCGCCGCGGCCAACCCTTCCAGCGCGCCGCGGACGGCGACGGCATCCCGTCGGCTCCGCGCGGCCGCCAGCGCTTCCTTCTGGCGCGCTTCGAGCCCGGAATAGTCGGGCATCGCGATCCGGGGCGGCGGCTCCTCTCCGGTGAAGCGATTCACGCCCACCACGGTTACCTGTTCCGCTTCCAGAGCTTTCTGCAGCTCGTAGGCGCTATCCGCGATCCGCCGCTGAAAAAAGCCGGCCTCGATAGCGCGCGCCGCGCCCCCCAGCGCATCGATCTCCTCGATCAGCGTCCTGGCCTCGGCCTCGATCCGGTCGGTGAGCGCCTCGACGTAGTAGCTCCCGGCCAGCGGATCCACCGTGCGCGGAACGCCACTCTCGTAGGCCAGGATCTGCTGGGTGCGCAACGCCAGCGTCGCGGCCTCCTCGGAGGGCAGCGCGAGCGCCTCGTCGAACCCGTTGGTGTGCAGGGACTGGGTTCCCCCGAGCGTGGCCGCGAGGGCTTGCACCGCCACCCGTACCACGTTGTTCAAGGGCTGCTGCGCCTGCAGCGTAACGCCGCCGGTCTGGGCATGAAATCGCAGCTTGCAGGTGGCGTCGTCGGCCCCGAAGCGCTCGCGCGCCAGCCGTGCCCAGAGCCGGCGGGCGGCGCGGAACTTGGCGGCCTCCTCGAACAGGTCGTTGTGCGCCGCGAAGAAGAAGGAGAGCCGCGGCCCGAACTGCTCGACGCGGAGCCCACTCGCGAGCGCCCGCGCCACATACTCGCACGCGTTGGCCAGAGTGAACCCCACCTCCTGCACCGCCGTCGCCCCCGCCTCCCGCATGTGGTAGCCGCTGATCGAGATCGGATTGAAGTTCATCCGCTCGTCGATCACGAACCGGAAGCTGTCGGCGATCAGGCGGAGCGACGGCTCGGCCGGAAAGATGTAGGTGCCCCGGGCGATGTACTCTTTCAGGATGTCGTTCTGAATCGTTCCGGACAGCTTGGCGCGCGGAACCCCGCGCTCTTCGCCCACCACCACGTACATCGCCAGCAGAATGCCTGCGGTCGCGTTGATCGTCATCGAGGTGGAGACTTGGTCCAGCGGAATGCCCTCGAACAGGCGGGCCAGGTCGTCCACGGTGTCGATGGCCACCCCGACTCGGCCCACCTCGCCCGCGGCCATGGGATGATCGGAGTCGTAGCCCATCTGCGTGGGCAGGTCGAATGCGGTGGAGAGGCCGGTCTGTCCCGCGGCGAGCAGAGTACGAAAGCGTTGATTGGTTTCTTCGGCGGTACCGAAGCCGGCGTATTGTCGCATGGTCCAGAGCCGACCGGTGTACATGGTCGGCTGGATGCCGCGCAGGTAGGGCCAGACGCCGGGCTCCCCCGGATCGCCCTGCCAGTCGGCCGGCCCGTACAGCGGCTTGACGGGCAGCAGCGAAGGATTCAAGCCGGCGTCTCGCGCAGCATTTCCGCGACGAATTCGACGTCGCGCCGGGAGCCGATCACCAGCGGCGTGCGCTGGTGCAGCTCCTGGGGCACCAGATCCAGAATGCGGCGGACTCCGTCCGTCGCCGCGCCCCCGGCGTGCTCGGCGATGTACGCCAGCGGACTCGCCTCGTAACAGAGCCGGAGCTTGCCCTGCGGCTTGTTGGTCTCGGCCGGGTACAGGAAGACTCCGCCGGACACCAGGTTGCGGTGGAAATCGGCGACCAGCGCGCCAATGTAGCGGCTGTTCTTGGCTTGAATGCGCTCCGGAAAGTCGCCGTGAAAGCCCCGCACGGCCCGCTGGATCGGCTTGCTCCAGCGTCCGAAATAACTCTCGTTGACGCTGTAATACATCCCGGTTTCCGGCGTGCGAATGTTCGGATGGGACAGGACGAACTCGCCGATGGTGGGATCGAGCGTAAACCCGTGCACACCCTGGCCGGTGCTGTACACCATCATGACGCTGGAGCCGTACATCACATAACCCGCTGCGACCTGGTTGTGCCCCGGCTGCAGCACGTCCTTCAGCGTGCCGTTGCCCTCCATGGAGACGCGGCGGTAAATGCTGAAGATGGTGCCGACCGGATTGTTGTTGTCGATGTTGGAGGAGCCGTCGAGCGGGTCGAAGAGCACGGCGTATTTGCCGCGGGGGCCCTTCCCGTCGGTGGTGATGACTTCCTCGTCCTCTTCCGAGGCCATGACGCAGACCCGGCCCGTATAGCCCATTGAGTTCTTGAGGGCTTCATTGGCGAACACGTCCAGCTTCTGCTGCTCTTCCCCCTGCACGTTCACCGCGCCCGCCGACCCCAGGATGTTGAGGAGGCCCGCGCGGCGCACCGCGGCGGCGATGATCTTGGCGCCCAGCGCGATGTCATAGAGCAGATTGGACAGCTCACCCGTTGCCTCCGGGTAGAGCCGTTCCTGCTCGATGATGAACCGCTCGATCGTGATGACGGAGGTGTCCGGGAGAGCCATGCTGTCTCCTCAGGGCCGCAAAGGATACTGCCGGGTCAGCCGGCGGCCGCGCAGTGTCATGCTGGAGCCGGCGACGGCCACGCTCACCGTCCCGTCGCGATCGGTGCGCCAGACTTCGACGCCTTGCGCCGCGAGCCGGGCGAGCGCGGAAGGCGCGGGATGGCCGTAGCGATTGCTGCCCACGCTCACCACCGCGGCTTTGGGCCTGAGCTCGGCGAGCCAGGGCACGCCGCTGGAGCCCGCCGAGCCGTGGTGCCCGACTTTCAACAGGTCTACGCGCCCGACTCGGCCCGCGAGCAGCGATTCGGCCCGGACGCCCAGGTCTCCCGCAAACACCGCTTCGAAAGCCCCCCGGCGAATCAGTAGCACCACCGAGTCGTCGTTGAGGTCCTCATGCCAGCGCGCCCAGGTCGTATCGGGGTGCAGCACCCGAAGGCTGACCCCATCGACGAGCAGCGAGTCCCCTACCCTGCCGGCGCTCCAGCGATAGCCGCGCTCGGTCGCCAGATCGAGCAGCCCCAGGTAGTGTGGCTCCGCCACCGGCTCGGCGGGCTCCAGGATGAGATCGGCGGGAACCTCGCGCAGCACCGCCAATGCCCCGCCGACGTGATCCAGATGCGCGTGAGACAGCACGAACGCGGCGAGCCGCGTGACCCCGTGACGGATCAGGAAGGGAAGCACCACGTCCCGGCCCGCGTCATGCCGTTCATCGGCCGGACCCGCATCCACCAGAATCCAGCGCCCTGCCGGAGTGCGGATCAACGCCGCATCGCCCTGCCCTACACTGAGGAAATGTAGCGTGAGGTCGTTGCCGTCGTCAGTCGAGCGCGTGCGATTGAGTGGGAGCGCCGTGAGCCCCGCCCCGATCGCCGCCACCCAGCCGAGCCGGAGCGCGGCGCGCCGGGAAGTGTTGCGGCGCCCCATGGCCCAGAGGGCCACCCCCAGCAGCGCGACCCACGGCAGTGCCGCCCGCCAACCGGCGGGGCCGACGATGGCGCCGAACGGCAGTGCGCTACCGGCTCGCGCCAGCGCTTCCAGGCCGGCCAGCCCCAGTCCGCCTCCGGCGGCGAGCGCCGCGGACACCGGTGGCAGGAACGGCGCGAAGAGTACGCTGGCGAGCACGGCCGGGACCGCGATGGCCGCCAGGGGGATGGCCGCGAAGTTCAGCGCTACCCCGGCGAGTGCCACCGAGCCCAGCGCCGCCGCGGTGAAAGGCGCCGTGGCGAGGGTCGCTCCCAGCGAGGCAAAGAGCATACGCCACCCGCCGGCCTGGCCCACGCTCCGATCGCTCCAGCGGGTAAAGCTCATCGCGCCCCAGAACGCGGCCGCGGAAAGCCAGCCCCCCAGATCGAAGAGAGCCCACGGATCGAACAGGGTCACGCCCAGGCAGGTCAACGCGAGCAGCGCCAGCGGAGCGGGATGCCGTTGCCGTGCGAACGACCAGGCGCCGATCGCACACAAGAGGGCCGCACGCGCCGCGGGGGGAGGCCACCCCAGAAACAGCACGTAGCCCAGGACGAGAGCCGTGGCTGCCGCGCTGGCCGGGGCGCGGCGCACCCGCAGGGCCCGCAAGAGCAGAAGCACCCAGCCGAACACGATGCCGACGTGGAAACCGCTGATGGAAAGCAGATGCACCAGCCCTGAGCGGGCGAACGCCGCGTTGAGATCCGGATCGATGCCGCCGCGCCGGCCCACCAGCAGGGCTTCCACCAGCCCGGCGCGGGCGCCGTAGAGGCGCTGTGCCGTCCGCGACAGCCAGGTGCGCAGCCGAGCTGATGGACCGGGAGACCCGGGTCGCGGGGCCCGCTCGCTGACGACGAAGACGCCGTCGGGCCGGCCGCCGAACCGCAGCGTCGGAATCCAGCGCCCTTTCACCGTCCAACCGGTTCCCGCCGCGAGCATTTGTGGTGCGCGCACGCGGATGGTAAGGACCCCGTGACACCGACTGTGAAGCAGGGCCGCCGCGGCGACGCCGTCCGTCACGGGTTCGAGCAGCCGAATCGAGAGGCTGGCGCTCGCCGGCGCCAGGACCGCCGCGCAGGAAGTGCGGCTGTGGCTTCGCGCGATCGTGCCCAGCCCGAATCCGAGCGCCGCGCACGCGGGAAGCCACGCGTAGCGCTGACCCTGCCCCAGCCCCGCGGCGGCCGCGAGGGCCAGAATGACGAGTAGAGGCGCCGGAAAATGCGCGAGGCCGATCGCGAGACCGGCCTCGAAGAGCAGCACCAGCAGGATGGAGGAGCGCGGCCTCAGCGGCCCCACCGGGAAGTCATTGCTTGCGGGGCCGGGCGCCTGCCTGCGTGCAGCGCGGGGAGGCCATCACTTTGCGGAATCCCTCCATCACCGCCACATCGATGCCGGCCCGATTCTGTTGCTTGTCGAGATTCAGCTCGGTGATCACCCTGCCCTCCTGGCTGGCCACATAACGCGCGGGCAGGCGATTCAGCGCGAACACCAGCACGTCGGCCTGACAGGTCTCGCAGCCGCAGAAGTCCGGAAAGTGACTGCGCAGCGTGAGATAAGCCTCCTGGGCATGGGCTTCGACTTTGTTATGGATCAGCATGAGAGCACGGCAAGTTGTGGCGCGACGAGTGTGCCCGTGAAGGTTGAGCCCGTCGTGCCGGTGAGTCGGACCCGATGGTATTGACCGATCGCCTCGGGCGGCAGGTCGAGCAGCACGAGATGATTGCCCCGCGTGCGGCCCAGCAAGAGCGTCCCGCGCTTGGCCGGCCGCTCGACCAGCACTTCATGCACCGAGCCGATCCGGGCCAGATTGCGGCCGCGCGCCTGGGCGCGCACCGCCTCGATGAGCCGTTGCAGCCGCTCGGCGGCCACCTCGCCGTCCACGTGGTCCGGCAGCTTCACCGCGGGCGTGCCCTCTCGAACCGAGTAGCGAAACGTGTAGGCATCGTCGAACTCCGCCTCGCGAACCAGGGTCACCGTTTCCTCGAATTGAGCTTCGGTCTCTCCCGGAAAGCCCACGATGAGGTCGCTGCTCAAGGTGATGCCGGGCATGGCCTGGCGCAGCCGGGCGACCACCTCGAGATAGCTCTCTCGGGTATAGCGCCGCAGCATGCGACGCAGCACCGTGTTGGAGCCGCTCTGGGCAGGCAGATGGACATGCTCACAAACCGCCGGAGTGGTGGCCATCGCCTCGATGACCCGCTCGTTGAAGTCGGTGGGGTACGGACTGGTGAAGCGCAGCCGCCGAATTCCATCCACCGCTCCGACCGCCCGGAGTAGCGCGGCGAAATCGTGGCTCCCGTCGTGATAGCTGTTGACCGTTTGCCCCAGCAGGGTAACCTCGCTGGTGCCCGCCTCGGCCAGCCCACGCACCTCCCGGACAACCTCTTCGAGCTTACGGCTGCGCTCCGGCCCCCGGGTATACGGAACAATGCAGAAGGTGCACTTGTAATCGCAGCCGCGCTGCACCGTGACAAACTGGGTCGGACCGGCCACGCGGATGGCGGGAACATCTTCGTAATGCTCCCAGGAACGAAACTCGGTGTCGGAGCTCCGGTTCCCCGCGAGGGCGTGGCCAATCAGTTCGGGGAGGTTCCGGTAGGCGTCCGGGCCGACCACCAGATCAACGCGGGGAACTTTCTCGAGCAGCCGGGACCCTAGCCGCTGGGCCATGCATCCTACCACGCCGAGCACGGTTCCCTGCCGCTTGTGGCGCATCAGCTCACCGACCCGACCGATAACCCGCAGCTCGGCGTTATCGCGAACGGCACAGGTGTTCACCAGCATCACGTCGGCGTTTTCCGGTGTCTCGGTCTGGCTATAGCCTTGCGCCGCCAGTACCCCGAGCATGAGCTCACTGTCGGCCACGTTCATCTGGCAGCCGTAGGTCTCCAGGTAAACCCGTTTCATGGCCGCAGCGAGACCCCAAGGGTCAGCAGGACAGCGCGCTCGGTAAAGCCGGGCGCGCCTTTGCGCCAGACGTGCGAAAACGCCAGATCGAGACCAGCCCGGTCCGCGCTGAAGCGGACCGAAGAACCAATCGCAATCCCGGTTTCGTCCGCATCCTCGCCCCGCCGCAGCGGGAAGGGAAGCCGGGCGTGATACCCGCCCAGCCGGAGCGGCCAGTGAGCCGGCCGCTTGGGATCGGAAAGGAATTCGAGCCCGGCGGAGAACTCCGTCGTGTTGGTGCTGCCCACCCCGCCCTGGGCCACCAGGTCCGCGTCGGCCACCGACCAGTTGCGGAAGAGTCCGCTGCCGGCAAACTGAAAGCGCGCGCCGAGCAGGATCCGCACCCCGCCCGAAAGCGTGAGCGGAAGCTTGGTGGTACCGACCCGGCTGGTATCGCGCTCGACGTGCATGCGGTCGTCGGCGCGCACCATGCCACCGAGGGTAACCGCCGTTCCGATCCGGGCCACCACGCCGGCGGAAACCCCGACGCCCAGGTAGGAAAGTGTGTTGTTCTCGGAAACTCCGGAGTACGCCGTATCGGAAAAAACCCGATGACTGAAGATCCGGTTGGACCCGGTCAGCAGGTGCAAGCCAAGGCCCCATTGCACGGTGCGGGATTGCCGCCAGGCAAGCGCCGCCCGCAGGTCGCTGATTCCGCCCTGCGAGTTGAGCGTATCCAGCACCTCCACCGCTTGGCCGCGCAGCGTGACGGTGTCGCTGGACGCCAGAGAGAAGTTGCGATCGGTGTACCCGCTTGCACTCAGCGCCATGACCAACCGGGTGCCTCCGACCGGACCGGTGATGAAAACTCCAGGATACCGGTTGTCGCGCGCGGAGCCGGTTCCGGAGGGACTCTCCGTGTGCCGCCAGCTCTGTACCGTCTGAAAGTCGGCGACGACCCTAGCCACCAATCCGATCGAGGCAGGATTGAACGCCGACTCGGGGTCGAAGAGCCCGAAGGCACCCCCTGTGGCGGTGGCGCGAACCGAGAGGGGCCGCAGCGGAAAGCCGAGGCCGCGAACTCCGAATTGCGACGATTGGGCCGCGGCCCGGCCTGGGCCGGCAGCAAGCACAAGGACAGCCAACCAACCCCCTCGACGCATCATGGATGTCCCGGGTGGGTGGGCAACGCGTAGGTGATCCGGAGTCGTGGCCCAGCGCCGCCGGCCAGGGTCGAGAAGAATCCCGGCCGGGAAAAGGTACCACCCTCGGGGGCGAGCCCCAGCAGAAGGGTCGGAGTGGTTCCATTTACTCCAAACCACGTGGCGACGACAGCCCGCACGTCCACGTTCTGTACGCCCGTGTCGCCCGCGGCAAGCGTGGCGATGGCCGACGCCAAGTTGAGCGCCGGGGACTTGGCCCCGAGATCCACCAGCACCCCACGAATCTGCAGCTGGCCCGGGTCGTTCGGGAGGCCTTTGAGCGGCCCGGCCGGCGTGAGCTCCAGCGTAGCGCGAACCACGGCCGCGGAATCTTTGATCAGCTTGGGCAGCTCGAACCGCAAGAGCATGCGGGAGCCAGAGTGGCCGCCAAGGAAGAGCTGGTCAGGACCCGGCGGTGGGGGGTCCTCGATGGCGTAATTCGAGGCAGCGGACCTCAGCGTGATCACCGAGCGCTGCTTGGCGGTGTCCGCGACGTTGGCGCGGACATAGGTGGTGAAGATTGGAGCGCTGGCGAAGCTGCTCGCGGAACCCAGCCGCACCCCGGTAGCCGCGGCCGCGTTGAGCCGGACTCCGATTCCGAGCTTACCGCTATCGGCCTCGCTCGGGAGAATCCGGTTGAGCGCCTCGCCTTTGACCAGGACGGTGATCGCCCCGGTCTTGAGCGTATCCGACACCCCGATCGAGTCGATGATGCTCTCGGGGGTGAGCGTGGCATCGAGCTCCGCAAAACTGGTGCTGGTATCCACCGTGGGCGGGATCCGGTGCAGAATGAGGCGCAGGTCATGCACCGCCGTATCGCGCGCAATCAACTGCAGCACGAACGCCGCGGAATCGATGGTGTAGGTCTGGCCCACCCCGTCGACGAACACCGTATCCGAACGCGCGGGGAACACCGCAAAGGCGCGGGCCTCGCCCGCGTCAAGTCCGTTGGAAACCAGCAACGCCCCGACCTCCGAGGCATTCAGGTAACCCGTGAACGTGCTGTCGAGCCCGAGCTTGGCCGAGAGCACGGTATCGAGAATGATCAGGCTGCTCCCCGGGCAGAGCGTGGGGCAATCCGTGGGGGTAGCGAGTTTCTCCTGGCATCCCCAGGCCAGGCCCAGCCCCAGCACCGCAAGTCCAGAACGAACCTTCACCGCAGCATCTCCTTCACGAACGCATCGGGCAGCAGCTCACCGATGCCCCAGCGTTTGGATTGAGTCGGCCCCACCGATTCGACTTCGAGCCCGGCGCCAAATTCGGCGAGCACCTGGCGGCACGCTCCACAGGGAGGGGCTGGCGGCTCGGAATCGGTCGCTACCACGATGCGCCGAAAGCGCCGCGCGCCCGCGCTCACCGCCGTGAAGACCGCGGTCCGCTCCGCGCACGTCGTGAGGCCGTAGGACGCGTTCTCGACGTTGCAGCCGACAAAGATCCTGCCGTCCTCGGCTTCCAGCGCCGCGCCTACCCGGTAATGGGAATAGGGACAGTAAGCCTGCTGCTGCGCGGCCCGCGCGGCCTCGACCAGGCGATCAGCCACTCCAGACCTCATGGAGAAAAGACGTGCCAGCCGCGAGCGGCGCCGTTCCCAGGAACTCGGCGACCGTCTGCCCGATATCGGCAAAGGTCTGCCGCTCTCCGAGAGCCCCGGCGCGGACGCGCGGCCCGTGGACCAGGAGCGGCACCCGCTCCCTCGAATGGTCGGTCGATGGGGTCGTGGGGTCGTTTCCGTGATCTGCTGTAAAGATAATGAGGTCTTCCCCTTGGACGCCCTCGAGCAGGCCGGGCAAGGCCTGATCCAGCTCGCGGAGCCCTCCCAGAAAGCCGGGGACGTCGTTGCGATGGCCCCAGGTCTGATCGAATTCGATCACGTTGACGAATAGAAGGCCCTCCGCCATGGTCGCCAGGGCTTCGGAGATCAGCCGGTACGCGTCGGCATTGGTAGGTGTGTGGGTGCTGCTGATCCCCCGCCCCGCGAAAAGATCGTCCACCTTTCCCACCCCCACACGGCTAATGCCCGCGTCCTCGAGGTGATCGAGCAGGGTCCTGTGTACCGGCTCCAGGCTGAAGTCCTTGCGGTTGGGGGTGCGCCGGAAATGCTCCGGCGCGCCCACAAACGGCCTCGCGATGACCCGCGCCACGCCGTGCTCGCCGCGGAGGAACTCGCGCGCGGCCCCACAGGCTGCGTAGAGCTCGTGCAGCGGCACCACCGCTTCGTGAGCGGCCACCTGGAACACGCTGTCCGCGGAGGTGTAGACGATCCATTTCCCGGTTCGCTGGTGTTCGATTCCGAATGCTTCGAGGATCGCGGTACCCGAGGCGGGCTGGTTGGCCAGGACTCCGCGTCCGGTCCGCCGGACGAACTCCGCGATCACACTCTCCGGAAACCCGTTGGGATAGGTCGGAAAGGCGCGCTCCAGAATGACGCCGCAGATTTCCCAGTGGCCGGTAATGCTGTCCTTGCCGGCGCTAGCCGGTTGGGCGGTGCCGTAGGCCGCCCGCGGCGCCGGCACTCGCGCGATTCCCGGGAGCGCGGCGCAACAGCCCAGTCCAAGCTGCTCGAGATTGGGAAGCGCGAGTCCGCCGGCGGCGCGCAGTACGTTGCCGAGCGTGTCGCTCCCCGCGTCACCATAGGCCTCGGTATCGTGCGCCGCGCCAATCCCGAGTCCGTCGAGAACGATGATCGCGGCACGACGCGCCATCTCAATGACTCCCGCTCTGCACAAACCGGAAACGCACGGCGGTGAGCGTTGCTTCGAGCAGCTGTTGCTCGTCGGGCTCCAGCCGGCCCGCAGTCTTGGCTTGCAGCATCCCCAGCGTATCGATGAGCGTCTGCGCGATCTGGCGCGCATCCACCTGACCGCCCAGCTGCTCGGCGCCGGGCGGCAACTTTCCCTGTAGGGCCTGTTCGGCCTGCTGGCCCAGCCCGAGCACCAGCGAGGCGAAATGCGGATTCATGCGGGCTCCTGGTAATGGCGGGCAACGCGCGGTGATACCGCCGTCAGCAACTCGTAGGAAACCGTCCCCGCGAGCGCGGCCTGATGGTCGAGATCCACCATGCCTCCGTACAGGGTCGCGACGTCGCCGAGGGCGACGGGGGTGTCCTCCACGTCGAGCATCAGCATGTCCATGGTGACGCGCCCGACAATCGGCACGATGACGCCGCCGAGCTCCGCCAGGCCTCTGCTGCTCAAGCTCCGGGGCACCCCATCAGCATAGCCGATCGAGAGCGTGGCGATCGTGGTGGCAGCCTCGACCTCCGCTTCGGCTCCGTAACTCACCGTATCCCCAGTGCGCAGGCGACGCAGCCCGACGACTCGCGCCCGCAACCGTGCCACGGGTTCCGGTTGCAGCGAGCCGGCGCGCCCACCGTACAGGAAGATGCCCGGCCGGGCGAGGTCGCCACTCAATTCCGGCGCGAGCTCTGCCGCGGCGCTGTTGGCAAAGTGCACCAGCGGAGGTCGCGCGTGGAAGGAGTGGAGCACGCTCTCGAAACGCTCGAGCTGTTCCAGCGCGCTGTTGCGATCGGTGTCCGCCGAATGGAAATGGGTGAAGATTCCCTCCCAATCGGCCGACTCCGCGAGACACTCACGCAGCACCTGCAGGGATTCCGCGTCGTGCCAGCGGAACCCCGAGCGGCTCATCCCGGTGTCGATCTCGACGTGAAAGGCTCCGCCGCCCGAGCTAAGCCAGGCATCCAAGGCGGAGAGATCACCGATCACGGGGCGTAGCTCGGACGAACGGACCGCGGCGAGGCTCTCCGAGTCGGCCAACAGAGGAGTAAAGACCACGATCGGCCGTGCTATGCCGGCCTCGCGGAGCTCGGCCCCTTCCACCACCCCGGCCACGCCGTACCCCCACGGGTCCACCTGCTCCAGCGCTCGCGCGACCGCGCAGGCGCCCAGGCCGTATCCGTTTGCCTTTACCATGGGGAGCAGCGGAGCGCCGACCAGCTCCTGGTAGCGCCGGGCATTCCGGACGACGGCGCCCAGATCGACGTCCAGCCAGGCCCGCTCCGGAGCCTTGGGAATTAACTTGGTCACGGCAGCGGATAGAATATCGGCCGGGGAGGCTAAATGCAAGACAATTCAGCGCTTGGACGCGCCATGGACATGGTCCGCGAGCTCCGAAAACGCTGCTCCTGGGATCGGGTCCAGACCCGCGAAACCCTGCGGCCCTACCTGATCGAGGAGGTGCACGAGCTCGACCAGGCGCTCGGTCTGGGTGACCCCAGTGCCATCCGTGACGAAGTGGCCGATCTCCTGCTGCACTTGGCGTGGCAATTGGTGCTCGCGGAGGAGCTGGCGGAGTTCACTCCGGACGACGCGGCCCATGACCTCGAGACCAAGATGAGGCGAAGGCATCCCCACCTCTTTGACCTGGGGCACGCGGAGTCATGGGAGGCGCTGAAACGCCGGGAATCGGAAAGCGGCGAGATCGGGAGGTCGGGGGTGCTCGACGGTTTGCCGCCTTCTCTGCCCGAGCTCTTGATGGCTTACCGGCTCCAGGAGCGCGCCGCGGCGGTAGGCTTCGACTGGCCGGATCGGGCCGGTCCCACGGCCAAGGTTCGCGAGGAGCTGGCGGAAGTTGAAGCGGAAGAAACCGGCGATCGCCTCGACGATGAGATCGGCGATCTGCTTTTCGCGGTGGTCAACCTCGCGCGCAAGGTGGGTGTTCGCCCCGGCCCCGCGCTGGAACGGGCCAACGCCAGATTCCGGCAACGCTTCACGACGATCGAGCGGCTGGCGGCCGAGCGGGGCATCGAAGTCCACTCGGCGGGACTGGAAGCGCTGGATCAGCTCTGGAACGAAGCGAAGCCCTAGCCGCGGCGGAGGATCTCGACTCGCAGCTCGGTCCAGCCATCGACCTGGTAGTACTGCACCGTGAGCTCGTGCCGTCCACCCCCGAGCGCCACGGTGTCGACCTGCGACTCGTGCGGACTCCAGCGGTCGATCACCAGAGCCCCATCCACCCACACGCGAATTCCGTCGTCACTGATGCTGCGCAGCTGGTAGTCTCCCGCCGGAAGCGTGACGCTCCCGGCGGCCTCGAGAGCCCAGCGCTCGCGGGGAAGTTCGGCAAGCTGAGGGCGATACCACTCGAAATCCAGCCGGGAAAGCCGGCGCGCCAGGAGCGGAGTGGTGTGTGCCACCGCCGCAAACGCTTCGGGACCCCGGCGCAGATCCGTGCTGTCGTTCCACGCGAAGAACCTTGCCGTCCACTCCATGGCCGGCTCGAACCTTCCGTAACTGAACCGTGAGGCCGCGCCGGCCGGCCGCTCGCCCCGTGAATTGACGATCGCCCCGCCACGATACTCGAGCACCAGCTCCCAGTCGCCAGTGGAATCGGACCGGGGCGTCACCGCGATGGTATCGCCGATCCGTCCGGCGCTCCGCGAAAGCCCGGCGATACCGCGCCGGCTCACCAGGCTCCACCGACCGGTGGGCCCCAGCGTGCGCAGACGGAGGGGACTGGCGCGGGTACTGTCCAGCGGCCAGAGCTTCGGCGTCTTCCAGTCATAAGGACCCCATTCATCGACGATGATCGCGGAGCGGTCACGCCGGGCGGCCGCGCTCCTCGGCGCGGCCCGTACCCCGCCAAGCGTCGAATCGAGCGGCGCGAACTCCGGGGGCCGCGGCCGCGGAGGCTGGCAACGATCCCCAGAGCTCGCCCGCCGCGCCGCAGCCGACTGCGCGGCGTCCGCGCGATAGCCGGAGGTGTCGCGCAGCACCGCGAGCGAGTCCACCCCCTCGTAGTGATTCGCGGAGCCGGTGATACCCGCCGTGTTCCGCGCCCGCAGCGCGACCCGATTGCCGCTGAAGGCGTTCTGCTCCACGCGATAGTCCCGGCTCCTGGTATCCCGGTGTTTGGGATACCCCCAGTCGGAGGGCTCGATCGCATCGGCCCACAGGCTGATCGCGGTGGTGTCGCCCGCGAAGCGGTTGGCGACGATGGCGTTGTCCTGCCCGTGCTCGATGGCAATGCCGATGCGGTTGGCCACGAAGCAGTTGGCCACGATCTTCGAGGCGAAGCTGTAGCCGCCCCACAGCCCGTAATCGCTTCCTTCGGCGCGATTCGCCACGAAGCTGTTGCGGCTGAAGGTGGCCTCCATGGCATTGGCCGGGGCAAAGCTGAAATCGTTCCCGTAGAACACGTTGTCGTTGGCCCCACCCTGCCCGGTATCCATGGTGCTCTGACCGGCCCAGAGAAACAGGCCGTCGCCGCCGTGGGTCGCGGAATTCCACGCGACCAGGTTGCGCGAGCTCTGCTCATAGAGCAGCAGACCAGCGGAGTCCTGCCCGCGATGGTAGAAGCCGTGGCTGTACCCGCGCACGTTGTAATCGAGCCGGTTTCGCACGACGCTGTTGTCGCTGGCGCGATAAAGTCCGATCCCCAACCCGGAGTTGAAGGAGAAGTCGTTCTCCCGGATCCGCAGCGAGTCGCTCCGCACCAGCAACAGCCCGTTCATGCCCTGCGTGGCCCGGTTGGCGCTGAGCTCCCCGCCATGCACCTCGCTCAAATAGATCGCGGCCCCGTAGCGGAGCCATTCGTCTTTCTCGTTGTGATGGAAGGAGAGCCAGTCCACCAGGCTCTCGTGCTCGATGCCGCTGTAGAGGCGCGGCTTCCAATTGTTGCTCGCGTCGATCCCCCGCAACCGCAGATTCCGGGTGCCGCGCGCCAGGATGCCGATGCGGTAGCCGCGGATCCGCGCCCCGACGACGCGCACGTTGCGGCCGCCCTCGATGCGGATCGCCACCCCATCCGCCCGGTCGGGGTCGCCGGCGGGGTCGCTCCCTTCCAAGGTGGCACCGGTCAGGTCGATGGTGAGGTTGTCGCCGCGGACGATGATGGCGGCGGAGTCGAGCGAGCTGGGCGCCACCAGGCGGTACCGTTTGGGGGCGATCCTTGTCGATCGCGACAGCACCAGGCCAGGACGCAGCTCGCTGATCGGTAGCTGCTGCGCCGCCGCCATCAGCGGGAACAGCGCGAGGAGGACGCCGGGCAGAGCCTTCGCGTTGCAGGCGGGCACCGCTACGGATACAACCGGTGAATCTGGCGCGGGAAGGCAATCGCCTCGCGAATGTGCGGGATCCCGCAGATCCAGGCCACCGTCCGCTCAACCCCCAGCCCGAAGCCGGAGTGCACGAACGTCCCATACTTGCGAAGCTCGAGGTACCAGCCGTATCCCGCGGGATCGAGACCCTGAGCCTTGATGCGCTGGAGCAGCCGGTCGTGGTCGTCCTCGCGCTGCGAGCCCCCGATGATCTCGCCGTATCCCTCGGGCGCCAGGCAATCGTTGTTGAGCACCGTGCGCGGATCGGCGGGATTCTCCTTCATGTAGAAGGCCTTGACCTGCTTCGGATAATTGCAGACGAACACCGGCTTCTCCGAGTCCGCCGAGAGCCGGGTCTCGTCCTCGGCCCCGAGATCCTGCCCCCAGGTGATGTCGCTGCCCAGCGCATTGAGCTTGGGGACGGCCTCGCTGTAGCTGATCCGGGCAAAGGGTGGTGTAATCGTCTCCAGCCGGCTGGTATCCCGCTCCAGTTCCTTGAGCGGCTCCGGACAGCGCTCCAGCGCGCGCGCCACGATGAAGCTCACGAACTCCTCCTGCAGCCGCATGTTGGCGTCGGAGTCGTTGAACGCCACTTCCGGCTCCACCATCCAGAACTCGGTCAGGTGGCGCCGGGTCTTGGACTTCTCCGCCCGAAAGGTGGGGCCGAAGCAATACACCTTGCCGAGCGCGGCGGCCGCGGCTTCGACGTAGAGCTGCCCGGTTTGCGCCAGGTAGGCCTTGCCCAGGTCGAAATAATCCGTCGCGAAGAGCTCACCCGCCTGCTCGCCGATCGAGCCGGTGAGGATCGGGGTGTCGACGTGGGTAAAGCCGCGCTGATCGAAGAAATCGTGAATCGCCTGGATCGTCGCGTGGCGCACCTTGGCGATGGCCACCTGCCGCCGGCTCCGCAGCCAGAGATGCCGGTGCTCGAAGAGAAACTGGGTGCCGTGCTCCTTGGGGGTGATTGGATAGTCGACCGAGCGGCCCAGGAGCTCGAGCCCCGTCGCGGTCAGCTCGTAGCCGCCGGGGGAGCGCGGATCGGCCCGCACCCTCCCGCTCACCGCGACACAGGTTTCCTGGGTCAGGGCGCCGAAGGCCTCCCAGACCGCATCCGAAACCTCCTGCCGGGCCAGGACCGCCTGAAGGTAGCCGGTCCCGTCGCGCACCACGAGGAAGGCGATCTTGCCGCTGGAGCGCGTCGTCGCGACCCAGCCGCGCACCGTGACGGTCTCGTCGACGTGCTGTCCGAGCTCATTGATGTAGACCGTCGCCATGGGCCGGACCACCGCATGAAGAGAGGAATCGTCGCCTGAGAGTCGGATTGTAGCGGTCGCTATGGAGGGGGTCAACGCTGCAGCGCGAACATTCCGACCGCGGCGCCGGCCAT
>CAZYPO010000048.1:18120-23333 GCA_964649225.1 uncultured Gemmatimonas sp. | reverse complement strand
AAGCCCTCCGGATTTAGGGTGTTACCGGTGTCCTGCCTTTCAACCGGCGGGCAACCTCCAGCCCGGAGACGCAGGCCGAGAGCCAGAGCGCCCCGGCGGTGAAGCCGCCGAGCACATCACTGAAATAATGGACGCCCAGGTACAAGCGGCTGAAGCCGATGGCGAGAATCAATAGAATCGCGCAGATGGACGCGCCGATCTGCAACCGCCTACGGCCCTTCACCGCCAGCATGAACAGATACGCCACCATCCCGTACGTGACCAGCGAAGCCATGGAGTGGCCGCTCGGAAAGCTCCAGCTCACGTGGGAAAGAAAGTTGACCGCCAGCTCGGGACGCGGGCGGCGGATGGCGAACTTAAGCGCCCCGTCGAGCAGGCCGCTCCCGATGACGGCCGCCGCCCAGCCGCCCAGCACCACCCAGCGGCGCCTGAGGGCGAGCAGCAGGCCGACGCCGAGGCCCAGAATGGTCAGGGTCACCCCAGCGCCCAGGCTGCTGATCACCGCCCAGAAACCGTAGCCGAACAGCGTGCCGTGCGAATGGAGGAAGTCGCTCACTCTGAGATCGAGCTGGGTGATCGAGCGGTTGCGGATGACGTCGTGGGTGATGATGCTGAATGCCACCAGCCCCACGAGGGTCACGAAGAAGCCGATGGTCAGATGGAGGCCGAGGTACTCTCCGCGCGCAAAGCGGGCCGCGAAGAACCGGGCCACTCTCGGGTAGCGCTCCCGCAGCTGCTGGACTCGTGGGGAGGCGACGATCCGCTTGCGCAGTCGTTCGACGCCGGCCGCAACGCGGACCACGTTCGATCCCAGCCAGCCCCAGCCCAGGATCAGCCCGGTGGCCAGAACCGCCAAGAACAGGACCATCGCTGCTGCCTTCATATTCAGAAGCTACCTCGGAATTCGTCCTTTCTCCCAGGTCGCGATAGTTTGGAGTGCGAACTTGGCCCGCGCCCTCAGTGGCGACGGCAGGCCGCGGCCGACCCATCCGAGAGGCTAGTTTGTGGACCCCCTCATCCTGAGCCTCCACCACGTCACCGCAACGGTGAACGACGCCCAGCAGGATCTCGAATTCTACTCGGGCCTCCTGGGACTCCGGCTGGTCAAGCAGACCGTCAACTTCGACAACCACCACGTGTATCACTTCTACTACGGCGACGGGCGGGGGACGCCGAGCACGCTGATGACGACGTTTCCCTATAAGGGCAAGGGCGTCCCGGCAGGCCGCAAGGGCGCCGGGCAGATTACCGCGACCGGATTCTCCGTGCCGCCCGATTCGCTCGTTCCGTGGCGCAAGCGCCTGGCCGCGCGGGGCGTAGGCATCCGGGACCAGGGCATCCGGTTCGGCGAGGAGTTTATTTCGATCGAGGACCCCTCCGGGCTCACTATCGAGCTGATCGCCAACCGGCAGGATGAGCGGATGCCCTGGAGCGCGCCGGAGATCGATCCGGCAATTGCCATCCGAGGCGTCCACAGTGTGACTCTGACCATCGGGATCCCCGAACCTTCGTTCGCCCTACTGGTCGACGTCTTGGGCTATGTCATCCTGGGAGAGGAAGCGAGCCGCACCAGGCTCGGAATTCAGGGAGGAGGTGCGGGCCGGTCGATTGATATTCTCGCGGCGCCCGAAGCTCCCGTCGCCCTCAATGGTCTCGGCACCGTGCACCACGTCGCGATGGCGGTCGCTACGGCCGAGGACCAGGTGGCTTACCGGAACCGACTGCTCCGGCTGGGCGTTCCCGTCACCGAAGTGCTCGACCGGCAGTACTTCCAGTCGATTTATTTTCGCGAGCCGGGCGGCGTGCTCTACGAGATTGCGACGATTCCCCCCGGCTTCCTGGTTGATGAGCCACTCGCGGCCCTCGGAACTACGCTCAAACTGCCGCCCTGGGAGGAGCCTCACCGGAAGCTCATCGAAGCCGGCCTGCCGGCCGTTCGGCACCCGTAATCCGCGTGGAGCCGCACGCCGGACAGCCCGTACTCCGGCTCGGGCCGGGCATCGAGTCGAGCCGCGCGGTGATGCTCATGTTGCATGGGCGCGACGCCGGACCGCAAAACATCCTCGAGCTGGCGGGACTCCTGCCCCATCCCGACTTCACCTTTTTGGCCCCGGCGGCTGCGGGGAACACCTGGTATCCCAACAGCTTCCTGGCGGCGACCGAGAGCAACGAGCCGGGACTGTCCTCAGGGCTGTGGGTCATTGAGCACCTGGTCGGGGAAGTCGAGGCGCGCGGGATCCCCCGTCATCGGATCATCCTGCTGGGTTTTTCCCAAGGGGCGTGTCTGACATCAGAGTATGTGGTGCGGCACGCGAGCCGGTTTGGAGGGGTGGTTGTCCTGAGCGGTGGGCTGATCGGACCTCCGGGGACCCGCTGGGAATACCCGGGCAGCTTCGCGGGCTGTCCGATCTTCCTTGGCTGCAGCGACCTGGATGCCCACGTGCCGAGAGCGCGGGTGGATGAGAGTGCTCTGGTACTCGAGCGTATGGGGGCGACCGTGACCAAGCGCATCTATCCGGGGATGGGGCACCAGGTCAACCAGGACGAACTCAACTTTGCACGCGAGCTGATGGAAGAGATAGCCTCGACAGCCTGAAGCAAGCAGGCATCCGGAGGATTCGTTGCTCCAGCCCGACAGGCTCCCTCCCCAGGAGGCGGGGTGCCCGGGTGTCCAAATCGTCCATCTCCTTTGGGGATCGGGAGATACCCGCCCGCTGGCGCATGGCACCCTGCTTGCTCCTCTGGACAGATGACGAGCTAGACGTATTCTTGCAGTCCCCTTTTCTCGGCGCGCAGGCTGGCCCAATTGGAAGGAACGCTCATGCAAAACCGCAAGGGATTTACCCTGATCGAGCTCCTCATCGTGGTCGTCATCATCGGAATTCTGGCGGCGATCGCCATTCCGAAGTTCGCCGCGACGAAGGACAAGGCGAAGCTGGCCTCGGTCAAGACCGACGTGCGCAACATGATGACCTCGCAGGAAGCCTACTTCTCCGACTACGCGACCTACGCGGCGGACTATGCGGCCCTGCAGGCCAAGACCAACGCGTCGCTGTCGAGCGGCAATTCGGCGACGGTCGCGGGCGTGGCCAGCGGCTGGACCGCCACGGTCGACAACACCTCGATCAGCACCGGCTTCACCAAGTGCACGGTGCAGATCGGTGCCGGTGCGGCCTCTACGATAGATGGCGTGATCACTTGTTCATGAGCTGAATCCAGCTCGCCGGGAGGCAGGGCGGAAGCGGGGCACCGGTTCGACCGGTGCCCCGCTGCTGCAATTGGTGGCTGGCCTGCTGCAAGCGGAGGCCTTGCAAAGGTCCCGGACTCGGCGGGTCAGGGATTGCTTGCAAGGGTGGAGGGGATCGTCGCATCCCGTTGTGGGGCGCAGAGATACCGATTCCCGTGCCACTTGGCACCGTGGTTGCACTTCGGTGGGAGGAGCGCCGGAGGGCGGACCGTTGCAATCACACACTTCTCGGGATGGGACCCATGTTGAACCGTAAGGGCTTTACGCTGATCGAGTTGCTCATCGTGGTCGTGATCATCGGCATTCTGGCCGCGATTGCGATTCCGAAATTCGCCGCGACCAAGGACAAGGCGAAGCTGGCGTCGGTCAAGACCGACGTGCGCAACATGTTGACCTCGCAGGAGGCCTACTTCTCCGACTACGCGACCTACGCGGCGGACTATGCGGCCCTGCAGGCCAAGACCAATTCGTCGCTGTCGACCGGTAACTCGGCGACCGTGGCGGGCGTGGCGAGCGGTTTCACCGCCACCGTGGACAACACCTCGATCACGACCGGTTTCACCAAGTGCACGGTGCAGGTCGGCGCTGGTGCAGCTTCCACCCTGGACGGCGTGATCGTTTGTTCATGAGCTGATCCGGCGCAAGCCGGAACTCGGAGGGAAGCGGGGCACCGGCTGGACCGGTGTCCCGTTTCTGCATTTGCATTTGCGCCTTGAAGTTTCCCACCGGCGGGGCGATCCTGCCCCATGCGCCGGGTCGTGGTGATCGGTGCCGGGGCCGCCGGTTCGATGGCGGCGATCTTCGCCGCTTCCCGGGGGGCCGCGACGCAGCTGCTGGAATGCACCCGGGATGGCGGCCGCAAGATCCTGATCAGCGGCGGGGGCCGCTGCAACGTGCTTCCCGCCCAGCTCACCGAATCCCGCTTCGTCACCGAGTCGCCCCCGCATCTGCTGCGCCGGATGCTGCGCTCCTGGCCGCTGCACGAGCAGATCGCCTTCTTCGAGACGGAGCTGGGTGTTCCGCTGGTGGAGGAAGTGGAGTCGGCCAAGTTGTTTCCGGTTTCACAGCGGGCGCGCGACGTGCGCGACGGACTGCTAATGCTCGCCGCGGGCCGCGGGGTCGAGCTCGTGATGAATGCCCGGGTGACCGGGCTGTCCCCCCGTGAGGGGCGCTGGATCGTCGAGCGTGAAGGCAGCGCCGCGCTAGAGGCGGACGCGGTGGTGCTGGCCACCGGCGGCCTCTCGGTTCCCAAGACGGGGAGCGACGGGTTCGGGCTGGAGTCGCTGGCCCGGCTCGGGCACACCATACATCCGACCTACGCGGCGCTCACGCCGCTCCTGGCCAATCCGGCGCCCTTTGCGTCGCTGGCCGGCATCTCGCTCCCGGTGACGCTCTCGGCCCGCTCGGAGCGAAGCAGCGCCGAGGCAACCGGTGGTTTTCTGTTCACCCATCATGGCTACAGCGGACCGGCGGTGCTGGACGTATCCCACGTCGCTGTCCGGTCGGGCGGCCCTGGAACGAGCCGCGCCCGATTGCTGGTCCGCTGGACGCCGCTGGGAGAGCAGGAGTGGACGGCCGCGCTGCAGCCCCAGGGATCCCGCAGCGTGGGGAGCGCGCTGCGCGAGCGGCTGCCGCACCGGCTGGCCGATGCGCTGCTCGCCGCCGAAGGCGTGCAGCCGGCGCGCCCGCTCGCGCAGCTCCCGCGGGAAGAGCGACTCCGGCTGATCCAGTCCCTGGTGCGCGGGAAGCTGCCCTGGACCGGCGATGCGGGTTATGCGAAGGCTGAGGTCACCGGCGGCGGGGCCAGCCTCGCGGAGATCGATCCTCAGACCATGGAAAGCCGAACCCATCCGGGGCTCTTCCTTTCGGGCGAGCTCCTGGATGCCTTCGGACCCATCGGGGGCTACAACTTTTTCTGGGCGTGGGCCACGGGACGCGCCGCGGGACTGGGGGCGGCGGGTTAGGC
>CAZYPO010000048.1:10333-18020 GCA_964649225.1 uncultured Gemmatimonas sp. | reverse complement strand
GGGTCGCCCCGCAGGCTGTCGAGATCGGAGTCGTGATCGATCCACCCCCCGTGCCCGAATCCGTTTTGAACCGCTTTCTCGAGGCACTCGAGCGCCTCGTTTTTCATGTCACCCAGGGCATACACGCACGCCACATTGTACAGCACCAGCGAATCCGATTCATTGGCTGAGCGCGCCCGCCCGGCCCAATCGAGCGCGCGTTCCCGATCGCCGAGCTGAATCAGCGCCGTAGCACCCAGGTATAAGGCGCGGGCGTCATCCGGATTGAGCTCGAGGTGCTTTTCGGCCAGCTGGAGTCCGCTGCGCAGCACCGACTTAACCTCTTCGTGGCGGCCCAGCCCCCGGAGCGGTCCTTGCACCAGCAGGAGCGCCTGGTAGTCCTCCGGACGCAGGCGGGCGGCTTCCCTGAACTGCCGTACCGCTTCCTCCAGCTTGCCCTCCTGCATGTGGGCGCGGGCATAGAGGTAGTGGGCTTCGTAGAGGTTCGGATTCAGCCGTACCGCGGTCTCGAACTCGCGCACGGCTCCGTCATAATCCCCGCGCAGGGTCAGGGCGAAGCCCCGCGAGGCGTGCGCCTCGGCGACCTCGGGAGCGAGGTCAAGCGCCTTCCGGCTCGCGGTTTCGGCGCCCTCGAGATTGGCGCGGCTGCCATCCCAGTACATGTACAGGAAGGCGCAGCAATCGGCGATGCCGGCGAAGGCGAGCGCGTAGTTCTCGTCGATGTCGATGGCTCGTTCGAACATGCGACGCGCATACTGGATCCCGGTCCGGCTCCATTGGTGAAAGAACTGCCGCCCGCGCAGGTAGTACTCGTAGGCCTCGACGTTTTCGGTCGGCGCCTTCTCGATGGCCCGCTTTTCGCCCTCGCTGAGCACGACTCGCAGCGCTTTGACGATGTTGCCGGCGATCTCGTCCTGGATCTCGAAAACGTCCTCGAGCTGGCGGTCGTAGCGCTCCGACCAGAGGTTGTTGCCGTCGGCCACGCTAACCAGCTGGGCGGTGACCCGCAGCCGGCTGCCCGCCTTGCGCACGCTGCCCTCGAGAACCGTGGCGACCTTGAGCTTCCGGCCGATCTCGCCGATGTCCTCGCTCTTGCCCTTGAACGCGAAGGTCGAGGTGCGGGATGCGACCCGGAGCGCCTGGATCTTGGTCAGGGCGTTGATGATGTCTTCCGCGACACCGTCGCTGAAATACTCGTTCTCCGGGTCATTGCTCATATTGACGAACGGCAGCACCGCGATGGACTTGGCGGGGGCCGCGCTAGTCTTGAGCTCGGGCGGTGTGGAAGTGCCGCTGGGCCAGGTAAGCGCCTGGGCGAACTGGGCCGCTGTCGCATAGCGGCCGGCGGGCGCCTTGGCGAGTGCCTTGATGACCGCCGAATCGAGCCATTCGGGCACCTCCGGGCGCTGCTCGCGCAGCGGCTGGACCGACTCGGTAAACAGCTTCGCGATGATCGCCTGAATCGTGGGCCCGACGAAGGGTGCGGTCCCCCCGATCATCTCGTAAAGCATCGCGCCCAGTGAGTAGATGTCGCTGCGGGCATCGAGCTCGGGCTCGCCCGACGCCTGCTCCGGGCTCATGTATGTCGGTGTGCCGATCGTGGTGCCGGTCTGGGTGAGCGATCCGGCCACGGCGGCGGTGACCGCTTTGGCGATGCCGAAGTCGGTGACCATCGGCTCACCCTCGCTCAGCATCACGTTCTCGGGCTTGATGTCGCGATGGACGATCTTCTGGCGGTGGGCGTAGTCGAGCGCCGACGCCACGGCGCGCGCGATCCGCACCGCGTCCTCCAGGGCGAGCTGCGGCTTGCGCTCGAGCAGCTGGCGCAGCGACTCGCCTTCGATGAACGGCATCACGTAGTAGAGCAGCTCGCCGGCCTGTCCGGAATCGTAGAGTGGAACGATGTGGGGGTGCTGCAGCCGGGCGGCAATCTGGATTTCGCGCAGAAAGCGCTCCGAGCCCAGGCTCATCGCGAGCTCGGGGTGGAGCACTTTCAGGGCGACGGGTCGGCCGTGGCGGAGATCCTGGGCGAGGTAGACCGTGGCCATGCCCCCCCGCCCAACCTCATGCTCGATCGCATAACGCTCGACCAGCGAGCTCTGGAGCCTGCCCTGAACGGAGGTCATAGGGAGGCGCCAAAGATACGGCGGGAGGTTTATTTGCGCTTGCGGCCCCGGCTGCTCATTCGGGCCAGAACCGACTTGCCCGCGATCGCCGTCACCGCGCCGGCCCCCACCACGAGAGCCAGCTTTCCCGCGGTCTTGAGCGCCGACTTGGCCTTGCGCGCGCGTTGCCGTTTCTTGGCGGCCTCTCCCAGCTTCACGAACATGGTGTCGGCCGCGAGCCCGACGCGCTTCGCCGCCTTCTTTCCCACCTCGGTCGCGAGGGCGACGGCGCTCCGGCCGCCCTGCTTGACGCGCGTTTCGACTGAGCTCATGGGTACCTCCCCGATTGGACGGACTGCGGCCGGACCCTGTGAAAGGCCCGTGAGGGTCCTACTTCTGTAGGACGACTGACTCGGTGCCCAGGCTCACAGCGACTTGTTCCGGTGACGGCGCCGCTCGCGCACCTCGTCCAGCACCACCTTCGCCGCGGCGAGGCTGCCGGCGATGAGGGCTGCCTTCGCCGCCTTGCGGGCGGTGCTGCGGACGGCTCGGCGGCCCGCAACGGCCATCAGCTTGTTCTCCAGCTTGGCGTACGCCCTGCGCACTGCGTTCTTTTTTTTCGCCGGTTTCCGGGTCAGCTTGGCCATGGGGCGTCCCTCCCTCTCTCCATTCGACGGACAACACCCCAGGCGGAACACAACCGCCCGATCAGGTGAATCCCAGGAATGCCTGCGAAGGGAAGGCTGCGGCTGAGGAGGGATTCGCTTCAGCGCTGCAACAGAGCCTCCGCCCGGTCCCAATCCGTCGGAGTATCCACGTCGACCCAGACCACTCCTTCGAGCCGGATTGGCGCCAGTGCCCGCGTGGCGGCGAGTTGCTCCATGCCCGCGGAGACCGAGGCAGCTTCGCGACTCAGCGTTCGCAGCGCCTGGAACACTCTCCGATCCAGCAGGAAGCAACCGGCATCCACGGCGTCGTAGGGCAGGACCTCCTTGCCGATGGCGGTGACGCGCCCCTCCCGGATGCGCACCTTGGTCGCATCAGCCTCGTCGAGGTCGCGAGGGGAGTGATCCACCAGCAGCCGCGCCGCCCCGTCCAGCGACGGGTCGGTGAGCCGTTCGAGGACCGGCTCGCTGAAGACGTGATCAGCCATCTGGAGAAAGAAGCGCTCGTCGGCATAGGGCTCCGCGGCGAGCAGCGAAATCCCGTTCGGGAGGCTGTAATCCGGGTTCAGCACGATCCGGATTCGGAGCGGGGTGGCCATTCGCGCCAACTGGCCCTGGAGCTGGTTCGCCGCATGGCCGAGTACGATGATGGCCTCCTCGCACCCCGCCTGCTCGGCCTGGGCCAAGGCGTGCTCGATGAGAGGATGGCCTCCAACCCGGAGGAGCGGCTTAGGCAAGTCCTGGGCCAGGGCGCTGAGGCGATGGCCATTTCCGGCAGCGAGGATCACCGTCTGGCGGGGAGATAACTGCCCGTCGGGCATGAAGTGGGAATCCGGGTAAGGGTGATCCTAAGGACGCAGCGCGTTAGGGTTGATCCGGCGCTCTGAGCGGGGCCGAGGTCCGTGCCATTTGCCACCACCACCACCCGATGACCGGGAAATGCAGGGCGATGCCGATGGCCATCGCGTGCAGGATCCACGCCGGGTGTCCCAGCACCGCCCACACCGCGAACCAGAACGCGAACGAATCGCGCCGCAGCAAATGCACCACGCCTTGCAGCAGCGAGCGCAGCCCCGCGGAAAGCCCCCAGCGCTCCACGGCCGCGCTGCCCAACTCCTTGAAATTGCCGGCATGATCTGGGCGGGCAAACCGAGTCAGGCCCACCAGGGCCAGGCAGATTCCTACGGCGGTCAGCACGCCTTCGAGAAGGTAGGCTGAGCGGAGGTCAGGAGCCAGTCCCAGCTGGCGCGACAGCCCGATTCCGATCGCCACGGGGAGCAGCAGATTGCCTGCGAAGTCCACACCGGTATCGAGCCACGCTCCCAGGCGGCTTTCCTGGAACCTGACCCGCGCGATCTCCCCGTCGCAGCCATCCAATATGCTCGCGAGCTGGAACATCAGCATGCCGACCACGAAGCCCCGGTAGTTGCCCTGCGTGAGCACCCAGAGACTGGCCAGGATCAGCAGTAAGACGGCCATACTGACCTGGTTTGGCGTCGCACCCAGCCGCACGAGCGCGCGGCTCACTCGTCGCGAAATCGGCCGGTTGAGGAGACGCGAAACCACGCCGTCGGTGGGTTTGCCGAGCGACTTGAAGAGGTGCCGCTCGACCCTGGAGACGGCAGCGGGATCCCGGATGATCCAGGCGGATTCGCCGAAGCGCCTGACCGTCCGGCGCGCCGCAAGGCGTTCCCAGGCCGCCGGAAACGCTTCCGGGCCGAGGATGGTGAAGGGAGCGTCCTCATCGGAGACGCGAAGCATGCCCGCCAGCGCCCCGCGGCTCAGCACGACGTCGGTGCCCAGGACGAGCGTGTTGCCGTTCCGCGCTGGCGCGGGAAGTGAGCCGCCGGCAAGCTCGGTGATGCACAGGCGCGGAGAGCTGGCCGACAGCAGCGGAGCAGCTTGCCAGAAGACCAGAACTTCGGGCCCCGAGCCGTCGGCCGAAGCGGCCACGAAGCACTCCTCGAGGATCCGGAGCAGGCGATCCAGCTGGAAGAGCCCCCCAATGCGGTACCGTGCCGACTCGTCGGCTAGCAGGACTACGCGCTCGATCACGGGGCTCGCATTCCCGACAGAGTCATCTCTCCATCGTTCGGGGACTTACAACGCTCTGGGCGCCAGCAAAATAGCATTCTACCCGCCCAGACGGGTACCCGGGGGTCCTACCTGCGCCTGCTCCGGCGACGAGGCGGGTCAGATTCGGGGACTGGCCTCCGGCGAGCTCGGCCTCCGCTGGCTCCGGGCGCGGCCCGTCGACGAGCGGCAGCAGACGACGGCGCATCACGTCCCGCACGAGGAGAATGCGGGCAAGATAGCATTCACGGCGAGCTCACGGCTCAGGGAGCCGGGGCTTGGGCCGCTGGAAGGAGGCTGCGGGCGCCCGAATGTCGGGCAGTTGATCGTATCCGAGCGCCGCGGCCGCGTGGCCCGCCTGCACCTCGCGCCACCAGGCGTCATCGATCACGGGCGCGCCATCACGCCGTTCAACTCCCGCGAAGAGAAACCGTTTCTCACCATGGCGCCAGCGGGAAACATAGGTGGCGCTGACGAGCACGTGGTGCTGCGGAAAGTAGATGCCTTGCTCGGCAAGCATGATAAGCGGGCGGGGAGTGGAGGGCTCCAGCAGTGAGGTTCCCTGCGTCCGGAGGACATCTTCCCGAAAGCCAAGGAAGTCGAGCAGGGTCGGCACGATGTCGAGGCCGGTGGTGAGCTGGTTGCCGGTGATCGGGCCAACCGCGTCGCCGGGGAAATGGATCCAGAGCGGTACCCGGCCCTGAAAGTCGTTCATTCCCCCGGCGTGAGCCAGCTGGCCCCGTTCGCGGAATTCCTCTCCATGGTCACCGGTGACGATCACCACGGTGTGTTCGAGCGCTCCCGAGCGGCGCAGCCGCTCCAGGACCCGCGCGATCTCGGAGTCCACGAAGTGACAGCTGTTCCCGTACCGGTTGTGGATCCGCCGCACTTGGGCTTCGGGCAGCAAGTAGTCCGAGATACCGAGGCGTTGGGGCGCGGGCTCGAAAACCGCGTGCCCTGCGGGATACTCGTAGGGCCAGTGGCTCGACTCAAATGTCAGGACGTCTAAGGAGGGAGCCGCGCTCTTGCGCCCCTCGTAGTCGAGCAGGAAGGCGTCCACCATCGCGCGATCGCCCTCCGCCAGGGGGAGGACATCGTTTTGCGCGAGGATCGTCTCCGGAGGAAGGAACGGCCGGAGCCCGCCGAAGTTGAAATAGCTGCCTTTCCCGATGCGGATGCGATACCCATCCCCGGCAAGCAACGTGAGGAAGGGGAAGCGCAGCCTGGCCTTGCGAAAGGCGTTCGCATGGTAAGCCGCCACTCCCGTGAACATCGTGAATACGCCTGCGCGGGTCGCATTTCCTCCGCTCCAGTGATTGCGATCCAGCCGGAGCTGGAACTCTTCACGGTGGCCGAACAGGTATGGTGTGCCCTCGGCGCTGATCGCGTCGAACCGGAACGATTCGATCACGATCCAGAGGAGGTTGACCGGACGGGGAACCGGACGCGTTACCGGCGTGGCTGCCCAGGCCAGATAACCGGCGGTTCGCTCGCCATCGGCCAGATTGGGCAGTGCCCTCCGGTCGCGCCGGAGGCCCGGGATGAGATACTCGCTGCGGAGCGGCAAGGGCGACGCGTCATCGAGCGCCAGCACGGCCCGTTGGTTGTGGGCGATCTGGTAGGTGAAATCGGCCCGTACCGCCAGGTGCAATGGAAGGAACAGCAGCAGCAGCAGCAGGGCGGCGCGCCGGGTGAACAGCGCGCCGACCGCGCGCGCCAGGCGCTCTCCCAGCACCGCCAGCAGGGTGACTCCGAGGAGAATCAGGCCGGCCAGCCAGGCAAACTCCACCGGCTTGAGGCCGACGGCGGTGATGCTTCCTGGTACGGTGACTAGCTCCCATAGGTAATCGAGGGAAAGCCGGATGCCGAACCTGGCGTGCACGGCGCCCCAGATGCACAGCCACGCGACGCACGCGGTCGCCAGCAGATACAGCGCGGTTCGCAGCGCGCCGCTGCGCAGCCGGGCCGAGAGCGGGGCGGCCCCTGCCACGAGCAGGCCGACGAACAGCCCCTGCTGCAGGTAGAAGAGCACCCGGAAGGTGCGGAAGAACGCCGGGCGGGTATAGTGGCCGGCAAAAGTGCGCGAAGCCACCAGCGCGGTGATGACCAGGGCGATGATCGCGCCGAGAAAGGCGCCGTAAAGCACCCGCTGGGTTCGCTGCGTCACAGCGGGCGCTCTTCCATCCGGCGGCGCAGCTCGGTCACCAGCGCCGCGAGGGGCCGGTCTCCGGGCCGCGTGCCTGCCACTCGCTCGAGGAGCCGAAGCGCGTTGCCGAGATTTCCTTTCCGGAATGCCGCCAGTCCGTAAATGAGGTCGCGCTCGGACTCGTTCGGGATGCCGTCGATTGGCGGCGGCCGGTGCGCGTCGTAGTTCTCGAGAAACTTGAGCGTCGCGCCGTACTCCATCGCGATCGCGTTTCCGCGCGGGGTCGAATACTCGAGCCAGGGGAGCAGATCGGACGAAATGAATAGCTTGCGGGTCAGCGCCGGCCCGATCCGGTTGCCAACGTATGCGATGGCGCTGTCCACCTGGGCCTCGTCGAGCAGGAGATCGCCGAACAGCCCCAGCGGGTGACGCAGCGGAAGCGAATCGAGCACGGGACCCATCGCCTCCGCGCCAGTGACCCGCATGACCGCCGCATAGTCGGCTCGGATGGGGTCGGCCGAGGCCACCAGCATTCCTTGCGAACCGGCCCACCAGAGGGTGACGTGCGGGAAGACCTGCCGCGCCGTGTTCAGAATGCGCAGAATATCGAGTGGATTGATGTGGTGCAGCTGCACCCATTGCTGAAAGACGCCGCCCGGGGCGAGCCGGGATCGCGCCAGCGCGAAGAATTCGCGCGA
>CAZYPO010000048.1:0-10233 GCA_964649225.1 uncultured Gemmatimonas sp. | reverse complement strand
TGCGTCCCACGCTGGTGACGCCGCCATGGACGTCTTCGTGGACGTACAACAAGCTCTCGTACCGCGCCCCGCTCCCGAAATAGACGTTGTACCCGGACAGGAGGGCCTGGTAATCCCAGGTCGGAAACGCCAGGCCTCCCGCGAACAGGACCGCCGGACCGGCGACCGCCCAGCCCCACCGCCGCGGCTCGCCGGCAGCGAGTCGCAACAGCGCCAACCCCACGAGCACGCTGAGCGCTGCGGCGCCCAGCATGGTCCAGCGGCTGCCCAGCGCGGGCAGAATCAGGAAGCCGGTGAGCGCCGAGCCCAGAATCGCTCCCAGCGTGTTAAGGGCATAGGCCGAGCCGATCCGGCGGCCCAGCCGCTGCTCGCCCCCGCGCAGACAGTCGATGATAATTGGAAAGGAGACTCCCATCAGAAACGTCGGTACCGCCATCACGGCGAGACACGCCGCAATCCGCGCCGCCTCCCGGAGATAGAACCCGGGCAGAAGGTAGCCGGTGAGCTTGAACAGATACGGCAGATGGTCCCAGAGAGGGATCGTCGCCACCACGGCTATCCCCACGCCGAGCTGGCAGCGCGCCAGCCGCGCGAGCTGCTGCGCGGGACCCGCGGGATGTCTGGCCAGCCAGATGCTGCCCCCGGCGATTCCGAGCAGGAAGGCGAAGAGCATGTCGCCGAAGGCATAGGCACTGGTGCCGACAACGACACCGAGCAGGTGGGTCCAGACTACTTCATACGCGAAAGCAATCAGCCCCGTGAGGGCGGCGGCGGCCAGCAGCAGGCGATCGTGGCCCGATTCCGCCTGGGCAGGCCCTACCGCCGCCGCGCCAGGTTGCGGCGAAACCGGTGTGGCGCGGTCAAGACGCAGGGCGCGAACGCCGACGAAGCAGTTGACCAGAACCCCGGCGCCGATCGCGCCGTAGATCCCGGTCCAGGGTAGCAGCAGATAGTTGGCCGTGAGGACCCCTGCCGCGGCTCCGAAGGTATTGGTCGCATAGAGCCGGGCGACCAGCGGCCCCCCTCCCTGGCCGATACGCACACAATGACGGGCCAGGAGCGGCAGCGTGGCGCCCATCAAGGCGCTTGGCAGCAGCACCGCCACGCCGCCCAGAACGAAGCGGACCAGGTTGAGCTCGGCAAGCGAGAGCGGCTGGACCCGATTGAGCCCGACGTACCCGGCGCGTACCGCATTCATGAGGAGCGGCACCGCCAGCATGTACGCACCAATGCCCAGCTCGAGCACGGCGTAGAGTCGAAGTGGCCGCCGGATCCGGTCGGCGTATCGGCTGAGGAGTGCGCTGCCGGCGGCAAGTCCCGCCATGAACGCGGCCAGCACGGTGGAGGTCGCATAGGCGGTGGTGCCGAAGATGTAGCCCAGCAGTTTGGTGAAGACCAGCTCGTAGCCTAACCCGGCGACGCCCGAAAGAAAAAACAACACCAGCAACGGCCGCAGCAGCGGATGGAGTCTGGCGTGGCTTGGCACCGAGGTCTCTACGAGTGGGGTGCAATCACCGCGTCGACCCTGCGATAGATCACGCCGTCTTGCGCCCGGTAGACGAGGCGATACTGCCTGGCGACGAGGTCACGCAGGAAGGGAAAGCGCACGATCGGGTACTTCGGCACGGCCCGCGCGGCATCGGTATCGATGATGTACAGGGGAGAATGCAGCGAGAAATCCTTCGCCAGGTTGTCCCAAGCACCGGAGAGGATGCGGTCCGAGGTCTGGTGCGCCGGATCCCAGGAGAGCGGGCTCCCGAAGATGTAGCCGGTGAGCGGAAAGGTGGCGATGTAGCGGGAAGCCGGCCGCCGCCGGGCCTCGAGATAGAGTGGCGTAGCCTGGCCCCACACGAAGATCCGGTCGGTTGGATCGGAGTGGGCCAGTACATAGCGGCCCGCCTCGGACTCGCGGTGACTCGGCGGCAACGCGATGGCATGCCAGAAGAGCAGCCCGAGGGTGCTGAGGGCCAGGTAACCCGCGAGAAGCGGCCGGCGGGTGGCGAGGACCCCAGCGACCCATGGGCCCGCAAGGATGGCCAGCGGCGGGACGAGCTGAATGAAATAGTGTGCGTAGAAACGGCCGCCTGCCGCCACACCGAACCACGAGACAGCGACCCACAGCAGGACCGCGATCAGCTCCGGCCGGTGCGCGGCCCACGGGTCTCCCGGAGTAGCAGAGCGGGCGGCCCGCACGCCACGCATGCCGCCCAGGGTCAGGGGCGCGCAGATGGCCAGGAAAAGGGCCGCGAAGGCAATGCCCTTCTGCCAGTAGAAAAATGGAGCGGTGTGATCCTCGATGGTCCAGTAGATCGCTTCGCGCAGGATTCCCTGAGACCGAAGCACCAGCGCGACGACGCCCAGCGTGATGAAGAAGCCGAGCGCGAGCAGCAACGCGTGCAGGAGCGCGTGGGAATTCGAGAGGCCCCGACCTTTCCGGTAGCCGGGCAGCAGCAGGTAGATCCCGAGCGGCAGGGCAGCGATGGCCGCGGGCTGCTTGAGCAGGAATCCCGCGGTGAGCAGTGCTCCCGCAAAGAAGAGCTCCGGCCGCAGGCGGGAGCCTGAGGGACGCAGCGAAAGGAAGGCCGCCCACACGAGCGGGAGGTTCATCAGCACTTCGCCATTCAAGGCCAGGGTGTTCGGGGCCCACCAGGCTTGATAGATGCAGTAGAGCAGCGCCGCCACGAGTCCGGTGGTGCGGTCGAACAGTGCCCGGCCCAGGCAGTAGCAGCCAGCCATGGTAAGGAGAACCCAGAGCAGCGCCACCGCGTGCAGTCCCGGCCAGGCGTACCTGCCGATGACGATGGAAATGGCGGTGTAGGTCCAGAAGAGAAGGGGCGGCTTGCGCTCGATCGCATCCTGGTACGGCTTCCCGCCGTCCTGGATCTCGTGGCCCACGACGGCGTAGATGCGCTCGTCGTCGACGGCAAAGGGATGCAGCAGCAGCGGCAGCCGGGTGACGACGGTCAACAGGACCAGGCCCAAGCCATAGCGCATGCCCCGCGTCCGGACTACGGTTGGCTCATCCCGTCAGGGCTAGCCCGGCCGGCTCCGCGAAGCTCTCGGGCTCAGGCGGCGGCTCGCGGGGAACCTGCCGGGGATAGCTGGCCGCGAGCGGGGAACGCTTGAAGAGATTGGCGCGCAGGCAGTAGTTGGACCAGACCCGGTTCCACAGGAAGGAGTGCCAGGCGGCGTCGGGTGAGACCTCGCGATAGGTCCGCCAGTAGAGCTCCGCCACGTGCTCCGGTCGGAAGAACTGCAAGACCTCGAAGTACCGCTTCATAAGACCGGCGCCACTCACGTTGAGCATCCGGGTAACCGGGAACGCGAGGGTGTATTTCTCCCAGTCCTTGGGATAGTCCTTGAACAGGATGCGCCCTTCCTGGTCGTAGCGGACGTAGTCCCGGGTTCCCGGCAGCGGGGTCAGAATCGTCAGGTTCACTCCATCCAGGCGGACCCGCTCGGCGAAGGCGGGGATCTCCGTCGCGATGGTGTCCATGTTCTGGCTGTCGATCCCCATGATGAACGAGCCCACCACGCCGATGCCGTGGCGATGGATGCGGGTGATGTTGTCCTCGTAATACGCGACGCCCCGCTTCTGCGACTTGCCGTCCTTGCGGATGAGCTGCAGCGAAGCGGTATCGGTGCTCTCGAGCCCGATGAACACACCAGCGCACCCCGCGGCGCGGGCCAGCTCGAGCATCTCGTCGTCGTCACCGAAGTTGATGGTGACCTGGGTAATCCAGCGCTTGCCGAGATCGGCGGCGATCATCGCCCTGAACAGGGCGAGACAGCGCTCTTTGGCCTTCCTGGAGAAACCGTTGAGATCATCGTCCACGAAGATGATGTCGCGGTGCGGGATGGCCCGCACCTCCGCCACCACGTCGTCGACCTCCCGCATCCGGAAGATGTTCCCGTTGAACACGGTCACCGAGCAGAAGGAGCAGTCCATCGGGCAGCCGCGGGTGGTCTGCGCCGAGACGTACTCGTAGTGATACTTCTTGAAAATGCTGCGATCGGGCCAGGTGTGCTGTTCGGGGGGCAGATTCTTGCCCGCGTAGGTCTGCTGCAGCGTGCCGGCCTCCACGTCGGCCACGAGGTCCGCCCAGCCGGATTCGCACTCGCCCATGTAGATCGCGTCGCAGTATTGAATCGCTTCGGTGGGGACCAGCGACGCGTGGATGCCGCCGAGCACCACGGGAACCCCGCGGCTCCGGAAATGCGTGGCGATCTCGTAGGCGCGCGTGACCTGGGTGGTGAACGCGGTGATCCCGACCAGGTCGGCCTTGACGTTGGAGTAGTCGACCAGGCCATCGCACTGCTCGTCGATCAGCTCCACGTCCCAATGCTTCGGGGTGACGGAAGCGACATACGCCAGGGCGAGCGGCTCCCAGAGGTAGTCGCCGTACAATGACACCCGGTTCCGCGGGTTAATGAGCAGCAGCTTCTTGGGCGACACCGGACCCTCCTTCCATGAGCACGCCGGCCTGCTTCCCGACGGCTGCGAGAATCTCCAGCGCCTGGTCGATCTGCGCGGGAGTATGGGCGGACGAATAACTGGTGCGCAGCAGACACTGTCCCTTCGGACAGCCGGGCGGCAGCACGATGTTCACATAGAGCCCGGCCTCGAGCAGGGCCTGCCACATACCGACGGTGAGCTCCTCAGCGCCGATCAGGATCGGGACGATGGGAGACTCCACCGGCCCGATCGTATAGCCCATGCGTTCGAGCCCCGCGCGCATCCGGCGGACGTTGTCCCACAGGCGGAGCCGAGATCCTCCGTCGCCTCGCAGCACCGTCAGCGCGGCCTTGACCCCCGCGACCGTGGCGGGCGAGGGCGAGGCGGTAAAGACGTAGGGCCGCGCGGCGAAGTGCAGCGCCCGCAGCTCGGGATGATCCGACACCGCGAAGCCGCCGACCGCGGCGAGCGCCTTCGAAAAGGTGCCCACCACGAAATCCACCTCGGCCAGCACGCCTTGCTCGTCGGCGCAGCCCAGCCCGCGATTTCCGTAGACCCCGAAGGAGTGCGCCTCGTCCACCAGCAGATAGGCGCCACCCGCCTGGCACGCCCCGATGATATCCGCCAAGGGGGCCACGTCGCCATGGATCGAATACAGTCCCTCCACGATGACCAGGCGATTGGTCTGTCCCTTGGGAAGCCGGTCGAGCTTCTTAGCGAGATCCCTGGCCGAATTGTGGCGGAAGGCGAGCACCGAAGCGGCGGAGAGCCGCGCGCCGTCGTAGATGCTGGCATGACACGCCGCATCGAGCAGGATGGTGTCTTCGGTGTTACAGAGCCCCGCAACCAGACAGAGATTGGCCTGGAAGCCGGTGGAAAAGATCATCCCGTGGCGCTTGCCGAAGGCCTCCGCAAAATCCCGCTCCAGTTCCTCGTGGATGCGCAGGGTGCCGTTGGCCACCCGCGAGCCGGTGCTGCCGCTTCCGAAGCGCTCGACGGCAGCCTTGGCGGCCGCCTGCACCGCGGGATGAAAGCTCAGCCCGAAATAGTTGTTGGAGCCGAACATCAGCACGGGGCGTCCGCGGAACAAGACCTCGCACGGCCCCAGCACTTCATCGAACACGGTATCGAAGGGACGGCAGATCGCCCCATCGAAGAGCGCCGCCCGGGCGGCGACCGCGCGAAGCTTGTCGAGGAGATCCATGTCAGGAGAGGGCTGCGCGCGACACCGGTGCCTCCGCCGCGGCACGGGCGGCATTGGCCGGGGTGTTCCGGAACGCGCCCGATTCGTATTGGGATTTGAGCAGCGACCGCTTGACCTTGCCGCTGCTGGTACGCTGCACGGTGCCGGGCGGCACGATGACCACCTCGTCCACCTGCAGCCCAACGCTGTCCACGATGCGGCGGCGCACTTCCACCGAGAGCTCGGCCGCCGCGAGCTTTCCCTTCGATTCGACCACGACCACCACGCGCTCGCGTTCGCCGCTGCCGAGCCCGCCGACGCCCAGGGCCACCACGTTGCCGGAGCGGACGCCCGGAAGCTCGCCCACCGCCCATTCGAGGTCTTCCGGATAAAAATTGCGTCCGTTCACGATCACGATGTCTTTCTGGCGTCCGCAGACGTACAGCTCGCCGCGGGACAGGTAGCCCTCGTCGCCGGTGTGCAACCAGCCGTCGCGCAGCGTGCGGGCACTGGCCTCGGGCTGCTCGAAGTAGCCCTGCATGACCGAGGGACCGCGGGCGACGATTTCCCCGATGGCGCGCTCGGGCAGCGGCAAGCCCTCTTCATCGACGATCCGGACCTCGTGGCCGGGGAAAGGCCGTCCGCAATTGACGATCCGGAGCGCGCGCTCGTGTGGGCCGCGCGGCGGCGCGGCCCGGCGCCGCACCACCAGGGCCTCCGAAGAAATGTGATCGACCTGCAGCGGCGTCCCCAGCCGCGCGAACGTGATGGCGAGCGTGTGCTCCGCCATCCCGTAGCAGGGCATGAACGCGTTGGGGTTGAAGCCCGCCGGTGCGAAGGCCTTCGCGAAGGCCTCGAGGGTGTCGGCGCGAACCGGCTCGGCGCCGCAGCCGGCCACGCGCAAGGAGGAAAGATCGAGCTGCTCGATGTCCGCCGGCTTGACCCGGCGGAGGCAGAGATCGTAGGCAAAACTGGGCGCGAAGGTGATGGTCGCGCGATAGCGATGAATGGCTTTGAGCCACTCGGTAGGCCGCTTGAGGAAGAGCACCGGCGACATGATGGCCGTCGTCAGCCCGGCGGCGAGTGGGCCCAGCGCCATCCCGATCAATCCCATGTCGTGGTGCAGCGGCAGCCAGCTCACCCCGAAATCTCCGGCGCGCAGGCCCAAGCCCTCGGGTCCGCCGATGACGCTGGTGTTGGCCGCGAGCGCGGCGTGGGTGAGCACCACGCCCTTGGGTTGTGCCGTGGAGCCGGAGGTGAATTGCAGAAAGGCCGGATCGGAGAGGGTCACCGGCTCGAAGGCCGCGAGGGCGGGGCCCTTGAGCTCATCCCAGCATCGCACCAGCGGCACACCGGCTTTGCGGGCGCGGTCGCCGAGGGCCGACTCCGACGGCTCCGCCGTGAGCAGGGCGGCGACGCGGGCGGCCTGCAGGACGTGCTCGGTCGTGGCGAGATAAGCCTCCTGCGCACCGAAGCTGCTCGGCGGACACACTGGTACCGGCACCAGTCCCGCGACGGAGGCACCGAGGAAGGCGGTCATGAAGCCCTCCGGCTCCTGGATGACCAGGGCCACGCGGTCCCCCCGGCGGAGGCCCTCGGCGCGGAGCGCGCCACCTAACGCGGCGGCAGCCTCGCTCAGCTCGGCGTAGGAACGGGGCTGTTCTTCGCCTGTCTCGGAGAGAAAACGGACCCCTCCGTCCGTCCGGGCGGCGTCCGCGAGCATTTGCGGCAGCGTGCGCGCTGGCGTCACCCGGCGCTCCGGGCTTCCTGCATGAGGCGGGCGAGTGCGTCGGTCATGTCCGCCACGGTCTTGATCCGAGGCAGTTCATTGAGCGGAATGGAGACGTTGAAATGGTCTTCGAGCTCGGCCACCAGCTCGATCACCTGGATGGAGTCGAATTCCAGGTCGGCGAGCAGCTCGCTTTTCATGGTGGGCTCGATGCCGGGACGGCCGACCCGCTTGAGGATCGACAAGGTGTCGCGCTCGATCTCGTCCGGCGTGGGGTCGCCCATGCAATGGACTCCTGCTGATGACGCAAGCTGCCTTCGATAATACAGATAGGGGCGACCCGGGCAGTGGGAAGGCCCCGGGTCGTTCGGGGCATTGTACCCCGGCAAAGATGCAGGCGGGGACGGAATCCGCAAGGTGCGCTCGCGGGCCGAATCCACCATCTTTCCCGGTCCTCTATGGGAGACCGGAAGTCGCGATGCTGTTTAGCCTTATGCTCTTGGCCGGCGGGGATTCCAGCGTGGTCCGCAACATCTCCGTCGCCCCTGCGGAAACCTTGAAGACCACTGTGGTAGGGCAGGGTCGTCCCCTGGTTGTGATCCCGGGCCTGATCGGCTCGGCCTACGCATTTCGGAAGATTATTCCACCACTCACCCGGGCGGGACTCTCGGTCATCGTGATCGAGCCGCTCGGCGTGGGCGCCTCTTCGCGGCCGGAAAAGAGCGATTACTCGCTGACGGCCCAATCCCACCGGATCGCGGCCGTGCTCGACACTCTGGGAATCAACGGCTGCGTGCCGGTGCTGGCGCATTCACTCGGCGTGGCAATGGCGTTTCGCCTGGCGCTCTTCCGTCCCGATCTTGTCTGCGGGATCGTGGCGGAGAACGGCGGGCCCCAGGAGACCGTGGCGACCTCGAGTGTCCGCCGCGCGGTAAGGTATGGCTGGCTTATCAAGATCTTTGCGGGGCGGGGCAGGATCCGGAGTCAGGTCCGGAAAGGCTTGATCGCAACCGCGGGCGATACCACCTGGGTCACGCGGGAGGTGATCGACAACTACACCGCGGGCGGGGCGGGGGATCTGGGCGCGGTGCTCCGCTCGCTCAAGGGGATGGCGCACTCCGCGGAACCGGACTCACTGGCACCGCAGCTACCGATGATCAGAGTTCCGGTGAGGCTGCTCGTTGGTGGCGCGCCGAGGACCAAGGGCATTCCGGCCTCACATACAGCGCTCCTCAGGGCCACACTGCCCCGCCTGGTGGTGGACAGCATCGCGGGTTCCGGGCTGCACATTCACGAAGAGCAGCCCGACGCCGTGGTCAGGGCCGTACTGGAGCTGATGAAGGAGTTGGCGAGTCATGAGGGCCGGACCTCCGGCGTGCGGTCGAATTCGCAGACCAGAACGGAACACAAAGCATCGGGAGGCGAGGGCGGGAGCATCACCCGAACTCCCGCCTCGCCAACCTGAGCTGCAAGCGGTGTCCGGCCGGTATCCGCGAGGAGATAGGCGCGGGCCACCGGCGTTCGCAGTCCGGGTAGTACGACCGCGCCACTCCATTCGGTGAGAAACAGATTCAGCCGGTTGGGCTGCGAGGTCGCCCGGAACGGCCCCGCCGCGAACGGCGAGGCGGTCGAGCCGTAGATCGCGCTCCCGTTGACGCGCATCCAGGCGCCGATGGCCTTGAGGCGCTCCACGCTTTCCTCAGGGAAGGTCCCGTCAGCTTTCGGTCCCACGTTGAGGAGCAGATTGCCTCCCTTGGAAGCTGTCTCGACCAGGAGCCCGATGAGTCGCGCCACCGATTTGAAATCGTGGTCCTTCGCGTTGTAGCCCCAATTGCGGTTCATCGTAATGCAGGACTCCCAGTCGACCCCGGTCCAACCCGTCGCCGGCACCTCCTGCTCGGGAGTGCGGAAGTCGCCGAGGGGATCGCGGATCGGGGTGGCCGACCAGCCTTCGACGCGATTGTTGACGATCACGTTGGGCTGCAGCGCGCGGCACTTGGCATCGAGCGCCTGTCCCATGTTGTGGGTCCAGCTGCCCTCCCATTGCCCGTCAAACCACATCACCCCGATATCCCCGTAGTTGGTCAGCAGCTCGCCGACCTGCGCGTGCAGGTATTCGAGATACCTGGTGTAGCGCGCTCCGGCGGCCGAGCGGGTCTCCGCCTCCCAATCGCGGCGGGGCAGATAGTCGGGGTGATGCCAGTCCATGATCGAGTGGTACCAGCACTGCCTGATTCCCTGGGAGCGCGCGGCGGTCGCCAATTCTTTCATGATGTCGCGCTTGAACGGGGTCGAGCGCACGCAGAAATCCGTGTGCTTGGAGTCGAAGAGGCAGAAGCCGTCGTGATGCTTGCTCGTGACGGTCAGGTATTTCATGCCGGCGTCTTTCGCCAGCCCGACCCACTGATCGGCGTCGAAGCGAACCGGATTGAACCGGCTCACCAGCCGGTCATAGACATCCAGCGGGATGTGGGCGTTGTGGCGGATCCACTCGGCGTAGTCGTCGCGGCCGCCCCACTCGCCGGCGAGGATCGAGTAGAGCCCCCAGTGGATGAACATCCCGAAGCGGGCTTCGCGCCACCAGGTCATGTGGTCGGTAGAGGCGCCGGGTGCGCTCAAGATCCGAATGCCGTTCAAGGGTGGCCAGCGATTCAACGCGAGCGCTCCGGCGGCGGCGCTCTGCTGCAGAAAGGACCGGCGGTCCAGGGACTGAGGATTTTCAGGATTTGTCACGCCGTGCTCCGGGAAGGGAATCTTACTAGGTTGGCGTTCCGCCCTCGTCTTTCGCCTCCCAGGACGATAAGCTAAAGTATGTCTCTCCGCGCCAAGCTCCTGGCGCTCTTCCTCCTGCTCGCCGTGGTCCCG
>CAZYPO010000047.1:12648-24089 GCA_964649225.1 uncultured Gemmatimonas sp. | reverse complement strand
GGGAGCCGGGTCTACTATCTCGGATTCTCCAGCGCCGGTGAAGCCACCGGCATCGTTGCTTTCCCGGTCGCCGGCGGCCAACCGACAACCGTCATTCGCTTCGACGACCCCTCACGCCCCTGGCATCGCTTCGGCTTCAAGGTCCACCGCGACCGCATCTACTTCACCCTGGGTGAACGGGAGAGCGATATCTGGATCGCCGAGAGCGTGATGCGGTGAGCGACAACACCGGGCGGCTCGCCGTTGCCTTGTCGGATCGTTACCGGATCGAGCGCGAACTCGGCGCCGGCGGCATGGCGACGGTGTATCTCGCCGAGGACCTGCGGCATCACCGCAAGGTCGCGCTCAAGGTGCTGCGACCGGAGCTCGCCGCGGTCATCGGGGCCGAACGCTTCCTGCACGAGATCACCACCACCGCGAATCTGCAGCACCCCCACATCCTGCCGCTGCACGACTCGGGCACCGTAGATGGCACCGTGTTCTACGTCATGCCCTTCGTTGAGGGCGAGACGCTGCGGGATCGCCTCGGGCGCGAGAAGCAACTCCCGATCGACGACGCGGTGCGCATCGCGAAGGAAGTCGCGAGTGCTCTCGACTACGCCCATCGGCACGGAGTGATCCACCGCGACATCAAGCCGGAGAATATCCTGCTGCACGACGGCCAGGCGCTGGTGGCCGACTTCGGCATCGCGCTGGCCGCCAGCTCGGCCGGCGGCACCCGGATGACCGAGACGGGCATGTCGCTCGGCACGCCGACCTATATGAGCCCCGAGCAGGCGATGGGGGAACGGACGCTGGACGCGCGTACCGATGTCTACGCGCTCGGTTGCGTGCTCTATGAGATGCTCACCGGCGAGCCTCCCTTCAGCGGGCCGACGGCGCAGTCCATTGTGGCCAAGGTCATGACCGAGCGGCCCGCGCCGATCCGTCCCCGGCGAGACCGGGTGCCGGCGGTTGTCGAGGAGGCGGTGCTGACCGCGCTGGAGAAGCTGCCCGCGGACCGATTCGCGAGTGCGGCGGAGTTTGTCAGGGCCCTCACGGGGGAAGGAACGAGCAATTCCTCGGCAAGTCGGGAGGTCGGGATGTCGGGAGGAGTGACTACCTCCCGCCGTCTTGCTTTGCCGACTTCCCGACTTCCCGTCCTGCTGGGCATCGGGCTCGCACTCATGGCCGGCCTCGCGCTCTGGGGCTGGCTGCGACCTGCGCCGGGCCAACGAACCGCGCGGTACAGCGTGACCTTTCCAGAAGGGTACGACATCTTCAATTCAACTGGTTATGTACCGACGGTCTCCCCCGACGGAAGACGCTTCGTTTACTCGGGGGCGAGCACTCTCCTGCTGCGGGAGGACAACGACCTGCGCCCGACTCCCATTCCCGGCTCGGAAAACGCTTGGGACCCGACCTTCTCTCCCGATGGCGAGTCGGTGGCGTTCATCACCGGCTTTCCCGGGGCGGTCAAGATCGCACGCTTGACCGGCGGGGCCCCGACGACGCTGGTGCGTGATTCGGCGTGGGCGATGGGCCTCACGTGGAGCGACGACGGCTGGATCTATTATCCGGCTCGCGAGGGTACCGCGCTGATGCGAGTGCGCGCCTCTGGCGGAGCGGGGGAACTCGTGACGCAAGCGGACACTGCCAAGGATGAGCTTTTCCTCCAGTGGCCCTCCGCGCTCCCGGGCGGCCGAGCCTTGCTGGTCACCGTTTGGCGCAAGACCGCCGCCCCCGATGTCGCCGTGCTCGATCTCGCGACCAAGCAACTCCAGGTCCTCTTGGGCGGAGTGCGCGCGCTCTTTGCCCCGACCGGACACCTGGTGGTGGTCCAAGGCAACGGCACGGTCGTCGCCGTTCCCTTCAGTCCGCGCAGTTTCAAGCTGGGTGGCCGGCCAACCTCGGTCCTGGAAGGGCTGCGGGTGCCGCAGGGCGGGGCAACGTTCCTCGCCTTTTCCGGGACTGGCACGCTGCTCTACGACGCATCGCATCCGATATGGGAAGTCGTTCGGGTGGCTCGCGACGGGGCCGCCAGCCTGGTCGACCAGGGGTGGAGTGGAGAGCTCAACAACCTGGCGCTCTCGCCCGATGGATCCCGCCTGGCGATAGCGATCACCAACCAGGGGCGGGACGAAATCTGGGTGAAGACGCTGGATACGGGACCGCTCACCCGGATCGCGTCCACCGGCTCGCGCAACGCCCGGCCGGCCTGGTTGCCGGACGGTCGCAGCGTTTCCTTCACGTCCGACGTCGATGTGAGCTACCAGCTCTTCCGTGCCGCCGCGGATGGCAGTGGAGCGATGCAGCGGGCGCTCGCGTTCTCCCGGAGTGTCGACGAAGCCGAATGGTCGCGCGATGGACGCTGGCTCGTGGTGCGGGGGGGCTCCGGAGGCGGACGACACCTGTACGGCATTCGACCGGGAGTGGACAGCCAACCCCGCCCGCTGGCGCGGACGGAATTCGAGGAGTTCTCTCCGACGCTCTCGCCCGATGGGCGCTGGCTGGCCTTCGGGTCCACCGCCTCCGGTAAAGACGAGGTCTATGTCCAGCCCTTTCCGAATACCGAGAGCGGGAAGTACCAGATCTCGCCCGCGGGCGGGACGGAGCCACTCTGGTCGCACAGTGGCCGCGAGCTGTTTTATCGGAACGAAAAGGGGAATCTCGTCGCCGCGGCGATCGATCCCGGCGCGGCATTTCACGTGAGCGCGCAGCGAGTGCTCTTCTCCACAAGCTCCTACCTGACCGACAACCGAAGCCGTAACTACACGGTCAGTCCAGATGACCGTTCGTTCTATTTCATCCGCGCGAAGGTGGTTCCCGCGAATACCTACGTCGTGGTGCTCAACTGGTTTGCCGAACTCAAGGCGAAAGCGGGCAAGTGATGCAGACGTCCGGTTGGTTTTTTGCCGCCAGCCTCCTCTTGACTGGAGGCGCGGCTCGCGCCCAGGTCCCCAATGACTCACTCTGGGTCCGCCGCGACACCATGATCGCGATGCGGGATGGGGTCCTGCTGAGGACGTACCTGGTCCGGCCGGCGCGCGCGTCCGGTCCACTGCCGATCCTCTTGATGCGGACGCCGTACGGTGCCGGGGGCAGCGCGACGAACTTCCCGGGCGCCTACCGCTTCCTGGCCGCGGACGGCTACATCTTCGCGTTCCAGGACATCCGTGGCCGGAGCGAGTCGAAAGGCGAGTACCTGATGAACCGGCCGTTGCGCCGGGACTCCAGCGGCGTGGACGAAGCGGTGGACACCTACGACACCATCGACTGGCTGGTCAAGCACGTCCCCAATAATAACGGTCGGGTTGGCGGGTTAGGGATCTCCTACCCCGGATGGCTGGCGACGATGCAGGCTTTGTCCGGGCATCCCGCGCTCCGCGCCGTGTCGCCCCAGGCCCCGATGAGCGATACCTGGATGGGCGATGATTTCTTTCACCAGGGCGCCTTCCGGATGAGCTACGGGGTCGAGTACACCTACGACATGGAGGTGGGAGACTTCAACGTCGGCTCGAACGACATGTACGACTGGTATCTCCGCATGGGACCGCTCTCCAACGTGGTGAAGAAGCTGGGCCGCAGCTGGCCATCCTGGGACGGGTTTCTGGCGCACCCGCGCTACGACGCCTATTGGCAGTCACGCGCCACGCCGAATCAAGTTCACCAGACTCCGGTGGCGGTGCTCAGCGTAGGCGGCTGGTATGATCAGGAGGACATCTTCGGACCATCCAACACCTATCGCGCTTTCGAACGGACCGACACCCGGGGCATCAACCGGATCGCGCTGGGCCCCTGGAACCACGGCGGCTGGTACGGTCCCGGACTAAGCCTGGGCCAGGTGCAGTTCGGCGATTCGACCGGGGTGTGGTTTCGCCGCGAAGTCGAAGCACCGTTCTTCGCATTCTACCTGAAAGACCGGGGCCCGCTGATGCTGGACGAGGCGACGGTCTTCGAGGGCGGCTCGAACACGTGGCGCTCCTTTGCCGCCTGGCCACCGAAGACCATCGCCCGCCGCAATCTCTACTTCCGGGCAGACGGCAAACTCTCTTTCGATCCGCCCGCATCCGCAGCTCAGGCATTCGACGCGTACGTTTCCGATCCCGCCCATCCGGTCCCCTATCGGCCGCGGCCGGTGCAGGTGACCTATTCGCAGGGCTCACAGTGGGGCATCTGGCAGGCCATGGATCAGCGCTTCGTCGACGGACGGCCCGACGTTTTGAGTTGGACGACCGACCCGCTCACCGCCGAGGTCGTCATCGCGGGTGATCTCGAAGCCCGGCTCTTCGCCTCGACCACGGGGTCCGACGCCGACTGGGTCGTCAAGCTGATCGACGTCTATCCGGATACCGTCTCCGGCAATCGCGCGATGGGCGGCTATCAGCTCATGGTGTCGGGTGAGATCATGCGGGGCCGCTACCGCAAGAGCTTCGAGCGTCCCGCGGCGATTCCACCGGGACAAGTGCTCGAATACACGGTGAAGCTGCCGCCGCAGAGCTACCGGTTTCAGAAAGGGCACCGCATGATGGTGCAGGTGCAGAGCACCTGGTTCCCGCTCTACGACCGCAACCCGCAGACCTGGGTCCCGAGCATTTTCGACGCGAAGGCGTCGGACTATCGTACCCAGACCCACCGGATCTGGCGCACGGCGGGACGGCCCTCTCACCTCGTGCTACCGGTACTCCCTGAATGACAAAAAAGACCCGTCTCGGCGTCGGCTTCATCGGCAGCGGCTTCAATGCCCGCTTTCATATGCTTTCCTGGCAGGGCGTGCGGGACGCTGATGTGCTCGGCGTGTGGAGCCCCAACGCAAAAAACGCCCAGAAGGCCGCGGCATACGCGAATTCGCTCGATGTCGGGGGGTGCAAACCGTATCGCTCCATCAAGGAGATGGTGGCCGACCCCGCGATCGACGCGATCTGGCTCTGCGGACCGAATCAGGCTCGCATTGCGAATGTCGAGGAGATCGTTGCCACGATCGCGCGCGGGAAAGGCAAGCTACTCGGACTCGCCTGCGAGAAGCCGCTCGCGCGCAACGTCGCGGAGGCCAAGCAGGTGCTGGACCTGGTTCGGAGCGTGCGGCTGCGGCACGGATATCTCGAGAACCAGGCCTTCGCTCCGCAGGTGGAGCGTGGCAGGGAGCTGCTCTGGGCGCGCGGCGCAGCGCTCACCGGGCGGCCCTACCTGGCCCGGGCGGCGGAAGAGCACAGCGGACCGCACATGCCGTGGTTCTGGCGGGGCAAGCTGCAGGGCGGGGGCGTGCTCAACGACATGATGTGTCACTCCGCGCTGGTGGTGCGCCATCTCCTCACCAAGCCGGGAGAGCCGCTCTCCACGGTCAAGCCGGTGCGGGTGACGGGGCACATCGCCAGCCTCAAGTGGAGCCAGCCGGAGTACGCGCGGCGGCTCAAGAAGATGATGGGGCCGGCGGTCAACTACCGGCGCGCGCCTTCGGAAGACTTTGCCAGCGTCATCATCGAGTTCCGGACCGCCGAGGGGCAGACCGTGATCGGCGAGGCCTCGACCTCCTGGAGTTACGTCGGAGCCGGACTCCGGTTGTCGGCCGAACTACTCGGCCCCGAGTACTCCATGTCCTGGAATACGCTCGACGCTGGGCTCAAGCTTTTCTTCAGCCGGATGGTGAAAGGAAAAACCGGCGAGGACCTGGTCGAGAAACAGAACGCCGAAATGGGGCTCATGCCCGTCGTGGCGCAGGAGGCGGTGGCCTACGGGTACGAGGCCGAGAACCGCCACTTCGTGCGAGCCTTCCTCGGCAAAGAAAAGCCTCGCCTGACGTTTGATGACGGACTCGAGGTCGTGAAGCTGCTGATGACGGCGTACCGGAGCGCGGAGCAGCAGAAGACGCTGGCGTTCCCCTCGCGCGGCATCGAGCGGTTCGTCCCCAAAGTGGCCAAAGGCACCTGGCGCCCCTAAGGCTTCGGAACCTTCACCGGCCCCGCGGGCATTGGGGGCAGCTTCACCGTCTTCCCCTGTAACTGCTTCATCACCTCGGCCACCGCACGCTCGAGCTGGGGATCCTTTCCGGCGAGCAACGACTTGGGGTCGTTCTCGACGTCGATGTCGGGATCGACGCCGTGGCCCTCGATCACCCATTCCCCTTTGATGTTGGCCAGGCCGGAAAGCGGCACGAAGATGGTGCCGCCGTCGATCAACTGCCCCGTGTTACTGATGCCCACCACGCCGCCCCAGGAACGCCGGCCGATCAGCGGCCCCAGTCCCGCTTCGCGGAACATGTAGGGGAAGATGTCGCCGTCGCTCGACGACCGTTCGTCCAGAATCGCGGCCATCGGCCCGAGAAAGACCCCGTCGGGATAGGGATTCCCCTCGGGATTGCGGCGGCCGTAGTTGACGCCGAGCAGCTTGCGACGCAGCCGCTCGATCAGCATCCGCGACACGTTGCCGCCGCCGTTGGCGCGCACGTCGACGATCAGCCCTTCCTTGTCGAGCTGCCCGTAGTACCACTTGATGAACTCGCGAATGCCCGGCGCGCCCATGTCGGGGACGTGCAGGTAGCCGATCCGGCCACCCGAAAGCTCGGTCACGCGGCGGCGATTGCCGAGCACCCAGTCGAGGTATTCGAGATTGCTCTCGCTGGTGACCGGATTGAAGGAGACTGTCCGGGTGCCTTCCATGGAGGGTTTTGAGCTCACCGCGAGGGTGACTGGCCGGTCGGCCTTGCCGCGCAGCAGCCGGTAAGGATCCTCGTCCGGTTTGAGCTCCACGCCGTCGATTGCGAGCAGGTAGTCTCCCACCGACACGTTGACGCCGATCTCGGTCAGCGGCGAGCGATAGATCGACTCCTCGTTCTGCCCTGCAAAGATCTTCGTGATACGGTAGCGGCCGCTCGGCTTGTCGAGTGCCAAACGGGCGCCAGGCAGCGCCACCGGGGTACGGCGAGGGATTTCGAAGTCACCGCCTTCGATGTAGGCATGCTGCACTGTAAGCTCGGAAACCATCTCGCTGATCAGGTAGTTGAGATCGGAGCGGTGGGCCACATAGGGAAGCCAGGCTGCATAGCGCTTGCCGATCGCTTCCCAGTCGAAGCCGTGCATGTTGCCGACGTAGAACCAATCCCGGTACCGGCGCCACACTTCGTGGAAAATCTGGGCCCACTCTTCGGTGGGCACGCGGTCCACCAGGAGGCCCGCGGTAGACACCGCCTTCTTCGAGGACGCGCCGGTGGGCGTGGCGTCATAGAGACTGAACGCGCCGGCCGAGCGGACCAGCACCTTGCTGCCGTCGGCCGAAAGCGCATAGCCGCCCATGTCTTCGACCAGAGTGGTGACCTTCCGGTCCTTGAACCCGAACAGCTTGAGCGAGGTGGGTTTCTCACCGTCCCGCCCGTAGTAGAAGGCGGGCCCGACACCGTAGATCAGGTAGCCCTTCTTGGCGACCAGCCCGCCGTAGTTGTCGCCCTCGACGGGCACCTTCGCGACCCGCTTGCCGAGCCCGTCGAAGTCGATGGTCAGGTCGCCCACGGACGCGGCGGCTGCGGCAGGCGCGGCACCGGCGGCCGAAGCCGCCGGGGCGCCGCTTATGGCGGTGGCCGCAGGAGTCGCCGATACCGCGACCTCGTCGCTCTCGGGCGGGAAGGGGTGCGCAACATCCCTCCGGAGAGCGAGCGCGTAAATGTCGGTCGTCCGATTGGTGGCGTAGTTGAACTCGGCGTTGGAGATGAGTGGCGCGTAGTCGCGGTCGCTCAGATAGAAGAGATAGTTGCCGTCGGGGTCCCAGGCGGGGTTGTACGAATTCCAGAGGTCGTCGGTGACCTTGCGGACCTGGTTATCACGCGCCGCCCAGACGTGGATCGCGGAGAATCCGTTCGGGCTGTTCGTGCTCCAGGAGAGATAATTGCCGCGCGGTGACCAGGTGTAGTCGCGGATACCGCCTCGTTCGGCGTGGCCGATCTCAGTGAGCTTGCGGTCGTCGAACGTGTAGACGTAGACCTTGCCGTCCTTGTCGCTGAACGCGATCCGCTTGCCGTCGGGCGCCCAGGCCGGCGCGTAGCGCATGGTCTTGCCGTCCCGGGTCAGTTGTTCCGGCGCCGCCGAGCCGTCCTGCGCCACGACGTAGAGCTCCTCCTCGCCGGAGCGATCGGAGATGAAAGCGATCTTCGACCCGTCAGGTGACCAGCTGGCCCACTTGTCGTGCGCGCCGGAAGAATGGGTGAGGTTGCGGGTGGGTCCCTTTTCGATCGGCGCGGTGAAGATGTCGCCGCGCGCGGTGAAGAGGGCCCGCTCCCCCTTCGGCGAGAGATCCCAGTCTTCCAGCTGGCCGGCTGCGGCGATACGTGAGGCCCGCTTCCAGAGCGCGTCATCCGGTACGATGATCGCGAGCGGCGTGCTCTTGCGGGTCTTCACGTCGAGGACCTGAAGCTCACCATTCAGCTCATACACGATGCGGCCCTGGTGATCGCTGCTGGGCCAGCGTATGTCCCAGGCCTTGCCGGTGGTGAGCGGTGTGGTCTTGGTGGTAGCGAGGTCGTAGCCGTAGAGGTTGAAGGTGCCGCTGCGGTCGGAATTGAAGTAGATGGTCCCGCCGATCCACATCGGATCACGATCGGAGCGCGGGTCGTCCACGATGCGCTTGGCGTCGCCGCTGCGGATGTCGTAGACGAAGAGATCATTGGCCATGCCACCGCCGTAGCGCTTTTCCGGGCGGAAATCGCGGAAGATCGGCGAATAGACCACGCGGGTCCCGTCCGGTGAGTAATCCCCGGCTCCCGCCTCCGGCATGGGCAGCGGCTCGGCGGGACCGCCGACCACGGGCACGGTATAGAGCCGGTTGAGGCTCAGGGTCCAGCCGTCCCGCATCGAGCGGAAGAGGACCGACTTGCCGTCGCTGCTCCAGCCGTACACCTGATCATCCCAGCCCCAGCGCGGGGTGAGCGGGCCCCGCGCCGGATACCAGGTGAGCTGCTTGGGCTCCCCGCCGGTCGCCGGGACGACGTAGACCTGCTCGTCGCCGTCGTATTGCCCGGTGAAGGCGATCCATTTCCCGTCGGGCGAGAAGTGCGCGAAGATTTCCATGCCCGGATGCGCTGTGATGCGGGTGGCGGTGCCGCCCGCCACCGGGGCGGTCCAGATGTCACCCGCATAGGTAAAGGCCACGCGGTCGCCGTGGATCGCAGGGAAGCGCAGCAGCTTGGTCTGGGCGTGGGTTGCCGGAGGAAGCAGGATCGAGGCGAGAATCAGGCAAGAGACGGCTGGTAAACGACGGAACACTTGACCTCCAGGAGTGGCTTGGAAAGAATGGTCGGACGCTAGCGAACGGCGTGCCCTTCCGCCAGGGTCCCCGTACGCAGAGTTGCCCCGGCGAGGTTTCACGGCCGGGTGGCCGGGTCAGGTTGCCGCCGGTAACTTGCACTCCTTCCCATGACGGACATCCCTTCCCGCCTGGTGTCGGCCCTGGCCGACCGCTACCGCGTCGAGCGCGAGCTCGGCGCGGGTGGGATGGCGACGGTGTACCTGGCCCAGGACATCCGGCACGATCGGAGGGTGGCCCTCAAGCTGCTCAAGCCCGAGCTCGCCGCGGTGATCGGGGCCGAGCGGTTTCTGCGGGAGATCAAGACCACCGCCAACCTGCAGCATCCCCATATCCTCGGGCTGATCGATTCGGGCGAAACCGACGGCCTGCTCTGGTATGTGATGCCCTTCATCGAAGGAGAGTCGCTGCGCGATCGCCTGAACCGCGAGAAGCAGCTCCCGCTCGAGGACGCGGTGCGGCTGGCCGCCGAGGTAGCCAGCGCACTGGATTACGCGCACCGGCGGGGGATCGTCCACCGCGACATCAAACCCGAGAACATCCTGCTGCACGACCAGCGCGCCCTGGTGGCGGACTTCGGCATCGCGCTCGCCGTGTCCTCGGCCGACTCCTCCCGGATGACGGAGACCGGGATGTCGCTCGGCACGCCGCAATACATGAGCCCCGAACAGGCCATGGGCGATCGTACACTCGACGCACGGAGCGACGTCTATTCGCTGGGCTCGATGCTCTATGAGATGCTGGCCGGCGACCCGCCCTACACCGGCAGCAACGCGCAGGCGATCGTGGCCAAGGTGCTGACCGAGAAGGCGCCGCTGGTCAGCTCCGTTCGCGACACGGTGCCGCCCCAGGTGGAGTGGGCGATTCACAAGGCGCTCGCCAAGTTGCCGGCGGACCGGTTTCAGAGTGCGGCGGAGTTTGCAGGAGCGATGGACTTGTCGGGGAGTCGCGAGGTCGGGATGACGGGAAGATGGCCGACCTCCCGCCGTCCTGCCGTCCCGACTTTCCGACCTACCGTCCTGGCAGGTATCGCCGCCGTTATCCTGCTCGCCGGCACCGCGCTCGGCTGGGCGCTGCGCCGTGCGCCGCGGGTCACCAGCTTCCCGGTGACGTTTGCGCTGGAGGCCGATTCTACCCACAGCTTCGAGCTCAACCGCACCCGGTCGCTGAGCATCAGTGACGACGGCACCCGTATCGCCTACATCGGACGCACCCCTTCGGGGATCGTGAAGGTGTTCGAGCGGCGCCTGGGTGAGGAATCGGCGCGCGCCCTCGCGGGGACCGACGGCGCCGATCATCCCTTCTATTCCCCTGACGGGAACTGGGTCGCCTTCGATGCCGATGGCGCGCTCAAGAAAGTCTCCACCGCGGGAGGCGCACCGGTGGTGATCGCCCGCATGGGCGGGGCCACGACCAGCGGAGCCTGGAGCCCGAATGGGAGCATCGTCTATTCGGCCGGGATTCGGCGGCCGCTGTTCCTCATTTCCGCCGAGGGTGGGACGCCGCAGCAGCTCACCAGTCCCGATTCCGCCGGCGGTGAGAGTCAGCTCTGGCCCTCGTTTCTGCCCGGGGGCTGGGCGGTGGTCTTCACCAACTCCCGGATCGGGCCCAATGGCCTGGTGGTGCAGCTCGGCGTGCTCGATCTCGACAGCCGGAAGGTCAAATTGCTCGACGTGCGCGCGCTCGCGCCGCAGTATCTCAGCTCCGGCGAGCTGATCTACGGTCTGGAGGACGGCGCTCTCGTCAAGCAGCCCTTCGATCCGGGAAAGCGTGAATTCACCGGTCCGGCGACTCGCCTGGCCGAAGGGGTGGAGCTCGTTGCCAGGGTATTCCCCGCCTACGCAGCGTCGCGGTCCGGAGTCCTGGCGTACTATCCCTCCCAAAGCGGCGGCACGCTCGCGACGCTGGTCGACCGGAGCGGTGTCGAACATCCGCTTTTCCCCGCGGTGGACCTCTGGAGCCCGCGATTCTCTCCGACCGGCGATCGCATCGCCTTCTCTCGCGCGGGTGGAGCCCCGGGAGGCCGGGATCTCTGGGTCTATTCCCTCCACGATCAAACCACGATCCGGCTGACCCGGGACTTTAACAATGCGGTGGATGGAAACTGGAGCCCGGATGGAAAGCGGCTGGCCTTCGTGGGGACGACGAGCGGTGCCAACCCGACCGATCTCTAC
>CAZYPO010000047.1:0-12548 GCA_964649225.1 uncultured Gemmatimonas sp. | reverse complement strand
GGCGGCTCCGAGCCGGTCTGGTCCGGCAGCGGTCATGAGCTCCTGTACCGGAGCGGGACCGCGCTCATCAGCGCGACCCTGGCCACCGCGGCGAGCGTCTCCGTCACGAGCCGCAAGGTGCTCTTCGCGGCTCCGTACCTGCGGGGAAGGGGCAACCGCAATTTCGACGCAGCACCCGATGGGAGCCGGTTCGTGTTCGTCAAGAATACCAATCCGCCGCGCCTCGTGGTCCGCCTCAACGCTCTCGCCCCGGAGCCCCGATGAAATCCAAGGTCGGCCAGCGTGGCCCCCGGGGCCGCCTCTCGCTGATGATGTTCCTGCAGTACGCGGTGTGGGGCGCCTGGCTGCCGCTCGCGGCCCGCTACCTCACGGCGAGCGTGGCGGAAGGCGGGTTAGGCTTCACCGGCACGCAGATGGGCACCATCCTCGGGCTCGCCGGCTCGATCGGCGCTATCGCGGCGCCGTTCATCGCGGGGCAATTCGCCGACCGGCACTTCAGCACGGAACGATTCCTCGCGGTCCTGCTCGCCGTCGGCGGGGTCATCAAGTGGGTGACGGCCTCGCAGACCGCTTTCTCGGCCTGGCTGCTGCTTTCGATCCTGTACAGCGTGGTCTACATGCCGACGCTGGCTCTCTCCAACTCGATGGCCTTCGCCAATCTGGGCGACCGGAGCCACGATTTCGGCAAGGTGAGGGTCTGGGGCACAATCGGCTGGATCGCGGCGAGCTGGGTCTTCCCGATGATTTATCTGCAGACCGGCCTGCACCTGCAGTGGATGCCGCCGTTCCTGGTCGGTCCCGAGCTGCCCAATGTCACCCACCGCCTGGCGGATTCGTTGCGCTTCTCGGCGCTGATCTCCTGGGGTTACTCGCTGTTCTGCTTTGCGCTGCCGCATACTCCTCCCAAGAAGGAAGGCGTGGAAAAACTCGCCTTCGCGAAGGCGTTCCGGCTGCTGCGAGAGCCATCCTTCCTGGTGCTCGTCGCGGCGAGCCTGCCGATCAGCGTGATCCATCAAGTGTACTTTCTGCAGACGCCGCCGTTCTTCTCGCACCTGGGATTGCTGGACAGCCAGATCGGCCCGGCCATGACCATCGGCCAGTTCAGCGAGATCGCGATCATGGCGATGCTCGGCATGATGCTGGTGCGGCTGGGCTTCCGGAACGTGATCGCGCTGGGCGCGCTCTCCTACTTCCTGCGCTACACCATCTGGAGCTATCCCACGCTGCCGGTCAGTGTCCTGGTGGCGAGCCAGTTCCTGCACGGGATCTGCTATGCCTGCTTCTTTGCCGCGGCCTACATCTACACCGACCGGGTTGCTCCGCCGGATGTACGGCACTCCGCTCAAACCGTGTTCGGCATTCTGATCCTGGGCGGCGGCCCGGTGCTCGGTGGGTTGCTCTCGGGCTGGCTGGCCGACACCTACGCCCGCACCGGAGGGCAGGTGGACTACGGCGCGCTCTGGCGAGTGGTGTCATTCATCGGACTGGGCGCGGCGGTCTTCTTCTGGGCCTGTTTCAGGGAGCGAAAGGCCCCGGCCACGGTGTGACCGGGCGGGTCAGGCGGAGTTCAAACCCCGGCTGTCCGGGCGACATCCTATGTTCGTGTCTTCCCTCGCACTTGCCTCCGATCGAGGCCTGCTGGAGACGGCCCGACTTCCGGTCCCGCAGCCCAAACCGGCGGCAATGAGCCAACTGGTCGAGCGGGCGCAGGCGGGGGACGATGAGGCCTTCGGGGCGCTCTATCGGGAGCACGTGGGCCGGATCCACGCACTCTGCCTCCGCCTTGCCGGTGATGCCCAGGCCGCGGGGGAGCTGACTCAGGATGTCTTCGTGCGGGCCTGGGAGGCGCTGCCCTCATTCCGAGGGGAGAGCGCCTTCGGGAGCTGGTTGCATCGGCTCGCGATGAATGTGTTTCTGGGCAAGCGGCGGGCGACGGGCCGAAGGGAGCGGCGGGTCTTCTCGACCGATGAGCCCGCGCTGCTGGAGCGGCCGGCGGAGCGCTCCCATCCCGGAGCGCGGCTCGATCTCGAGCAAGCCATCGCCGCTCTGCCCAAGGGAGCCCGCGCCGTATTCGTGCTGCACGATGTCGAGGGGTATCAGCATGGGGAGATTGCCCGGATGACCGGAATCGCGGAAGGAACCTCCAAGGCGCAACTGTTCCGCGCGCGGCGTTTGCTGCGAGAGGCACTGGCCCGATGACCTGCGCCCAACTCCGAATCCGCCTCGATGCATATGCGAGCGGGACCCTGCCTCCGGCGGAGGCCGCGGCGTTCGAGGAGCACCTGACGACCTGCGCCGCCTGCGCCGCTTTCCTCGAAGCCGCCGAGCCGGATTTGGCGCAAACCGCGGCGCTGCCGAGGGCGCTCGAGCCCAGGACCGACCTCTGGCCGGGTATTCACGCGCGGATCGCGCCACGGGGAGGCCTGGGCAGACACCGCATTACCATGCCGGGGTGGCTGCTTGCCGCGGCGGCGGCTCTGCTGGTGGCGGTCTCCTCCGGGGCGACCGTGCTGCTGGTGCGGCAATCCACCCGCGAACCGGCGCCATCCCCGGCCGCAGCGTTCTCACCGCTCGAGGTCCAATACGCGAGTGCCACGGCCGACCTGGGTGCTGCGCTCGACCAGGCGCGCCAGCGCCTCTCCCCCGAGACGATCAGGACCATCGAGCGCAACCTGGCGGTGATTGACAGCGCGCTGGCGGAATCCCGGCGCGCACTGGCCGGCGACCCGGGTAACACCTCGCTCGAACGCCTCGTTATCGCGACCTGGCAACAGAAGGTGGACTTTCTGCGCCGGGCCACCGCGCTCTCCGCGAGAAGCTGATGCGCGCCTTTCTGCTGCCGACCCTCTGTCTACTCGCCGCGCCGCTCCTCGCGCAACAGAAGCTCGACAAGCGGATCGCGATCGCGGCGGATGCATCGATTCGCATTAACAACATGGCCGGGACGACCCGAGTCCTGGGCTGGGACCGGGACTCCATCGCCGTGACAGGTTCGGCCGCAACGACCACCACCTTCTTCATGGGCGGCGCTGGCCGGGTGGCCAAGCTGGGTCTGGAGCCGCAAGAGGGGAGCACGCTCGCCGGCGGCGGGCACCTCGACGTGCGAGTCCCCCGGGGCGCCCGGGTGTGGGTCAAGTCGGCGGGTGGGGCGATCGACGTGCAGGCCCTCAGCGGCGAGGTCGATCTCCAATCGGCGAGCGGTGCAATCCGGGTGACGGGAAGCCTGCGCCTGGTCACTGCCGAGTCCATCGAAGGCGACATCGATGTCGTCGGTCTCTCGCCGCTGGTACGGGTCAAGACCGGCAGCGGCAGGATCCTGCTGCGGCAGGCCAGCGGGGATGTCACGGCCTCGACCGTGTCGGGACCGATCATCGCAACGGAAATGCAGCCGCAGGGCGCCCGGCTGGAGACGGTCTCCGGCCCGGTGAGCTACTCCGGTACTCTCGACCGCCGCGGCACGCTCAACATCCAGACCCACAGCGGGGATGTGGAGCTGCAGCTTCCCACGACGCTCGGCGCGGAATTCGACCTTGAGTCGCTGGGCGGATCGGTGGGGGTCGAGCTTCCCGCCAAGACCGGAAAACCCCTCAAGGGCAAATCGATCTTCTTCGCGAATGCGGGAGGGGGCGCCCAGATCGTGGTGCGCTCGTTCAAGGGACAGATCCGGGTCTTCGGGCAGTAACCCGCTCCAAACCCGCGCCGCGGCGGCGGCATCTCAGGGAGGGCCGGAACGACCCGGCCGCAACCGTCTCTCTGGAGGTGCGCATGTCCCGCCGATTCGCTCTCGCCGCCTTGCTGGTCGCGGCCCTCCCCGCCACAGCCTTAGCCGGCCCGCCCTGGATCTCGATCGAGCTGCCCGCCAATCCGTGGGAGCCGGCCACCCGCGGAGCCTTCCTGGTAGTGCACGCGTACCATCACGGCATTCCCATGGCGGCTCCGATCAGCGGCACCGCCGAGGGGATCGTGAACGGCCAGCGCAAGAGCATCACTCTGAAATTCGACCAGACGTCGCGCGCCGGCGTCTTCGCGCTGCGCAAGCAGTGGGGCAACGCCGGCCGCTGGGTGCTGGTGATCACCGTCTCCCAGGGGGATCACGCCGAAGCGGATATCGCCCAGGCGGTGGTCGAGATTGCCGAGGGCGGCAGCGTGAGTGGCGTCACGGTTCCGACCAGCGCCGAGCACGGGGGCCGCCTCCCCCGCCGGGCCACCCGCGCCGAGATCGACGCGGCCCTGCGCGGCACGCCCGGCGCTTGACCGAGGTGGCTGCCTGGTCTATCAGTTGCACGTGCTCCCAGTCCGCATCCAACCCTCAGCAGCGGCTGCCGCGTGGCGAACTGAGTGAGCCGGAACCTCCGGCTCGTTTTCTTCCTGGTCGGCGCCACCATCGTGACGCTGATGGTCTGGAAGGCGGGGCCCGCTACGCTCTGGGCCGGGCTGCGCGCCTCGGCCTGGGTGGTGGCGGCGCTCATTCCACTCTGGGCCGCCGTGTACGTGTTGAACGCCATCGCGTGGCGGATGCTCACCTCCGAGGGCGGCAGCGCGATCGCGCTGCCGCGCGCGCTCCTGATGACGGTGGTGGCGTTCGCGGTGAACTACTCGACGCCGCTGCTCAGCTTCGGCGGCGAGCCCCTCAAGGTGGTCGCCGCCACCAGGGCCCTGGGTCGTCCTCGCGCGGTAGGCTCCATCGTCGCGTTCCGGCTGCTGCATGCCCTAGCCCACGTGATCTGCTTCCTGATCGCGCTGGTGCCGGCCACGATTCTCCTTCCCCACACGCCGCTGACTCTGGCGCTTATCCTGGCGATCGGTGCGGTGCTGGTGCTGATCACGGTGTTTCTTTTCTCCCGGCACCGCGAAGGGCTGGCGCTGCACGCGTTGCAGCTCCTGCGACAGCTTCCGCTGCTCAAGCGGATCGCGGTGCGGCTGGAGCCCCGCGCCGCCGTCCTGCACGAGATCGATACCCACGTGACCTCGATCTACAAATCAAACCCGCGGCGCTTTTACGGCGCCCTCGGTGTCGAGGTGATCGCCCGGATGCTCTCGCTCGCGGAGTATTGGGTGATTCTCTACGGGATGGGACTCGGGGTGGATCCGTGGAAGGCCTTCGTAGTCGCCAGTTTCTCATCGCTGGTGGTCAACGCCCTCATCTTCGTGCCGTTCGAGCTGGGCACCAAGGAGGGCGCGGTCTATCTCATGTTCAGCTGGCTCGGCATTGCGCCCGCTCTGGGTCTGGCGGCCGCGCTGCTGAGCCGGCTGCGGGAATTGATCTGGATCGCGATCGGTTGGGCGATGATCTGGACGATGAAGTAATCAGGGCTTCCGCCGCGCCAGCTCTTTCTGCGCTTCGGGATGTCCCTGCTTGGCCGCGCGTTCCAACCAGAGCAAGGCGGCCCCGTCGTCCCGCCGGTAGAACTTGCCCTTGAACAGCATCAGCGCCAGCTGATACTGGGCCTCGGGGTCTTCGCGCTCCGCCGCCTTGGAATACCAGGCGGCGGCCTGGTTGTCATCACGCCTAATGCCGCGCCCGCGGCTCAGGTTTTCCGCCAGTCTGGTCATCGAGGCGACCTCACCCGCTTCGGCGGCCCGGGCAAACCAGACCGTGGCCGCCGAGTCGCTCTTGCGCCGCCCGTCACCGTCGGCGTAGCGCGCGGCGACGATCGGATAGGCCTCTTTCACTCCCATTCCCGCTGCAACTTCCCAGAGTCCCGCCGACTTGGAGCGGTCGATCGGCACGCCGAGGCCCGCCTCGTAGCGCCGGGCCATGAGCACGACCGCCTGGGTATCGGGCGAAACCGCGTCCTGCGCGGCGAAGACCAGATGCACCGAAGCGAGCCGATCGTCCCGTTTGACGCCGTTCCCCGTGGCGTAGAGCAGTCCGAGGTTGCGGCGCGCCGCCGAACTCGCGTCCGCTTCACTAGTGCAGCTCGTGAATGCGGCTTCCCAGGCGCGAGCCTGGATCGCCGCTTCACAGCCAAGCGGGGCCGCGGGCATACCCGCCGCCGCCGCGGTGGTGTCCGGCTGCTCGGTGATCACCACCGGCTTGCCGCCTCGCGGAGCAGCAGCGCCGCGCCGCTGCGATGGCGGCGAGACGGCGGGAAGGCTCTCCGCGCTCGCGGGCGGGGGCGCGGCCGGCGGTGCCTTGGTGAAGAAGCCGGCGCGGTTGGCGCCAAACGCGGCTCCGCCCAGGAGCACCGCCCAGAGTCCCGCGGCAATCCAGGGCCGTTTCTCGAGCGGAATATTGAAACGCGATTTCCGTCGCACCCGGCCGCCCTCCGCGGGACTCACCTCCTTGCCTTGCAGCGCGCGGGCAAAGGCGTCCATCGAGGCGAAGCGCCGCTTGGGATCCTTCTGGAGTGCCTGGTGAATGGTGCTGGAGAGCTCGGGGGGGACTTCCGCCACCAGGCGCGACAGCGGGATGGCTTCCTCGAGCAGCTGCTTGGCCAACACTTCGCGGACGTTTTCTCCCTCAAAAGGAACCCTGCCGCAGAGCATCTGATAGCCCACTACGGCCAGCGAGTATTGGTCGCTGCGCGGATCCAGGGCGTGCTTGCCCATCGCCTGCTCGGGACTCATGTACTTGGGCGTCCCCACCACCACGCCGGTTCCGGTGAGCGAGTGATCGGTGGAGACATCCATCGCCTTGGCAATCCCGAAGTCCATCAAGAGGACCCGCTGGGTCTTGCCCTCGATCATCAGGTTTTCGGGCTTGATATCGCGGTGGACCACGCCCGCCTCGTGAGCGGTCTGTAGGGCTTCCGCCGCCTCCAGCAGGATGCGCCGTGCCTCCGCGACGGGCATCCGCTGCTCCCGCGCCAGTACGCTCTTGAGCGTCTCGCCTCGGACGAGGGGCATGAGCAGCCAGAGAATCCCGTCCGACTCCCCGACGTCATAGACCGGCACGATATGGGGGTTCTGCAGCACGCCGACCGCCTCGGCCTCACGGCGGAAGCGGGTGACCAGCGCATTGGTCAGAATGAGGTCGGGCCGCAGCACCTTGAGCGCGAGCTCGCGCTTGAGGCGGAGATCGCGGATGGTGAAGACCTCCGCGTAGCCGCCCCGTCCCAGGAGCCGGCCCAGCTCATAGTTGGGGCCCAGCGCGCGCTCGAGCCGCTCCGGCGCCAGCTCGTAGCTGGTGAAGGTAACGCTGTCCCGGCTGGCGCCGAGCAGGGTTTCGCTGAGGAGCGGAGTCGTGGAGGCTAGACCGCAGGAAGGACAGAACGCGGCGTCGGCCGGTACCTGGCCCTCGCACTTCTGGCAGGTACGCGTGGTGCCCGGCGCCGTCACGTTTTGCGCTTGGCTACCTCCTTTTGCGCTTCAGTGTGGCCCTGTCCAGCGGCCTTCTTGAGCCACTCGAACGCGAGGGAATCGGACTTCTGAATGCCGCGGCCCCGCAGGTACGCCATGCCGAGGCCGTACTGCGCATCGCGGTTGCCGCGGTCGGCGGCCTTGCGGAACCAGTTGACTGCCTCGGCTTCGTCCTTGTCGACGCCTTTGCCGCGCGCGTACATGTCGCCGACCTTGGCCTGCGCGGCTACCTCGCCCTTTTCCGCGGCCTTGCGGTACCAGAAGGAGGCGTCCTTGTCGCTCTTCCGGGCGCCGAGGCCCTGCTCGTATCGCTCGGCCAGCACGGTCCAGGCGGGCTGATAATCCGCTTCGGCGGCCTGCTTGATCTTCGCGGTTGCGTCGAGCTCGTTCAGGACCACTCCCTTGCCGAGATGCAGCAATTGCCCGAGGCGCAGCAGGGAGGGCATGTCGCCCGCCTCGGCGGCCTTGCGATACCAGGTTGCCGCCTCAACGTCGTGGCCGGGCACCGGACTCCGGTCGTAGAGACCGGCCAGGCGACGCTCAGCGACGACGTTGCCGGTCTTGGCCTCATCGGTGCAGACACGGAAGGCGAGATCGCGATCGTCGCCGTCGGCCGCGCTGGCGCAGGTCGTGCCGGACTTGGGCGCCGGCGCCGGCGTGCTGGAAGGAGGGCCGGCGTTGCGCTGAGTGGCGGAGCTGGTGAGCCCCGGCGCCGGAGCCTTCTTGGTGTCGGGGGTGACGCGTTTCTCCGTCGGGGCCGCCGGCAGCGGGGCGGGCGGCGGCGGCGGAACCGGGCTCGTCGCGGCGGGTGCGGAATCGACCGGCCTGCTCACGGGTGCCGTAGCGCCCGGCGCAGCGAGGTTTGGCACCACGGTCTCAGCCACGGGCGAGCGATTGACCAAGGCCACCACCACGGCCGCCGCGGCGAGCAAACCCGCACCCGCCAGCATAAGAGGCAACCGGCTTGGCTTGCGGGTCGGCTTGGCGGCGGGTACAGCCGCGGAGGTGTGAGTGTCCAGCGTTGCGGTGGCCTCGAGCGCCCCCGCGAAGCCCTCGATGTCGGAGAAACGGTCGGCGGGCTCCTTGGCCATGCCCCGGGAAACCGCGGTCATCAGGGCCTCGGGGACCTCGGGCACCAGCTCGCGCATCGAGCGGGGCGACTCCATCATCTGTTTGAAAAGAATCGCCCGGGTGTTCTCGCCCTCGAACGGCACGGTGCCGGTCAGCATGTGATAGCCGACCACGGCCAGGGAGTACTGGTCGGTCCGGTGGTCGAGATGAGGATCCCCACTGGCCTGCTCGGGACTCATGTAATGCGGGGTGCCAACGATGGTTCCGCTCGAGGTGAGTGTGCTGTCGCCCGCGGCATCCATCACCTTGGCGATCCCGAAGTCCATGACGAGGACGCGGCGGGATTTGCCCTCCAGCATGATGTTCTCGGGCTTGATGTCGCGATGAACCACCCCGGCTTCGTGCGCCGACACGAGCGCGCTGGCCGCTTCAAGTAGAATCCGCCGCGCTTCGGTGATGGGACGGCGGCCGTCGCGGACCAGCAGCGACTTGAGGCTTTCTCCCTTGATGAGGGGCATCAGGATGTACATGATGCCCTCGGCTTCGCCGATGTCGTAAATTGGGACAATGCTCGGGTGGCGCAGCGCGGCGACGGCTTCGGCTTCGCGACGGAAGCGGGCCAGGAGGGTCTCGGAGACCACTAGATCGGGCCGAATCGCCTTGAGCGCCAGATCCCGCTTGAGCCAGAGATCCCGCACCCGGAAGACTTCCGCGAAGCCGCCGCGACCGATCAGCTCGTTCAGCTCGTAGTGCTTCCCGAGTGAATCCTTGAGCTTGCGGATCATGTCCGCCGAGGCGGTGGGCGTCGGGGCCACGCCTTCCGGCAGGAGGATCTCGCCGGTCGCCCTGTCGATGGCGGGCGGCGTAGCCGAGCCGCAGACGTAGCAGTACTGCGCCACTTCCGGAAGCTGGGTGTTACACGAGGGACACAGGCGGGTTGCGGACGCCACGCAGAGACTCCGGGAGCCGATGAATTAGCTCAGTGAACGTTAACAGCTACCGCCCCGGCGAGCGAGGGTCAAGCCCGCGGCGCGGGAACCCGTGAGCGTGTCCTATATTCATGCACCACAAGGAGTTCGATCGTGAGACCGGCGCTGTTCCTCCTGCTGATCCTTGGCTACGCCAGGCTGGTGTCCGCCCAGGCCGCGGCGAACGATTGGCCCGCCTACGGGCGCGACCGCGGGGGCGAGCGCTACTCACCGCTCACCGGCATCGATCGCGGCAACGTAAGGCGGCTAGCACCCGCCTGGGAGTACAGCACCGGCGAGGCGGCGGTCAAGATGATGCAATCGGTGTCCTTCGAGGCCACTCCGCTGGTGCTCAACGGGGTCATGTACCTGAGCACGCCGCTGGGCCGGGTTATTTCGCTCGATGCTGAGACGGGCAAGGAACGCTGGGTGACGGACCTCATGGTCAAGCCCATCAGCTTCGGAGATTTCACCAATCGAGGAGTTTCGCTCTGGGCGGATGCCGGCATACGCGTCGGAGCACCCTGCGCGCTCCGGGTCATCGTGGCGACGGTGGATGCGCGGCTCAACGCGCTGGATGCCCGTGATGGCAAACCGTGCGCCGGCTTCGGGACGGACGGCGGCGTCGACCTCAGGAAGGGTCTGCGGAACCCGCCCTATGAAACCGCGGAGTACGAGGTCACTTCACCACCGGCGATCATCGCGGGGCTGATCGTGGTGGGCTCCGGGGTGGCCGACAACAATCGCACCGACGCGGCGAGCGGCGAGGTCCGCGCGTTCGATGCGCGCACGGGCGCGCTCCGGTGGAGCTGGGATCCGGTCCCGCAGGATTCGGCGGACGCCGCGTGGCCCACCTGGATTGGTCCAGCGGCCCACCGGACCGGCGCCGCCAACGCCTGGTCGATCATCGCGGTGGACTCAGCTCTCGGTCTGGTCTTCGTGCCGACGGGCAGCGCGAGTCCCGACTACTTCGGCGGCGAGCGCCTCGGCGAGAACCGCTACGCGAATTCGGTCGTCGCGCTGCGCGCGACGACCGGCAAACTGGTCTGGCACTTCCAGACGGTGCACCACGACCTCTGGGATTACGACAACGCCTCGCCGCCAGCGCTTACCACCGTCGTCCGCGCCGGACGCCGCATTCCGGTCGTCCTGCAGGCCAACAAGACGGGCATGCTGTACGTGCTGGACCGGCGAAGTGGGGCTCCGGTTTTTCCCATCGAGGAGCGCCCAGTGCCAAAGAGCACGATCCCCGGCGAAACGGCCTGGCCCACGCAACCCTTTACCGCGGGCATTGCGCCGCTCAGCCCGCAGCGATTCTCCGCCGAGGATGCGTGGGGCCCCAATCCGGCGGATCAGGCCGCTTGCCGCGAACGGATTCAGGCGCTCCGCAACGAAGGTATCTTCACTCCGCCGAGCCTGGAAGGATCACTGGTGGTGCCTTCGAATATCGGCGGCGCGCACTGGGGTGGCGTGGCGATCGACCCGGTGCGCCAGCTGGCGGTCGTGCCGGTGAATCGGATCGCGGCGGCGGTCCAGCTCATTCCCAGGGAGGAGTATCAGCGGCGTCGCAACGAACCCGGCTATCGGTTGCAGGGCTCCCAGTACACCTCCATGCGGGGCACACCGTTCGTGATGCGGCGGGAGCTCTTGATCGGGCCGTCGGGCGCGCCCTGCACGCCGCCTCCGTTCGGCGCTCTGGTTGCGATCGACCTGGCCACCGGGGCCCGCAAGTGGGAGGTGCCTCTGGGCACTATCTCTCCCGACGCACCGGCCGCCGCGGCCCAGTGGGGCAGCCCGAATCTCGGCGGCCCGATCATCACCGCCGGCGGCCTCGTCTTCATCGCCGCGACGCTCGACCAGAGGATCCACGCCTATGAGGTCGAGACCGGCGCCGAGCTCTGGAGCGCGCCGCTGCCTGCGGGCGGCAAGGCGACACCGATGACCTTCCGGGGGAAGAGTGGCACGCAGTACGTCGTGATCGCGGCCGGGGGCGACGGGGGGAGATTCGGGAAGAGCGATCGCGTGGTGGCGTTTGCGGTGAAGTAGGCGTCCCTATCTATTCAGCCAGAAATTCACCTTCAGCAGGAAGATGTTGTCCGCCTTCGCGCCGAAGAGCGCGTCGGTATCGCGCGAGAGGCTGAAGTCTCCCACACCCTGCGCGAAGTCGCTGCTGGTGCGGGTCCACACGAGGAAGAGCGTCGAGCCCGGGCGATACTCCCAGCGCAGCACGGCATTGCCGCGCAGCGACCGCAGCACGAAGTCCGGGTTGGCAAGATCGATCGAGGCAGCCGGTCCCGCGCCGTCGGGATCGATGGCATAGCTGGTGACCTGGCCCGAGGGATCCTGCTGGGTCGTCACCGTCCCAACGTCCTGTCCGAACACGAGGAGCTTGCCGCTCCGCGGCGCTAGGAACTCCTTGAAGCGCCGGTAGTGCACGCTGGAAATGAACGGCTGGGCGTAGAGCTCGAAGGTGAGAGTGGGGCGCAGAGTCAGGTTGATTCGCGTGTCGAAGCCCGCGGTCTTCTGGCTCAAGTCGGAGAGGATGTAGCGGGTGCCATAGAACGCGACGTCGGTCGGATCCGGTCGCGCGGTTACGTACTGGATCGAGGTCCTGCTGCGGTTGAAGGACGGACTGAACGACAGCGTCAGGTTCGAAGCGGGTCGGAGGTTGACTCCCAGGTTCACCCCGTAACCGACGCTTCCCAAGTCCCCCCGGCTCAGGTTGGCGCCCGCGTTGATGCTCACCCGCTTCCGGCTGTCGGAATTGAGGTTGGTATTGAAGAACCAGAAACCCGGGCGGATGACCACGGGCCCGCCCCGCAGCATGCGGTCATCCTCGGTATCGGTGCGCCGGATTCCGAAGAAGTTGATGCCCCAGTAGTTGAGCAGCTGGCCGAAGGCGCCGGCGTGGAACTGCGTGTCGGTGCGGTCACCGTCGAAGTTGTATTCCCGCTGGTTGCCGAGTACCAGGAAGTAGTTGCGGTACCACTTGGTGGGCCGGGCCAGAGAGAGCGCGAGATTCGCGTTCATCCAGAAGTAGTCGGCCCTGGTATTAAAGGCCAGGTCGTTGGCCTCGAAGCCCGGCGTGCGCCAGTTGAACGCGGTCTCAAAGAGCAGCTTCCCGGCGTCCTTGGCGAAACGGCTGTAGCCGCCTAGGCCCCGGAACGTCGTTGCGTCGGGGTCGTAGCGGTCGGAGAGGAACCCGTT
>CAZYPO010000046.1:15667-24459 GCA_964649225.1 uncultured Gemmatimonas sp. | reverse complement strand
GTACGAGCAGAAGACACAGCAGTCCCCCGGGCGGGGACGCAGATAAGCACGACAGGCAGGGCATTCGAAGAAATGTACGCAGGCATTCTCCGGCATGGTCTCGGCAGTTGCCACGCCGCACTGAGGACACGTGATCTTCGCGGTCTGAGTCACCCGTCTCCACTCATTCTACTCGAAGAACGTGCATCGGCTCCACCCGAGCGGCGCGCCGCGCGGGGAGCCATGCTGCGGCCAGGACGGCGAGCCCAAGCAGCGCCGGAGCGGCGATGAAAGACACCGGATCGAGTGCGCTGATCTGAAAGACGAACCGCGACATCAGTTTGCTCAACGCTGCCGCTGCGGCCGCTCCCAGAAGGATACCCAGCAACGCCAGCCGCGTCCCCTCTCCCAAGACCAGACGCCGGATGTCATGGCCGGTTGCGCCGAGTGCCATGCGGATGCCGAGCTCTCCGGTGCGTTCGCTCATCGTATAGGACACGACGCCGTACGTGCCTACCACTGCCAGGATCAAGACCAGCAGCGAGAAGGTGCCGACGAGCAGAGTTTGGAATCTTTGCCGGGATACGGAGCTTGCCAGCAGCTCGTCCACGGTGCGCACGTGATGAACCGGCAGATCGGCATCCAATTGCTTCACCAGCGCCTGAATCGATGGTGAAAGCGCCAGAGGCTCCAGCCGGGTTCTGACCATTATGGTCATGAAATTGTAGGCCCATTGAGCCGCGGGAAGGTAGACGGTCGGACTCGGTTCGCCATCGAGTCCGCCCGTGCGAACGTCACCCGCGACCCCGACCACCTCTGCCGCTCCCCCGAACGGACGATTGATGCGTGCCCCGACCGGATTCCCGGTTCCCCAGACAGCCCGGGCGAGAGCTTGGCTCACCATTACCACCGGGGGAGCTTCCCGCCTGTCACTTTCCTGGAAGGGTCTGCCGCGGACGGTAGGTATTCCCAGGACGGAGAAATAGCTCGGCGACACCAAGCGGAAGCCCGCATGGAATACTCGGCCCGCCGAGCTCCCGGGGAGCGTGAAAGACTGCTCGGCTGCCTGTTCCTCGATGGGGGGCGCGCTCGCCATACTTGCGGCACTTACCCCTGGCAGACCCTCGACCCGAGCCAACAAGTTCGTGAAGAACGCATCACGGCCCGGCTGGGTCGGATAGGTCGCGCCCGTGCCCATTGGCAGTTCGAGCTGAAACGTCAGCACCTTCTCCGCCCGCAAGCCCGGGTCAACGTGGAGTAACGCCTGAAAGCTTCTGAGGAGCAGGCTACCCGCAGTGAGCAGCACCGTAGCGAGGACCACCTGCGAGACCGTGAGAAGACCGAGCAGGCGATGCTCACGATGGTTCCGAGACCGGCCCTGACGGAGCGCCAGGTTCGCGTCGGCTCGGGCCGAGCGTAGCGCCGGCACCATCCCGAAGAGGATCGTGGTCAGCACCGCGGCCACCACGGTGAACATCAGCACCGCACCGTCGATGCGTGCATCCGCGAGTAGCGGAATGTCCCGGGGCCCGTATGCCACAACGGCCTTCACGCTCCAGAACGCCAGGAAAAGTCCCAGCAGGGCGCCCGACGCCCCCAACAGCAGACTTTCCGTCAGCACCTGGGCCCCCAGCCGAAAGCGCGACGCGCCGAGGGCATGTTCGACCGCGACTTGCTTCCGGGTCGTCGCCGCCTTGATAAGTAGGAGATTCGCGACGTTGACGCAGGCCACCAGCAAAACGACGCCTACGGCAGTCACCAGGAGGATGAGGCCTCGGCGAGCATCTCGAACGACCTGCTCCCGGAGCGGCACCAGACGTATCCCGACCTCGCGGTTGGTCTCCGGATAGGCCTGCGCGAGCCGGGACGCTATTCCGGCGAGCTCCGATTCGGCCTGACCCAGTGTGACACCAGGGCGAACCCTGCCGACTACGCGCAGCTTCCGCGCGTCGCGGCCCCCGGTCTGATTGTCCTCGGGGACGAGGGGCCGCCAAAACTCGACATCGGTTCCCAGGGCGGAGCCTGCCAGCGAGCGGAAGCCTGGCGGCATGATCCCCACCACCGTGTAAGGAAACCCATTCACCATCACGCTCCGCCCGACCAGGCTCGAATCCGACCCGAACTGGCGCGACCACAACCCGTAGCTCAAGATGGCGCGGCGGTGGTTGCCGACGATGGTTTCTTCCGGCAGGAACGAGCGGCCGTAGAGCGGCTTGACGCCGAGTACTTCGAAGAAGCCGGGGGTGACCCGGGCCACCGACACGCGCTCAGGCTGGGTACCGCCGGTCAGGTTGACATCGCCGTTCGGAAAGATCCAGAACGCCCCGAGCCCGCTGAACTGCCTCGCCTGCTCGGCCCAATCGTGAAAGTCCGGATACGACGTGAACCCTTCAGCCCGGCCCTGGTTCGGTGTGGTACTCCACACCATTGTCAGCCGGTCCGGATCTTTGAGCGGTAGCGGCTTGAGTAAGACCACGTTGATTATGGAGAAGATCGCCGTATTTGCTCCAATGCCGAGCCCGAGGGTGAGTACGGCCACCAGGGATAGCGTGGGTCGGCGCGCTAAAGAGCGCACGGCGTATCGCAGCTGAAGCGGCAACCACTCCAGGGGCGTCATGGAGTCGCCCTCTCCGCTCGGCGCTCAATCCATGCGAACACGGTTGGCAACACCAGCAAAGTCAGCAGCGTTGAGGACACCAGCCCGCCGATGACCACCGTCGCCAGAGGGCGCTGCACCTCCGCGCCCGCGCTGGTGGAAAGGGCCATAGGGAGGAACCCCACGCTGGCGACGGTCGCGGTCGCGAGCACTGGCCGAAGTCGGATCAGCGCGCCTTGCCGCACGGCCTCCGCGAGCGCCGCGCCTCCGGCGCGCAGTTGGTTGATGCAGGTGACCAGCACCAGGCCGTTGAGAATCGCAACGCCGAACACAGCGATCATGCCCACGGCAGCGCTCAGATTGAGATGGATGCCACGTAGCCAGAGCGCCGCGATTGCTCCCACCAGCGCGAACGGCACGTTCAGCATGACCACGAGCGCCTGCCGGACTATGCTCAGGCTGGCGTACAACAACCCGGCAATCAGCAGAAGCACGACCGGAACGATCAGCGCGAGGCGCCGTGTCGCACGTTGTTGGTCCTGGAACTGGCCACCGTAGGCAATGTAGTACCCGGTCGGGAGCGTCACCCGCGTCCCGATGGTCTTCTGCACCTCCGAGGCGAAGCCGCCGAGATCTCGGCCCCGCACATTGGCTTGGACCAGGACGAAGCGCTGGCCGTTCTCGTGGTCGATGACCTCGGGGCCTTCGACCACGCGGAGCTTCGCGACCTGCGAAAGGGTCACGGTCGCTCCGGTGGGTGTGCCGAGGAGGATCTGCCCAATGGCTTCCGGGGTGGACCGGTACGGAACGTCGAGCCGGACCGCGATGGGGTAGCGGCGCCGGCCGGAGATAACCTGGGAGGCGGGCATGCCGTGCACGCCCATCTCTACAACTTCCTGGACGTCCGCCACACTCAGGCCGTAGCGGGCGATTGCCGCACGGTCGATGTCGACTTCCAGCTGCAGTGCTCCGGCAGTCGCCTTGAGGAGCACGTCTTCGGCACCGGGGATGGACGCGATGATGCTCCGCAGCTCTTCCGCCTTTGCCCGGAGCAGCGGGAGGCTGTCGCCGAAGAGCTTCACGCCCAGGTCGGTCTTCACTCCTGAGACGACCTCCCCGAGCCGCATCCGCATCGGGGCGGTGAACTCGAAGGCGATGCCGGGAATCTCGCTGAGCGCCGAATCCATGCCGGCCACGAGGTCGTCCAGCGATCCGGCGCGCCACTCCCGTCTCGGCTTGAGGATGATGTAGGTATCACCCTCCCCGAGCGCCATCGCCTCGGTGGCCTCCTGGGGTCGGCCGAGATTGGTGACGACGCTCCGCACCTCGGGAAAGTGCAGCAGGGTCCGTTCGACCTCGCTTGAGATCGCGGCGCCTTCCGGCAGTGAGGTGCTGGGTGGGCGCCAGGCTTCGACCATCAGATATCCCTCATCCAGCTTAGGCATGAACTCGGAACCAAGAAACGGCACCGAGCCCATCGCGGCGAGGAGGAGGACAGCGGCAGCCATGACCACCCGGCCGGGGCGGGCCAGGGCTCGCTCGAGCACCCTTCCGTAACCCGCCCTCAGACGGAGGAACCAGGTGGCTTCGGCTGTTTCGGCTTCCGCCCGCCCAGAAGCGCGCTCCACCAGCCAGGAGGCTACGGCGGGTACGTAGGTGAGCGCGAGCAGCAGCGAGACCAGGACCGCCGCGCAGACCGTAAACGCCATCGGAAAGAACATCTTCCGACCGATGCCTTCGAGGGCGGTGACCGGGGCGTAAACCGCGAGGATGATTATGACCCCGAAGACCACCGGCCGGCCGACCTCGAGCGTCGCGTCGTGGAGCACGCGTTGCCGCTCCGCTTCGGTCACCCCGCGCAGCCGGCGGGCGCTGTTCTCCATGATCACGATCGAGGCGTCCACCAGAAGGCCGAAGTCGAGAGCGCCAAGACTCATGAGATTCGCGGTCATACCGAACTGCTTCATGGCGAGAAAGGCGCCAAGCAGCGCGAGGGGGATGACCGAAGCGGTGAGCAGGGACGCGCGCAAGTTTCGGAGGAACAAGAACAGGATCGCGATGACCAGCAAACCGCCTTCAAGCAAATTCCGAAAGACGGTGTGCGTGGTGCGGGTGACGACCTCGCCCTGGTTGTAATAGGGCCGCACCCTGATGCCGGGGGGAAGGAGCCGCGCGATGTCGGCCAGCTTCTGCTCCACGCGCCCGACCACTTCCCGTCCGTTCGCGCCCTTGAGCATCAGGACGGTGGCCGAGAGGGCTTCGCCGCGGCCGTCGCGAGTCACCGCGCCGTAGCGCAAGTCGGGCCCGAGCGTCACCCGAGCGAGATCGCCAATGCGGATCGGCGTGGCGCCGCGTGTGGTCACGACGATCTGAGCAATGTCGGTGACCCCAGCGACGCGACCCAGGCCGCGGATGTTGAGCCGGTCGCCGCGATCCTCGACGTACCCGCCGCCAAAGTTGGCGTTGTTCTCGGCGAGGGCCTTCTGCAGGTCGCGCAGGGTGAGCCCGTAGCCCGCAAGTTTTCCGGGGCCGGCGAGCACCTCGAATCGCTGCAGCATGCCGCCCCAGCTGTTGACATCGGCGACGCCGGGCACGGTCCGTAGCAACGGGCGGATGATGTACTCCTGCGCGTTCGTGAGGGCAAACAGGGTCAATGTGTCCGGCTCGGCGCGTGGCGTCGAGTCGGTGCTCTCGACCAGATACTGAAAGACCTCCCCCATCGCCGTAGCCGCGGGGCCGAGCCTGGGCTCCGCGGCGGGAGGCAGAGAACTTCTTGCGTCCTGCATCCGCTGCTGTACTTGCGTGCGCGCGAAATAGAAGTCCGCCTTCTCCTCGAAATCGATGGTCACCACGGACAGGCCGGCCTTCGAGATAGACCGGACGTTCGTGGTGCGCGGGATGCCCAGCATGGCCACCTCCATCGGATAGGTGACCTGCTGCTCCACTTCCGCCGGGGAGAGCCCCGGAACCGTGGTCATCACCAGCACCTGATTGGGACTCAGGTCGGGAAAGGCATCGGTGTTGAGCCGCGCGAACGACCCCGCGCCAGCCAGGGCCAGCAGCAGCGTTGCGCCGAGGACGAAGCGGCGGTGGCGGAGCGCGGCGGTGATCAGTCGGTCGATCAGAGTGCCCATTTCACATCACCATTTTGGGCATGGCGCCCTTCCTGATCTCAGCTTTCACCGCGGTCGCTCCCTGAACCACGACCAGCTCGCCCGGCGCGACCCCGCGAGTTATTTCGATCTCGTTCCCCGAACGCGGGCCCGTTACGACGGTACGGGCCTGGAATCCCGCACCTCCTTTGCCATCGGGTCGTGCGACGAACACTGTGGGCTTGCCGTCGAGCAATTGCACGGCATCAGCCGGGAGGCTGATCACGGTCGTGGGCGTCGCCCGGTTGGTCGGCGCAGCGGGCAGCAGGACGCTGGCCAACATCGCCGGCTTAAGGCGGCCCGACCGATTCGCTACCAGCGCGCGACCAGCGAGCGTTCGCGTTTCCGGATCGAGCCCCGCCCCGACGACCGACAGGCGGGCGACGAACGTGTCGGCCGGATACGCCGGTACGACGAATCGCACGGTGGCCCCGACCCGGAGCAGGCCGGCCATGGCTTCGGGTGCGTTGACGGTGAGCCAGAGGCTGGAGAGATCGGTAACGATCACGAGCGGAGCGCCGGTTTCGACGACGGTCCCAGGCGCCGCTGTCCGTTCGAGCACGACGCCGCCAAGCGGTGACCGCACCGCCATCTCCCCGCTTGCGGTGCCCGCCGCGCCGAGGCTGGCTGCGGTAGACTGAGCGCGGCGGAGCTCGGCTTCGGCCTGGGCAAGCTCCGCGCGCGCGAGCTCCTGTTCAGCCACCGCCCGCTCATAGTCCTGGCGCGGTATCGCCTTGAGCGCGAGCAGGCGCTCGGCACGATCCCTGGCACTGGAAGCGAAAGTGAGCTGGGCGCGCTTGGAAGTCACCGCAGCGGTGGCCTTGGCCAGCTCCGATTGTGCCATGCCCGCCTCGGGACTTTGCAGCCTGACGAGCACCTGACCCGCGCTCACTCGCTGTCCTGGGCTCACCTGCATGGTCACAACCCGGCCCTGGCCGGGAGCGCCGAGGCGTGCGGTGCGATCTTCATTCGGAACCAACTGACCTGGCAGCGTGGCAGGACTGAGCCCTTGCGCCGGTTCAGCGCCGACAGACGCCGGCGCCCAGCGGACACCGCCATGCTGGATCTGCGCTGCGTTGAGGGTGACTGCTGCCGCCATGGAATCTGGCATGGTCGCATTGCTTGCTTCTTTGGCGACTTCACGCCGGGCACAGGCTCCCAGGAGCAATCCGGCGACCAAGGCGAGGGTGGCAATTGAGATCATCGAGCTCCCTCCTGGTTCTCCTGACTCTTGTCGGCGAGGAGGGCGGGAATCGTCGTGAACAGGTCGCGGCCCTGCGCGACCAGGAGGGCTGCGACACTTTCGTGCTGGGCGTAGAGGGTCTGATAAAAGCTCAGTCGAGCTTCCCCCCAGGCCCGCGCGACATCGAGCACCTGGAACAGGGGGACGGCTCCTTCCTGATAGGCGCCGAGCGTGATGCGCCTGGCCTCGTCGGCGCGGGCGAGGTAGCTCACGGCTTGGCCGGGGACCACTTGCGGTGCGCCAGCAGGGCCGACCAACGCGCGCACCCGCTCGGCGAGCAGAGCCGCTGTCGCTCGCGCGCCGGCCAGCTCTGCGCTCACCTGACGTTCCATTGCGGCAAGCTCGAAAACTGCAACGTCGCGCTCTGCCCTGGCCCGTGCCAGCTCGCCCCGGTTTTGATCGATCAATGGAAATGGCAGGCTCAGTCCGGCGAGAAGAGTCGTGGTTCCTGCGCTCCACTTGAGCCCGGCCATGGCGCTCACGTCCCGCACCAGCATCGAGCGGGCGATGCCCATCCCTGCGCCAGCGGCCGTGACCTGGGCCTGCGCGGACTTTACGTCCGGCCTGGCTTCGGCTATTCCCGCGGGGGGCAGCGCGAGCGGCAGATCCGGCATGACCACAGGCGCGAGTGAGGCAGTCGCACCGCTCGAGTCACCGGTGAACGTCACGAGATCGGCGCGCGAGCGAGCCAGCGCAGCGAGACCGATGGTGAGCTCGTTCGACGCATGGTCGCGTTCGAGCTCCGCGCGAATCAGATCGGCCCCCGAGGCGGCGCCCTCATCGGCGCGGGCTCTGGTGTAGGCAACCAGGGAGTCGAGCCAGCGGACCAGATCTTCCGCCGTGGCCACCTCAACCTGCGACGATGCCACCCGGTAGTAGGTGCGCACCGCGGCGAGGCCGATCCGCTGGCGCTCGGCGAAGGCATCTGCACGGGCGGCGTCGAGTTCGGCGTCGGCCCGCCGCACCCTTGCGCCCCGCTGGTAGATGAATTCGAGCGGCACGGTCGCGCTGGACATCACCTCGCGGTCCATTGCGGCCGTCCGCTCACGCCCCGGGAGCGTGGCGTTTTCGAGTCCAACGCCGAGTATTGGATTCGGATAAACTCCGGCGGTGCGCCGTGCGCCCAGTGCGGCGGCAACCCGAGATTCCGCCGCCGCCACTCGCGGGTGCTGAGTGCGGACGCGGTCGAGCAGCTGGCCGAGCGAAATCGGTGGTGGCTCGGATGCTGTCGATTGACCGTAAGCGACGGCAGGGGGTGCAGCCAGGCCCAACAGCGCCAGGGTATGCGCAAGCACCCTCGGGCGCGAATGATTAACGGACATTTCGGTCCTCGGCGAATTACCGATGCTCCCGGGCGCATGCCCGGGCAGGATCAGGCGAGAGGAGCCTCGCGCAAGATCGCGATCATCCTCCCACAATGAACGAGCGGAATGCTGCGGTTAAGCTCGCGGCGGTGGGACGGGTGGAGCGGATTCCCCGGGCGGTATGGTGGGTGGTGACGGCCGAAGCAGGGTATAGGAGTAGACCGGGATGCTCAAGACGGCCAAGTGGGACGGCCGAATGGTCGGTGAGGAAACTGTGCAGGCCTCGGAAAAGACACAATCGTGTGGGACGGCGGGTGAACCCAAGACCGAGTGACCGGCTAGCTGGTGCTCGGGGTCGGGTGTTTCCCTGCTGGTGTCGGGCATGGGGCAGCCCACCTCCATCCGCTCACCTTGCGACCCGCCCAGGGTCAGACAGAGCGCCACACCCGCCAGAGGCTGGACTTGAAGCAGCAGCAGCAGAGACCCGACGAGCGCGCGCATGCCCGTATCTTAACGCC
>CAZYPO010000046.1:11593-15567 GCA_964649225.1 uncultured Gemmatimonas sp. | reverse complement strand
TGAAGCAGCAGCAGCAGAGACCCGACGAGCGCGCGCATGCCCGTATCTTAACGCCGGAGGGGAAGGACGGCGAGGAAGAACACCCCGCGCGCCGGAATCGTCAGCTGGTGCTTCAGGATCGGGCGGGCACCCAAGAATTGGCGTTAGCTTGGACCGGGGGCTAGGTTCCCCGGGCCCAAATCCTCCAGGCAAGGTCGTTTGCCCAGACGGCCCCCTGCGTTCCCGAGATCCCCACTCTTTTCAGGAGCCACACGACATGAGCATGATTCGAACCCTGGTGATGACCGGCGCGGCGTGTCTCATCACGACGGCGGCGGTGGCCCAGGACACCACCCCGCCATTCATCATGGCCACCTATTACCGGTGCGACTATGTCCGGCAGACCCGGGCCGACACGCTGTTCAAGCAGGTCATGGCCCCGGCGCTCGACCGGCAGATCAAGGCGGGACACCTCACCGCGTACGGCTTCTCCTCGCACCGCATCGGGGGCGTCTTTCGTCGGCTGGAGACCCTGACCGCGCCGACGCTCGAGCACCTGATTGCGGCCCAGGACGCCCTCAACGCTGATTTGCAGAAGACCAACCCGAAGGGCAGCGCCGAGTTCGATGCGATCTGCGGCTCGCACGATGACTACATCTGGAATCGGGTACTCGGCTCGACACCGAATCCGACGGCGGCGGCCCCGGCCTTCAGCTACTCCAGGTACTTGACCTGCGACATGTCCAAAGAGGGTGAGGCCGACATGATCATGGCAACGGCGCTAGCCCCGATCATGGGCAAGCACCTTGCGGCCGGCCACATCACCGGGTGGGGCTGGTTCACCCACAACATGGGCGGCACCATCCGGCGGATCCTGAACTGGAGCGGACCGGACGTCATGTCCGCGCTCAACGCCGAGGAGATGATCTCCAGCGACATAGCAGCCCATCCGCTCGGTTCGGCCTTCACCGCGATCTGCAATAGCCATAGTGACTACCTCTGGCACTCCGAGGTCACCAGTCCCTGAAGGCGGTCCCAGCACCCGCAGATGCCGAAGCGCCTGGTTCTCCCAGGCGCTTTCGCTTTCTCTTCATGAAGGGGCCTGAGCTGCCTGCCTCAGTGGGCGCGGGCGGCGCTCAGTCGTCTCCTGAAGGTGCATAGTTGGGCGCTCCGGTCCCTCAGGACCTGGCCCGCCGACATCCTGCCCGAATCGAGAAGAGCCGACTCGGGGCACGGAACAGTCTCCCTCCCCTAAAGGAGGCCCACAATGTTGTGGACCATTTTCGTCGTTCTGCTGATCATGTGGCTGCTCGGCATGGTTAGCGGTTACACCGTCGGCGGGTTCCTTCACATCCTGCTGCTGATCGCGCTCGCGGTGGTCCTGATTCGGGTGATCCAGGGCCGGAGACCGGTGGTCTGAGCGGGGCCAAGGCGGCAGCCGCGGCCTAGGCCGCTGGCGTAAGCTGGCTCGGGTTTCGGGTGGCACTGGGAGGCGCGTCGCGCCGGCCCAGCGCTGCCTTGGGTCAGCGCCAGGCCCTGAGCGACCGCACGTAGTCGTGCAACGCCAGGAACTTCTCGTACACGACCACCCCTTTCCGCTTGCGGCCGAACTCCGCGAACAGCTCCCGGAGCTTGCCGCGCCTGGTGAGGTAGAAGCGGAAAGTCTCCGCAAAGTCCTCCTGCGGATGGCGGGTTGCGTAGCCGCTCACGTGATTGACGGGGGCGATCGCGACGCCCCGGCGCTGGAAATCGACCCACGCATCGTCGAGCACCCGGTACGCCTTGGCCACCTCGCCGAAGGCACGGCGGAACGTGGCGGTGCGGGTCCAGTGCCAGTTGTGATAGAGGAAGCTGTGGCCCAGCTCGTGGCTGATGAGCCCCAGCAGCATCGGCCAGGGGATCTCGTCACGCCGCTTCACTCCCACCACGTAGCGCTCTTCGATCTCGACGACCTTGGGGTACTTGGGATCCACGCCTGAAACGCCGGGCCGAAGCAGCACGCGGAAACCCCAGTCGGAAATGCGCGCCACCCGGAGCAGGCCCCGCACCCCGCTCAACGCCTTGCGAATCAGGTCCTGGCCCGTGGCGTCCCGGCCGCACCAGGGGCAGACATCCATCCAGTCATCGAGCCCGCGGGCGCAGTGGGGACAGCTTCCCTCGAACTTGGCATCCTCGTTCCAGTGCTGGTCCTTGCCGCACCAGGGGCAGTAGGGCATCGGATACTGCACCCCGCCGCCGCAGCCCCAGTCGCAGCGGGCGTCCATGCGAAAGCCCTTGGGGGCCTTGAGCGGCTCCTCGCTGAAGCTGCCCTCATCGGCGAGATCGAGGTCGCACCAGGGACAGAAGGAAAACTTCGGGGAAATGACCCAGCGACAGCGGGGGCATTCGCCGCCGGCCAATCCCCCCGTGTCGGGCCACCGTTGCGTTCGAGCGCAATCGGGGCAATAAGACCAGAAGCGCTGCAAGGGGTAGCCGCAGACGCAGCGAGGATCGACGGAGGGCGGAGCGACCCTGCGGCGGCTACGTGCGGGCATAGCGGGCCAGGGCTTCGTCCACGATGCGCTGCACAAACTTGGGGTAGGGCATCCCGGCCTTGTCGGAGGCGTTGGCGATCTCGTGACCCCGGCTGATGAAGGGGTTGGCGTTGGCCTCGAGCACCCAGATCTCCCCCTCCTCGGTCAGCCGGAGATCGATCCGGGCGTAGTCCCGTAGCCAAAGCGCCTGGAAGGCGGTGCGGCAGATGGACTCGATTCGCTCGCGGGCCGCGGCAGAGACCGGCCGGGCGAACACGTTCTTGATGCCCTTGCGCTTGCGATAAGGCTCATCCCACTTGGCCGACTGGGTTGCGATCCGCTCCTCCGGCTCGGTCTTCTCCTTGTCGAAGATCAACTCCGTGAGCGGCAGGATCTCGAGGCCGGCGTCGTTGCCGATCACGCTGGCGTAGAGCTCGCGGCCGGCGATGAATTCTTCCGCGATCGCGGCCTGCTCGAAGCGCTGGTGGATGAAGGCGACCCGCTCCCGGAGCGCGTCCAGGTCTTCCACCACGGAGGCCTGCGCGATCCCGGCCGAGGCGTCGGCGGAGAGCGGCTTGACGATGAGCGGCAGGCGCAGCTCCGGCGCGCTCACGACCTCCTCATTGAGCCGGTAGGTGACGAAGCCGGGGACCTGGATGCCGTGGAACGCCAGAATCTTCTTGCTCATCGCCTTGTCGCGGCTCACCAGCAAGGCGAGCGGCGGCGAGCCGGTGTAGTGATGCCCGCCGGCCTCGAGCAGGGCGGGGAAGAGATAGTCCAGATGATCGTCGTTGCGAAACGCTTCCACGCAATTCATCACCAGGTCGGGACGCCACTCTGCGCAGCGGTCGAGGATCTCGCGGGGATCCGCGTGGATGCCGATGAGGAGGACCTCGTGGCCGTTCTCCTCGAGCGCACCACCCACCTGGTACTCCATCTCCGGCTCGTCCTGAATCCCACCCGCCAGCTCGGCAACCATCTGGCGATGCTGGTCCTCCGGGGTCCAACTCTTGTAGGGGGTATCGAAGACGACGGCGATCCGCACTCAGGTGGTTCCCGGTGAAAGGCCCCGAGAACGTACCCGGGCCCGCTGGCGGGAACAAGCGCGCAATTGCTCAGTCCCGGCTCGCGAGCCGATCCGCCAGTCGGAGCGCCAAAGCCACGATCGTGAGGGTCGGATTCGCGAAGCCCGCCGAAGGGAAGACCGAGGCGCCCGCGACGAAGAGATTCTCGGTGCCATGCACCTTGCTCTCCGGGTCGACCACACCCTGCCGCGGGTCGGCGTGCATTCTGGTAGTGCCGGCGTGATGATGGGCATTCGGGTCGGGCCGCCGGCCGGCGTCGAGCGTGACGCGACCTAAACCCGCTGTCTCGAAGGCGGTCGCGATTCGCTTGCGCAGACGCTCCAAGCCACGCTGTTCTGGTTCGCGCCAGCGCCAGTGCAGCGCGACCCGCGGCACGCCCAGAGCGTCGCGCTCCGGC
>CAZYPO010000046.1:0-11493 GCA_964649225.1 uncultured Gemmatimonas sp. | reverse complement strand
GCGCCAGCGCCAGTGCAGCGCGACCCGCGGCACGCCCAGAGCGTCGCGCTCCGGCGCCAGAACGATGCGATTCTCCGGATCAGGGCGTTGCTCGAGATTCAGCAGGAGCTCAAAGGCCGCTGGCAGGGTGTGAGGGGAAGCCGATCCTGGAGCTGATCCCGCTCGAACCGCGATAGCTCAGGCCGGCCAGCCCACCGGACGCTCAGCACAGAGCAGAATCAGCTGGGGTCCGGCGGCCTGGGGCGTAAGCATGATTCCGGTGCGGTTGCGGAGTCCCGTCGCACCCGAGTCGCGGTCCACACCGTGCCAGAGCATGATGCGGGTGACCGGAAGGGGCTCGTGCCAGTCAGCCCGCGGACTGCCCGGCACCAGGGCGTCCTCTTCATCCGCCGCACCAACCACCACCGGATCGGTTCCTTCGAGCAGCGTCGGCATCCGGCGCAGGCTCTCGAGCAGAATCACCGTCAGGGGCAGGCTCTCACCGGCCAGGGTGATCGTCCCGAAGCCGTGCTCGCCGGCGCGGCGGCGCGGATGGATAAAGCAGGCGAAATGACAGGGGAAGGGCGTGGGGATGTTGGCCAGCAGCGTCTTCAGGTGATCGCGCACGGCGAGCACCATTCCATCCTGGGCAGGAGAACGGCGGTTGGAATAGGAGGGCTCGGTCACCCCCAAAAACATAGGGCCCCCGAGAGGGGAGCGCCAACGCGAAGGGGACTGAAGCTTCCAAGCCTAAGTCGTGGTTGCCTTTGCGGGCGGTACCGTCACGCGCCCAATGGTGTCGTTATCGCTGCCGAACCAGATGAATCGGTTCTTGGGGTCGAAGATCATGTAGCGAATGGTGCCCCCGCCGCTCGGGATCGGCGTCTCGCTGAAGAAGCGCTCGGTCCTGGGATCGAATCCCACCAGGCGGTTGGGCTGCACTCCCGTCTCCACAAACCAGAGCCGGTCCGCGTCGTCCACTGTCATGGCGTAGGGCAGGGAGCCTGCCCCACTCGGATTCTTCCACTCCTTGGTCTCCCCGGTCTTCGGATCCAGTCGGCCCAGAAACCCCCGGCTGTAATCCACGAACCAGATCAACCCGTCGCTGGTCCGCGCGATCCGCCGCGGGCGGCTTCGGGCATCGGGGAGCAGGTACTCCTTGAGCGCCATCGTCTTCGGGTCGATGCTGCCGATTTTGTTGGTGGCGAAGAGATCGAAATAAGGGCGTCCGTCAGGATCGAGCGTGATGCCGTAGGGGCGCGCACCCGGGCTCGTCATCTTGACCAGCGCAATCTTGCCGGTCGAGGTGTTGAGGTGTCCGACGAAGTTGCTGGTCTGGAGCGTGAACCAGATGTTGCCCTGCTTGTCGAAAACCTGGGTGTGAGGATCGCGCGCGGTGGAATCGGGCATGGGATACCGGGTAATGGCCCCCGTGGCGGGGTCGAGCCTTCCGATCATCCCGTTGCGATTACCTGCGTACCAGACCTGGCCCCTGGCATCCACGATCAGATTGTGAGGATTGGTCCCGGGGTCGATTTCGTATTTCTTGAAGTCTCCGGTGGCGGGGTCGAGCCGGGCGATATAGTTGCCGACCTGGCCCACGAAGAAGATCTTCCCATCGGGAGCCACCGCCGGATCGCGCGGGCGGCTCTTGGCCCAGGGCACCGTCCACTCCTTGATCGGGACGGGGAGAGAATCCTGCTGGGCCGCGAGCAGGCTGGTGGGTGCGGTCGAGAGGACGAGGGAAAGGAAGGGAAGAGATGCTGCACGCATGCTGGCCTCGAGGTGAATCGCCGCATGTAGATTAGCCCCTCTCTCGGGGGGCCGGAAGGCGAGGAGGAGAATGGTCCAGGTGAGCTTCAGCAGCGCCCTGCAACGCCACGTGCCGTGTCCTCGGCTGGAGGTGGAAGCGGGCACGGTGCGCGATGCGCTGGAGCGGGCGTTCGACCAAGAGCCCCGGCTGCGTGGCTACCTGCTCGATGATCAAGGGGCTTTGCGCAAGCACATGGCGGTATTCGTCAACGGCAGGGCGGTGCAGGATCGGCGCGGGCTGGCCGATCCGGTACCAGGCGGGAGCGAGATTGCGGTGATCCAGGCGCTTTCTGGAGGATGACGTGGCTGACGAATTGCTGGTGGCAACGCGCAAAGGCTTATTCTCAGTCCGGCCGGGCTCCGGGCGGTCCTGGGCGGTGCAGGGAACTTCGTTCCTGGGGAACAACGTTTCCCTGGTAGCCACCGATCCACGCGATGGCGCGCGTTACGCCGCCCTCAACCACGGCCACTTCGGCGTCAAGCTCCACCGCTCAGATAATGCCGGTGAAAGCTGGAAGGAAATCGCGACCCCGGCGTTCCCGCAGGGAGAGCCGGCCAGCGTGAAGACCCCCCTGGGAGAGACGGTCGCCCCAGCGGTCTCCCTGATCTGGGCGCTGGAGGCCGGGGGCGCCGATCAACCGGGGCGCATCTGGTGCGGCACGATTCCGGGCGGGCTGTTTCGCAGCGATGATCGCGGAGAGTCCTGGGAGCTGGTACGCTCGCTCTGGGATCACCCGGGCCGGCTCGAGTGGTTTGGCGGCGGGGCCGATTTGCCCGGCATTCACTCGATCCTGGTGGACCCGCGCGACTCGCGGAGAATCGTGCTGGGCGTCTCCTGTGGCGGCGTCTGGGTAAGCGCGGATGACGGAGCCAGCTGGAACTGCCGGGCCACGGGAATGCGCGCCGCCTACATGCCGCCCGAACGCGCCATGGATCCCGGAATCCAGGATCCGCACCGGGTAGCACTCTGCCGAGCCCAGCCGGACACCATGTGGGCGCAGCATCACAACGGGATCTTCCGCACCGATGACGGTGGGGAGAGCTGGCGCGAGATTACCGAGGTGCGGCCTTCCGCCTTCGGATTTGCCGTTGCCGTGCATCCCCGCTCCGCGGATACGGCGTGGTTCGTGCCCGGGGTCAGCGATGAGCACCGGCTGCCGCCGGAGGGCAGAGTGATCGTGACGCGGACCCGCGATGGCGGGCGGTCGTTCGAGGTGCTGGACCGGGGCCTCCCGCGCGAGCATGCCTACGACCTGACGTTCCGCCATGCCCTCGACCTCGACCCGAGCGGCGATCGGCTGGGCTTTGGGACCACCACAGGCTCGGTCTGGATCAGCCCCGATCAGGGGGATTCATGGGAGGTGGTCTCGCAGCACCTGCCGCCGGTGTATGCAGTGCGCTGGAGTTAGTGTCAGGCATGCGACTCTTGGCCCTGGGCGTTGTCCTCGCCTTTCCCTTGAACGGGCCGGGGCTGCTCGGCCAGCCGAGGCCCCCCGCTGCTTCGCTCGCCCGGCTCGAGCGTGCCTGGCTTGAGCTGCGCACCCTCGACGATCAGCTCAGACTCACCAGGAACCTCGGGGCGACCGTTTCGCCGCGGGGCGTGCCGGCCGATTCGCTGGCGGCGCGTATTGCTCGGGCAAACGCGCGAGTGCACGCGCTGGCCGGGCAGGTCACCCAGCAGAAGCTCAACGCCGCGGACGCGCATTCCTTTGCGTCGCTCGGCGAGCAGCTCGCGGGGCTCGACGCCGAGCTGGCGGCAAGGCCGGCCCCGGCCGCGGATCCCTCCGATTGTGCCGACCCGTTTCCCCCAGCCCTGCGGCGTGGCCCACTCGATTCGATTACCGCCCGCACCTTTGCCTGTTACGGCGCAGCGGCGCGCCGCATCATCGTCGATCAGGACACGCTGGACTGGCTCTCGATTCTCGGGCTGCTGGGGCGGACTGAAAGTCCGGAGCGCCGCCGCCGGCTCTTCCTGGCATTGGCTCCCGTTTGGCAAAGCGTCAACGGAGATGATGGGGAGAACAGTCCGTATCGCGCGATGGTGCGGCTGCGGCGGGTGTCCTGGGGAACGGACCAATCCCCCATGGAGGAGCGGGCTCGCGGGCTCGGCGTTGCTCCTGACAGCCTGGAGGAGTGGCTGGTAGCGGTGCTCACGGCCTGGCGCGAGACCATGCCCGACACGCTGCTGGAGCCGTGGGACTGGTACTACCTGACCGGAGAGGCCAGCCGGCGCCTCTCGGCGCGGATTCCGCGCGATTCGCTGCGCCCGCTGGCCAATCGCTTCTATGCGTCGCTGGGCGCCGATCCGAACAGGCTGCGGGTGCATTACGACCTGGCGCCGCGCCCCGGGAAATACCCGGTGTCGTTCACCGATTTTGGCGCCCGCGACCCGATCGAGCCGTGGATCTTCACCTCCTACCGGATCGGCGGGCTCGACAACCTGGGGGAGCTGCTCCACGAGGCGGGGCATGCCGTCCACATCGCGGCGATCTCGGCGCGCCCCGCCTACCGGGACTGGCCCGACAGCGACACGTTCACCGAAGCCGTTGCCGACCTCGCGGCGCTCGAGCTCTACGACCCGGAGTGGCAGCGCCGCTTTCTTGGCGAGGCGGCGCCGCTCCCCAGTTCGATCCGCGGCAAATACGCGGGGATAGTACTGGACGTCGCCTGGTCACTGCTCGAGCTCAGGGCGCACCGCTCGCCGGAACAGAGTCCCAACCAGATCTGGACCGCGATCACCCGCGATTACCTGCGCATCCGGCCCCACCCGGAATGGTCGTGGTGGGCCATGCGCGGGCAGCTGGTAAACAGCCCCGGCTACATGATGAACTACGCCTTCGGGGCCTTGCTGATCGCCGACCTGCGCGCCGCACTGGTGGCGCAGCGCGGCCGCTTCACCACCGGCGACCCTGGCTGGTATCGCTGGGTTGCGGCGCGGCTGTATCGCTTTGGCCGCGAGCGGCCGGCTCGGGAGGTGGTGCAACGGTTTCTGGGACGAGGGGTGTCGGCGGAAGCGCTGATCAGGGATTTGAGGAGAGGGAGTTAGGGACTCAGGGAGCGACGGCTTCAGCGGCGAACAGGCGATTGCGCTCCGCCAGCAGCAGGGCGGGGAAGTTGGTGATGATCCCGGAGACGCCCTGCCGCCATAGCTGAACCGCACGCGCGGGATCGTCTACCGTCCACACGTGCACCGGTCGGCCGGCTTTGCGCGCGGCCCGAATGAAGCCGGACGTGGGAACGTGCACCCGCTCCCGGTAGCGGTCGGGCACCGCATAGACAGCATCCTTTGGCCCCGAGGCATCCAGGCCAAGTTTGGAACGAAGCCAGAGCGCCAGGATTCCCCGGCGCGAGGCACCGGTGTGGAATCCTCCCCCGCGAATCGCCCTCAGGGCCGCCTCCAGGAACGACGCCACGACCACGCGGTCCCTGGCGGCGTGCTCGAGCAGGACTTCTCTGACGGGCTCGGCCACCTCCACGGTCTTGAGCTCGAGGAGGAGGGGGACTGTCGGGAATCTCGTCAGTATCTCTGCCAGGGCGGGGATTCCCTGGCCCCGGCCCCGCCAGGGGAAACTGCGACCCTCATCGAGGGTGAACCGATACCCCGCATCGAGCCCGGCGAGCTCGGCAGCGGTGCGCTCGCGGACCCAGCCCGAGTGGGCAGTGGTGCGATCGAGGTGGGGGTCATGGATAACAATGGGAATCCCATCGGCACTCAAATGCAGATCGAATTCCAGCGCTTCCGCGCCCTGGGCAAGGGCGAGCTCCATAGATGCCAGAGTGTTTTCCGGGGCCATGCCGGAGGCCCCGCGGTGGCCGATGACCGGGTGGGCTCTCAAGTCGAGCAGGGAATTCATCGGGATGGAACCTCACCTTCATGCACATGGTGCAAAGAATCGCGGTGTGAGACGTCATCATCGGTGCGCGATCCGGAGCGGCGGGATTTCGGCGTCGGAATGACACAGTGGAGGTGTCCAAGTGTTGCGGATTCCGTGCGGCGCTGGTTGCCGAGCACGACGTTCCGCCCACCGCTTCGCCGAGGGGACGACGGGCTTTGGGAGGTTGACTAACCCATTGATTCGCCAAGCGATTGGACCGGTCACCCCTCGAAGTGCCGGGTCTTGGTCGGAGTGGCACGGAAATGATGGCACTCTTTTCGCGCTTCTCTCGTAGTGAAGCGGCAAGAGCTCCAAGAATGGAGCGTTGGAAAGGCGGTACGCTATGCTCGACCCAGTCATGCATCACCTTCAACAGGCCAAACAGACGGCCGTGTGGGTCGCGCAGCTCATGCGTTTGGACCCCGAATTGATGCTGCCCGCGGCGCTTCCGCTCGTGGCGGCGCGGCTGATGGACGCCGGTGGCGTGGATGACGACCCCGAACCCGAACTGGCCGATCCGTCAATTGGCTTGGCCGCCGGCTGAATGTAAGGTAAAAAGTTGCACGCGGGCCCCCGGTAGTTGGCGGGGGCCTTTTGCTTTTATGTTGGAGTAGTCCGCACCAGGCTCCTTCCGCATCACGAGGATTCCAATGCCTGTCCGGCTCACGCGGTCGATCCGCGGAAGTCTGCTGCTTCTTGCAGTTCCTGGCGCTCTGTGGGCGCAGGAGCGCTATCGCGATCCCCTCCCGGTGATCAGCCGGATCCTCGCTGCCCTGCCCGCGCCGGCCGTACTGGCCAGCCCCGACCGCTCGAAGCTTCTGCTGATGGAGCAACCTGGGCTCCCCTCCATTGCAGAGGTAGCGGCACCCGAACTGCGCTTGGCCGGAGAGCGCCTCAATCCTCGTAACAACGCGCTCTCCCGGGCCCGGACTTACTCCACCATGATCGTGCAGCCGATCCCCAAGGGGGACCCGAGACGAATCGTGGTCCCCTGGCACGCCAAGGTCGGCGCCGCGCTCTGGTCACCCGATGCGAGCAAAGTGGCGTTCACGATGATCGAGGACGGCGGGGTGTCACTCTGGATGGCCGACGCCTCGACCGGCGCGATTCGGATGCTCTCGGGACCGAACCTCAACGCGGCGTTCGGCGCGCCCTGCCGCTGGATGCCATCGGGAAGCGCATTGCTCTGCAGCAGGATCCCGGCGTCGCGACCGCCTGCGCCGGAAACCCCGGCGATTCCGAAGGGGCCGGTGGTGCAGGAATCGGGGGACAAGGCCGCCGGCAATGCGACCTACGAGGACTTGCTGCAGAACTCCCAGGACGAGGCGCTCTTCGAGCACTACTTCGCGAGCCAGCTGGTCCTCATCCCGCTTTCCGGCAGCGATCGGCCGGTCGGGACAGTGGGCCTCCACTCCAGTGTGCAGGTCTCACCCGACGGGCAGTATCTGCTGGTGCAGACCGTCCACCGCCCCTTTTCCTACTTGGTCCCGTGGGAGCGGTTTCCGCGAAGGACGGAGGTCTGGGATCTCTCCGGATCGGTGCTCAAGCCGGTCGCGGATGGCGGCCTCCAAGAGAGCCTTTCGCGTTCCAGTGATGGCGTGCCGCAGGGCCCCCGCTCCATTTCCTGGCGTGCCGACGTCCCCGCGACCCTGAGCTGGGTGGAAGCGCTGGACGGTGGGGACCCCGCGACTCCGGCCAAGGTGCGCGACCGCCTCATCACGCTCCCCGCGCCGTTTGCCGGGGCCGCCGTCCCCCTGGCTGAGCTCGAGTTTCGGAGCCGGGCCGTGGTCTGGGGCGCCAAACTGGTCCTCGTGTCGGAAGAGTGGCAGAAGACCAGGCGGGCACGGACCTGGCTGGTGGACCCGCGGCAGCCGGGCGGCTCGCCGCGGCTCTTGTTCGAGCGCTCCAGCGAGGATCGGTACGGGGATCCGGGAACCTTTCTGACCCGACCCGGGCCGGGCGGTCCGCTCCTGCTGACTTCGAAAGACGCCCGCTTTGCTTTTCTCGCTGGAGCGGGCGCATCCGCCGAGGGGGACCGGCCCTTCCTGGACCGAATCGAGCTGGCCAGCGGCAAAACGCTGCGTTTGTGGCGCTCAGAGGCGCCCTACTACGAGCAGATAATGGCTCTGCTCGATCCCGATGCTGGCCGGGTGCTGAGCCAGCGTGAATCGGTGAGCGAGCCTCCCAACTACTTCTTGCGGGATCTCAAGAAGAGGGGAGCGGCCCAGCTCACGCGGCTCACCAGTTTCAGCGATCCGGCACCGGAATTCGCGGGGGTGTCCAAGCAGCTCATCACTTATCAGCGCGGCGACGGCGTCCAGCTCTCTGGGACGCTGTATCTGCCGCCGGGATACGACAAGAGCACGGGAAGCCTGCCGTTTCTCTTCTGGGCCTATCCGCGCGAATTCCAGAGCGCGCAAGCGGCCTCCCAGGTGGTCGGCTCTCCCTATCGCTTTACCCGGCCGAGTGGAGCATCACCGCTCTTCCTGCTGCTCGCGGGCTACGGGGTTCTCGATGGACCGACCATGCCAATCGTGGCGATGGGGGGCAAAGAGCCCAATGACAGCTACGTGGAGCAGCTGGTGGCGAGCGCCGAGGCCGCGGTGGAGAAAGTGGTGGCACTTGGAGTGGCCGATCCCAAGCGGATCGGCATCGGCGGGCACTCCTATGGCGCCTTCATGACCGCGAATCTGCTGGCGCACTCCGATCTCTTTCGCGCCGGCATTGCGCGGAGCGGTGCCTACAACCGGACCCTCACCCCGTTCGGCTTCCAGAACGAAGAACGGAGTTACTGGGAGGCCGAGGACATCTACAACCGGATGTCACCGTTCAACTATGCCGACAAGATCAAGGAGCCGCTTCTGCTGATCCACGGGATGGCCGATAACAACTCCGGGACCTTTCCGCTTCAGTCGGAACGCCTCTATGCCGCGCTCAAGGGGAACGGTGCCAGAGTGCGGTTGGTGATGTTACCCGCGGAAGCCCACGGATACCGCGCCCGGGAGTCGGTTGGGCATGTCTTGTATGAGATGGTCGGGTGGATGGATCGGTATGTGAAATGAGTCGGGAGGTCGGGAAGTCGGGAAGTCGGTAGGTGTGTTGTAGCTTCCCGACCTCCCGACCTCCCGACCTCCCGACCTCCCGACCTCCCGACTTACCGCCCGTACAGCGCATTAAACAAAAACTTATACGTCCCATGCGGCTGGCTCCGGAAGGTGATCTCGGGGCCGTAGAGATAGAGTGTTCCCGCGCCCACCCGGGCTTCCGCCGCCGCAACACCGCCGTCGAGATACTTCTGTCCCCAGGCCCAGCCGCTGCGAAGCGGCGTAGAGTTGGCGTACCACGCGACCTTGCGGATTCCCTGCTGGGCCGCATCCGGCCCGAGGTCCAGCACCGGACTCTCGTCGAACATCACGATGGCTTTCGGCTCGAGGCCGAGCGCCGAGACGGCGTCGGTATCGACCGCCACTTCGAGCAGCGAGGCCGGGACGTAGAACTTCTCCCGTGGCAGCGGCCGGGTTTGCCCGCCGGCGGTGTGTTCCACCAGATGATTCTGCACCGGCAGGCCAAGGTAACCGGCCAGGGCAGTGGAGCTGCCGATCGCGACAACGCGGCCGCCGGCCTCGAGGAAGGCCTTGAGCTGGGGAATGGTCTTCTCGACCGTCACCCGCCCCGTCATGCTCTTGAACTCCGCGGGAAGATCGTCCGCGGCCTCGTTGCCGAAGCGCCGCGAAGCCGTGGCCGCGGCGCCACCGGCCGGACCGGGGATACCGCCATCCACGAACACCAGCACGTCGAATTGATCCTTGAGGCTGCCCGCGTCGAGCCGCTGGGGGTACACCACCTCGAAGGGGAACTCGAACTGCTCGAACATCCAGCGGGTCCACCCCGACGGCATGGAGCCGCCGTACTGATCCCACAGGCCGACCCGGATGGGGCGCAATGGGGTGGCGGTGCCCGGCCCCGAATTCACGGCAACCGCGGGCAGGCCCTTCTCATCGGCAAGCTGCTTCAGAATGGCGGTGGATCTGGGGTTCGACGGGACGTACCAGCTTCCCGTCGGATAAGTGACGCCGTTGATGGTGACGGCCTGGCCGAGCACCCGCACCGGCTGCTTGGCCGCGAGCAGCCGATTGACGGCAAGGAACCCGTCGTTGATCCGCCGATCGATGAGGTACGCCCGGCCCTTCCCGAGCGATAGGGTGAGCGGCGGTTTGGCGAGCAGGCCGTCCAGCCTCACGAGGGGCCCATCGAAGCCGTCCAGGATGCGATCGAACTTGACGCCCATCTGGAGCGCGAGGGTGTAGCCGGCGTTGTCGTAGGGTGGCCGGGGCGGGCCGCCCGGATAGAGCAGGTCATCCGGATAGTCCTGGGGCTCGAACATGTCGAGCACGTGGGGCCTGAACGCCTGGGCGGCCTTGATAACGTACGATCCGGCGGGGTACTGCTTGCCGGCCACGGTGAAAGCCGTAGTGGCGTGCTGGACCTCGATGCCCGACTTGATGAGGGCATTGACGAACTTCGTGGCGGTCAGGAAATCCGGCTGATTGCTCGGCAGGATGTAACCCCGTGGGTCACGGTCGTCGGGACGATGCAGCAAGTCGAAAAACCGCGTGGGCACCGCGCCCGCTCCACCACCGCCTCCCGCCTGCCGGCGCGCCGCCGAGTCTCGCGCCACCGCCGCTTTGACCGCCTCGATCTCGCGCGAGGTCGTGGTCCAGCTGTCCTTGTTGCCGCGGGAAATCGCGTTGCGGCCCATCTGGTAGATGTTGTAGAGGAAGGTCTCCCGATAGCGGGAGGCGAGATCGAGGACCGCCCGATTGGCCGTGATCGAATAGTCGATCGACTGGCGGAAGTGCCAGGGTTGCGGCGCGATGGGGTAAGGCAAATCGCTGTTGGAAAGCTGGCGGTCGGGCACGAACGGAATCTGCATCGGGGTCGGATTGCCGATCGTCTCGGTGAGCAGCCCGACGATGTTGTGGAAGTAGGCGGTGGTTCGGAGCCCGCCGTTGAACCAGGTTTGATAGCTGGCGCCGTAGCGCTCCACGATCCCGGGTTTGCCCTCGGCGGAGAAGCGCGCGTGCATGGCAGCACCAACCAGCGAAATCTCATCGACCACGAGCGGGTCGAAGAAATAGTTGTGCGGATCCCGGAAGGGCGGGGCGAACATCACGGTGCCAGCGGGGCCGGCCTGGTGGTGATTGTACATGATCTGCGGGTACCACTCACGGTACATGATCCGGCTGTCGTTCTCCGATTCCGGCATCGCATTCATGTAGAAATCGCGATTGTCGTCGTGCCCGACGTACTTGTGATAGAGCCGGGGCAGATCGCTCATGCTGCGGCGGGAGGAATCCGCGCGCCGCATATACCAGTTCGCGACCAGCTCCTGGCCGTCCGGATTGACCTGCACGACGAGCTGGATCACGTCATCCAGAATCCGGAGGGTCTCCGGGTCGTTCTGACTGGCCATCTGCCAGACGTGTTCGAGGAGCTGGTGCGAGCCGAGCACCTCGCTGGCATGCAGGCCGCCGTCGATCCAGACCACCGCCCTGCCTTCCTTGGCCAGGGCCCGGGCCTGCTCGTCGGTCAGGCCTTCGGCGCGCGCCAGCTTGGCCGAGATCTCTTTGTAGCGGTCGAGCTTCGCCAGATTGGCCGGCGAGCTGATGATCATCATGTACTGGTCCCGGCCCTCAGCGGTCTTCCCGATAGAGACCATTTTCAGCCGCGGCGACTCGCCCGCCAGCTGCTTCCAGTACTCACTAAGCTGAGTATAGGTGGCCAACTTGTAATCGTCGCCCACGCTCCAGCCGAACTGCTCCTTGGG